>NZ_JBMAMH010000007.1:0-194043 GCF_058148645.1 Flexivirga sp. YIM B11880
CATCACCGGCCCCGCGACCGCGTGGACGACCCGGGTCACCGCGGTCGCCGTCGTGCGCTCCGCGACGACCGAATGTGATTGCCGGAGCACCAGATCCGCGCGGTCGACGCCCGTCTCGGCATACAGTCCGAGCCACTTGGAGACGATCTTGCTCGTGACGATGAGCACGTCACCGGCCACGAGCTCGTCCGAGAGCAGGCAGGCCAAGAGCACGGGCAGGTCCAGCTCCGGCGTGACCTCGTCGTCGAAGCCGACCGGCCGGATACAGATCATGCGCTCAGGGACAAGCCGAGTTCGACTGCCTCTCCGGCGATTTCGGCTGCGGCATCGATGTCGGTCATGAGCAGCGGGACAGCGCGGACGGCGACGTCGGATCCGGCCATGGAGGACTCGTCGGCCTTGTCGACCAACCAGCCGTCGAGGAAGTCGGCATACAGGCCGGCCACGCCGTCCGGTGTCACCCCGACGCCGATGGCGGTGAGGCACGCGTCGGCGTGCCCGCGCACCGGAGCTCCGCCGACCAGCGGACTGACGCCGATCACGGGCGCGCCCGTGCCGCGTATCGCGTCCCGCACGCCGGGCACGGACAGGATGATGCCGATCGAGACGACGGGGTTGCTCGGCGGCAGCAGCACGAGGTCGGCGGTGCGGATCGCATCGAGCACGCCGGGTGCGGCAGCGGCCTGGTTGAGCCCGGCGACGACGAATCGCTTGGCGGGCAGCGCCGCCTGGTGCTGAACCCACCACTGCTGGAAGTGAATTGCGCTCTCCGCGCCGTCCTGCTCGATCACCACGTGGGTTTCGACCGGTGTGTCGGTCATCGGCAGGAGGGTGACGCCTTGTTCGGACAGCCCCCAGCGTTGCGCGAGCCGCTCGACGACGGCGCTGAGCGGCATACCCTGGCCGAGCCACTGACTGCGGGCGATGTGCGTGCCGAAGTCGCGGTCACCGAGCCCGAACCACTGGGGTTGGGCGCCGTATGCCCCGAGCTCGCTCTGCACCACGAAGGTCTCGTCGGCGCGGCCCCAGCCCTGGCCCTCGTGCACGCCACCGCCGAGCGTGTAGAGCAGCGTGTCGAGGTCCGGGCACACCCGCAGACCGAACAGCGTGATGTCGTCCCCGGTGTTGCCGATGACGGTGAGCGAGTGCGGGCCGTCGGTCCTGCTGGACAGGTGGTGGAGCAGGCCGCGAAGGAATCGGGCGCCGCCGACACCCCCGGCGAGTGCCGTGATGCGCATCGTCCCATCGTCGCACGCCCGGCTGGGCGTGCGGACCCGGCCGGGGCGGTGACGAAAAGCGTTGCCGCACGCGGAACTGCGCGGAGGTGGCTAGCAGCTCCCGGGCTTGACGGATGGGAATGACACGCGTGTAATTAGGCCATCACGTCAGGCGAATGAGGAGGAGGAGCCGTGCAGGAGTTCACACTTTTGACCCTCTTGCACGAGGGGCTCGAGCAGGAAGAGGACGAGACAGCGCTTTCGTGGCAGGAGCGCGCATTGTGCGCGCAAACCGACCCGGAAGCGTTCTTCCCCGAAAAGGGTGGCTCCACCCGAGAGGCCAAGAAGGTCTGCATCGGGTGTGAGGTCAAGGCCGAGTGCCTCGAATACGCACTCGCTCACGACGAACGCTTCGGCATCTGGGGCGGTCTGTCCGAGCGCGAGCGTCGCAAGTTGAAGAAGCGGGCGGTCTGAGCACGACCCACGCCCGCCCCTCCCGGCACGCAGCCGAGCTGACCGGTGCCGGGTTCTTGGCGACCGACGAGGATTCCACCGACCTCACGGTCACCGCACTCCTCGTCGTCCAGCACAGCGATCACCCTCGGCTGACCGACACGCTGGAATCCCTCGTGTCCGCCCGCCGTCGTCCCGAGCGGCTCGTCGTCATCGATGCCACCCCCGGCCGCGACCTGCCCGACGTGCTCGCCGACCACCCCTCGATCGGCACCGGCAACTGGGCCCTCTCCGTCGTCACCGTCCCGCCCGGGACACCGTTCGCGGAGATCGTCGACACCGCCGTCACCGCACTGCCGGATCCCGGCGAGAACACCGTGGTCGCCCTGCGCCCACGGCGGCGTGCCCGCAAACGCCCTGTCCGTCCTCGGGATCGGGACGAATGGCTGTGGCTGCTGCACGAGGACAGCGCTCCCGCACACGACGCGCTCGAGCAACTCGTCGGCATCGTGTCGGCAAGCGATCGCGTCGGCATTGCTGGCTGCAAGATCCTCGACAGCGACGACCCCACGCGCCTGGTCAACGTCGGGATCGACCTGACCCGCACCGGTCGCCACGTCGGTTCCCGGATGCAGGGCGAACCCGACCAGGGCCAGCACGACGACCGGCGGGACGTGCTCGCGGTCAGCAGCGCCGGCATGCTGATCCGGCGGGACGTCTATCTCAGCCTCGGCGGCTTCGAGCCGGCCTTCGACGGCGACGGCGACGGACTCGACATCTCCTGGCGTGCCCACCTGACCGGTCGCCAGGTGATCGTCGTCCCCGCCGCACGCACACACCAGGATCTGGTCGGCAAGGACAGCGACGTCGACCGCCCGGCGCCGCGCAGCCCGCGCACCCTGCGCCGGCACCGGCAGGTCGCCCTCGCCCGGTGCTCGCTGCTGGGCCTGCCCTTCATGGCGCTGTGGATCCTGCTGAGTTGCACCGTGCTCGGCGTGCTCCTGCTGCTGCTGAAGCGGCCCCGCCGCTCTCTCGGCGAATTCGCCCAGGCGACAGCACCGTTCGGCATATTGCGGATCCTCGGCGCCCGCTGGCGGTTCATCGGCCGGGCCACGACCCGCCGTCGCAACCTCCGGGGGATCTTCGTGCCCTGGCGTGGTGCGGTCGAGCACGCCGTCGCCACGATGGGCGACGCCATCACGCCCGAGCCGACGCGTCGTGACATTCCGAGCACCGAGCCGGTCGAGACCGGCCCGGTCGCGGACGATGCCGAGTCCATGCCCGTCGTCGCGGGACGCCGCGGCCTGTTGCACAATCCCGGCCTGTGGGCCGTCCTCCTGCTGGTCGCCGCAGCGGGGGTGTGCTGGCGTGACCTGATCACCGGCGGTGCGGTCCGGGGCACCGGCAATGGCCTGGTCGGTGGTGCACTGCAACCGTTCACCACCGACGCCACCGGTCTGTGGCGGATGTGGCGTGACGCCTGGACAGGTCCCGGACTGGGCCATGCGAGCAGCGCCACGCCATACCTGATCGTGCTGGCGCCGCTCGCCTGGCTCGCGGAGCAGCTGCCCGGCGTCCACGGCGCTGCGTCCGGTGCTGCTGTCGTCACCTGCCTGCTGGTGCTGGCGATGCCGCTGTCCGGTCTCGTCGCCTACCGCGCCGCGCGCGTCGCGACCCACGCGCGCTGGCCGCGAGCCGCCGCAGCGCTCGCGTGGGCCGGCCTGCCGACGCTGACCACGGGGGTCGCGGGTGGTCGACTCGGCCCCGTGGTGGCGCACATCGTCTTCCCGCTGGCACTCGCCGGCTCGTTCGAGATCGGTCGGCGGCGCGCGAGCACGCCGGTGACGTGCGGCACGGTGCTCGCCGCCGCTGTCGTCGGGGCGTTCGCGCCGCCGCTGTTGATCGTGAGCTCAGTCATCGGCGTGGTGGTCGTCGTCATCGGTCCGGGCTGGGCCAGGCTGCGCGGGCTCGTCGTGGCGGTGCTGCCGTGGTTGCTGCTCGGCTGGTGGACGCGTTCGCTGCTCTCCGACTGGCGTGCGCTGCTGGCCGGCCCGGGTGGGCTGGACACCGTGCACGCGACTCCGCCGTGGCACCTGCTGCTCTTGCACCCCGGTGGGCCCGGGTCCTACTCGCTCTGGGCGAGCATCCCGGTGCTGGCCCTGGGTGTGGCCGGCCTGGTGCGCAGCGGCTTCGGCAAGGCGTCGACCGGCCTGGCTCTCGTCGGCCTGCTCGGTCTCGCAGCTGCGCTCGCCGCCGCGCACCTGCAGCTCGTCCAGTGGTCGGACGGCCCGCGCACGCCGTGGAGCGGCCTGGGGCTGGACGTCTTCGCCGCGGCGCTGATCGGCGCCGCGCTCGTCGGCTTGCGCGGTGTGCTCGCGGAGCGGCCCGGCCGGGCACCGCAGGTCGCGCGTCGCCTCGCCGTCGGCGCCACCACCGGCGCCTGTGTGCTGTTCGCGGCGGTCACCGCGCTGGCCGCCTGGGTGGCCACGCCGACCGGCAGCCTGCGTCCGGCGCCCGCCGGACCGTCCAGCGTCGTGTCCGAACAACTCACCGGCCCGAGCGCCGTGCGCTACCTACGGCTGACGATCGCGCGGTCGGGCACGATCACCTACCAGCTGATCGGGCGCGAGACCGGCCTGCCGGCTACCGGCCTCCGCCAACCCGTGCCGAGTGGTGGGGCTGCGACGGCGCAGGTCGCTCAGACCCTCCTCCAGGCCGATCACCCGGCGGAGGCGGCGGCCGGATTACGTTCGCTTGCGGTCGGTTTCGTCGTCGTCGACGGTCCGGGCAACCGCTCCGCGATCAGCGCGACGCTGCACCAGGTCGCGGGTCTCACCCAGATCTCGCGTGCCGCGCGCGCGGCTGTATGGCGGGTCGACCCGACGACGACCGACGACGGCAGGTCCGTGGTCGCCAGCAGCCGCGTCCGGCTCGACCTCGACGGGGCGCCGGTGGCGCAGCTGCCGTCCACGACCGCCCATGCGCGGTCCGTGACTCGCATCCCGGCCGGCCCGGCGGGCCGTCGGCTGGTGATCGCCGAGGGCACGGGGTGGCAGGACCATGGGCGAGTGACCGTCAACGGTCACTCCATGCCGGCGCAGGTCCGCAACGGTCAACTGAGCTACCCGGTGCCCGCATCAGGTGGCCGTCTGGTGATCGATCCCGGCCTCCAGCACCCGCACGTCGTGCTCGGCCAGGGTGTTCTTGCCGGGCTGCTGCTCTTCCTCGCCGTTCCCTTCGGCAACCGCCGGTCGAGGAGGACGTTGTGAAGCCCTGGGGTGTCCTGCGTGCGACCGCGGCGGTGCTGGCCGGAGCCGGCCTCGTCTGGGGCGCGACGCAGGCGACCGGCACCGCCGACACCACCCGGCGCTCCGACGTGCGGGCCGCGTCCGCCGACACCACGTCCGGCCGGGTGACCGAGATGTCGCTCGCGTGCACCGGAGCCGATCTGGACGGGTCGATCGAGGTCGCCTCCGCGCCGGCGCGGTGGACGCCGAAGCCGGCCGCCGACGGGACCGTGCGGGTGCAGGGTGCGACGACCGGCGCCCTCGAGCTGCGGCACGGTGGAGCGGCTGCCGCCAAGCTGCCCTCCGGGGTCACCGGCACCGTCACTGGATCCGGCGGACTGGCGAGCGGCCTGGTGGCCGGGCAGCTGCAGCTCGACCAGCGCAGCACGTCGCGCGGTCTCGCGCTCAGCAACTGCTCGGCTCCGGTGCAATCCGGATGGTTCTTCGGCGGAGGCGACCAGAAGGGCCGTGTCGCGCGGCTGGTGCTGGCCAATCCTGCGGCGACACCCACGACCGTGGACGCCTCGGTGCTCGGCGCCGACGGGGTCGACAAGTCGGCGAGCGTCGCCGGCACGGTTCTCGCACCCGGCCAGCGCAAGGTGCTCACGCTCGGCGACTTCGGGCCCGCGCTCAGCGCGGCGGCAGTGCGCGTCACCGCGTCCGGGGCGGGCGTGGTGGCCTCGCTCACCGATGCCTGGATGACGGGCGAGACACCGGTGGGGGAGAGCACCTCCTCCAATGCGGTGGCCGCTGCCCGGAACATCGTGATTCCAGCAGTCTCCGCCACCCAGGCTGCACCGGTCGTCCGACTCGCGGTCCCCGGCAGCGAGCAGGCCATCGTCCGGACCCGTGCGATCAACACTTCCGGTGCCGTGGTGACCGACCGTGTCACCACCGTGGCCGGAGAGACCACATCGGCGATCGACCTGACCGGCCTCGCCGTCGGCAGCTACGCCGTCGAGGTCACGGCCGACGTGCCGGTCGTCGCAGCGGTGATGAGTCGCACCGGAACCACCGGCACCACCGATCTCAGCTGGTCCACCGCCGCACCGCTGCTGAAGCACCCGGCCGGCATCGCCCTCCCGTCAGGCGTTCCCGGCGGCTCGGCGACCTTGATGCTCACGGCCGACACCACGAGCAGGGTCGAGGTCGTCACCACTACCTCGTCCGGAGACACCCACAGCAAAACCGTTGTGGTTCCGGCTGGTCGGGCGGTGACGAGCAGTGTCGACAATGCGCGCGCCGTGTGGCTTCGTCCGGTCGGTGGTGGTGCAGTGCACGCTGCCGTCACGGTCACGGGACGGGATGCGTCGGGTGACTTCCTGGCGACGGTGCCGGTGCAGCCGGTCACCCTCAGCCAGGCGACGTCCCGGCTGGTGCCGGCGCGCGGCTGAGTCCGGCGATCAGTCCTGCTGAGCCGCGAGCCACTGACCGTAGGTTGCGCCACCCCGAATCGCGTCCGGACCCGGCAGATTGGAACCCTCTGCGAACCGCCGCATGGTGCTGCCGAGAGCGGGCAGGCGCACTACGTGTGGCGTGCGGCGCCCTTCCACGTGCGCGGTGAGCACTGCGAGCTCCCGCGCGGAGAGGATCTCCGGCCCGGCATACTCGGTGACCTCGGTGGGCAGGTTTTCGTCGAGTGCCAGATCGACCAATTGCGATGCTAGCCATGCCGACTCGACGGGTGCGAAGCGCAGACCGCGCATTCCGATGCCGAAACCACCGAACTGACTGCCGATGAGCCGGTGCACGAGCTCATGGATCTGGGTCGCTCGCACGATGGCATGGGGACGGCGAGCGTCCGTCACCACCGTTTCCGCCGCCGCCTTCGCGCGGTAGTAGGGGAGCGGGTTGTCCCAGCAGCCGACGATCGACACGTGGATCACCCGGGCTTGTGGATTGTGCTCGGCGAGCGTTGCGCACAACCGCCGAGTGCCGTCGACGTCGACGTCCTGGCTGTTTTTCGCATCACTCGCACAATGGATGACCGCTTGCACGGAGTCGACCGCTGCTCGCAGCCCGGAGCCCGTCGCGAGGTCGCCCTCGATCTCCCGGACCCCGGGCGCCGATCGACCTGTGGACCGGGTGAGAACCGTTGCCGGCACACCGGATCGGAGCAGTTCCTGGACAACTTGCGAGCCGATGGTCCCGGTGCCGCCGGTCACCAGCACCGGTGGCCGGGCGATGCCGGGGAGTCCTGGGATGAGTGGTGGCGGGTCGGTGGCCTGCGACATCAGTCCTCCAGGTCGTCCGGGTGAATGCCGATCACGTGGGCGACCTGCTCGGCGAGCACGTCCCACACCAGCTCGGCCAGCTCACCGTCCTCGGACGCCCGCGACTCGATCGGCCGGCGGTAGAGCACGACGCGTGCCGAGGTGCCCCGGCCGGCAGCGTACGCGCGTCCGAGGGCGAGCTCCGCTTCCCACGGTGGCGGGTCGGTGGACGGCACGTCCTCGACGGCGAACTCGATGCCGTCGAGTTTGCGTTTCAGCCGTCGTTCGAGACTCTCCACGCCGTCGAGCACGAGCTCGTCGAACTGTGCTGACCTGCTGCGCATCGCCGGCACCGGCGGCCACGCGAGCGGGCCCCGGAAGCCGCGTCCGTGCCGGTCGATGGTCATGTCGGTCCCCTCCTCCGTCGGGCCCCGCCATTCCCTCGAGCCCACGGTCGCTCGCTCCGCTCGCTCATGATCCGACCTTAGTCAATAGGCGACGGTGGCCGGGCGACCGGCGTGCCGAACGGGCACCGTCACCGGTGTGTCCTAGAGTCGAGCAACGTGACTGGTCCGAGAGTGAAGCGCCTGTGTTCCCGCACTGCCTGCAAGGCGGCCGCAGTTGCCACCCTCACCTATGTGCATGCCGACCAGACGGTGGTGCTCGGCCCGCTCGCGACCTACGCGGAGCCGCACACCTACGACCTGTGCGCCGATCACACCACGCGGCTGACGGCGCCCCGCGGATGGGACGTGGTGCGCCTCGCGATCGACCTGACCGAACCCGAGCCGACCCCGGACGACCTGCTGGCGCTCGCGGACGCGGTGCGCGCGGCGGCCGCCCCGCCGGCTCCTTTTCCGCAGGCCCCACGAGCGGGTGAGCGACCGGTCCTGACCGTGCTGCGCGGCAGGGAATAGGCTCACCGTTCGTGACAGCACCCCGGCTCGCCGACTTCTGCAAGGCGTATGACGTTCGCGGGCTCGTGCCCGATCAGTTGAGCGACGAGGTCGCGACCGCGATCGGCGCGGCCTTCGCCCGCGTGGTCGCCATTCCGGAGGGCGCGAGCGCAGTGGTGGTCGGTCATGACATGCGCCCCAGTTCGCCGTCGCTCGCCGACGCGTTCGGCCGCGGTGTCGCCCGGACCGGTCTCGACGTGGTGCAGATCGGGCTGTGTTCGACCGACGGGCTCTATTACGCGAGTGGTGCGTTGCAGCTGCCCGGAGCGATGTTCACCGCCAGTCACAACCCGGCTCAGTACAACGGCATCAAGCTGTGCCGGGCCGGTGCCCGGCCGGTGAGCCGGGAGACCGGCCTGGCTGAGATCACCGCTCTCGCCCAGGGCTGGCTGGACGACCCGTCGACAGTGGAGTCGTCGGGTCGGCCCGGAGCGATCGCCCATCAGGACCTGCTCGCCGACTACGCCGCGTTTCTTCGCGGACTGGTGGACCTGTCCGGCAGTCGCCGGCTCAAGGTCGTCGTCGATGCGGGCAACGGGATGGGTGGACACACCGTGCCGGCTGTGCTCGGCGCGGTCGCCGGTTTGCCGGCGCTGCCGATCGAGGTGGTGCCGCTGTATTTCGAGCTCGACGGCACCTTTCCCAACCATGAGGCGAACCCTCTCGAGCCGGAAAACCTGCGCGATCTGCAGCGCGCCGTGGTCGAGCAGCACGCCGATGCGGGGCTCGCCTTCGACGGTGACGCCGACCGCTGTTTCGTCGTGGACGAGCGCGGCGAGCCGGTGAGTCCCTCGGCGGTGACGGCGCTGGTCGCGTCCCGGGAGATCGCCAAGGCCGGCGAGGGAGCCCGGATCGTGCACAACCTGATCTCCTCCCGGGCAGTGCCGGAGATCATTACCGAGTGCGGCGGCGAACCGATCCGGACCCGCGTCGGCCATTCGTTCATCAAGGCCGAAATGGCTTCCCATCAGGCGGTTTTCGGGGGCGAGCACTCGGCCCATTACTATTTCAAGGATTTTTGGTATGCCGACACCGGCATGCTGGCGGCCATGCACGTGCTCGCGGCGCTCGGCGAGCAGGACCGTCCGTTGTCGGAGCTGGCATCGTCATACAGCCGCTATGTCGCCTCCGGCGAGATCAACTCGCGGGTCGTCGACGCGGCGGCGGCAACCGAGCGCGTGCGCGCGTGGGCGTCGCACCACGACGTCACCGAGGACACCCTCGACGGACTCACGATCAGCCACGACGGTGAGCCGATGTGGTGGCTCAACGTCCGGGCGAGCAACACAGAGCCGCTGCTCCGACTCAACGTCGAGGCGGCGGATCGTGGGACCATGGAGCGGGTCCGTGACGGCGCCCTGGAGCAGATTCGCGAGGAGAGCAAGGCATGAGCGAGCGCAGCGAGCGACCAATGGACGCAGGGCGAATGCAGAGCCCGACGCAGGAGGGGTCTGCATGAGTGCAAGCACGATTGATCCGTGGCTCCGGGAGATCCTGCGTTGCCCCGTGGGACTGCACGAGCTGGTCGACGGCACCGGCCCCGACGGCGAACCCGAGCTGCAGTGCGCGACCGACTGTGGTGCTCCGGGACAGCGTCGTGGCTACCCGGTCGAGGACGGCGTGCCGGTGTTGCTTGCCGACGAGTCACGAGTGTTCTCAATCTGATCCGAGGCGACGATGCCCTATCTCGATGAGGCCGGCCTCGACGATCCGGACGAATTGGCCCGGCGTGACTCGCGGGAGACGTTGCGGGCGCTGGCGACCGCCGGCGCCCAGGTCCGGGAGGCCATCACCCTGTCGACGGAAGGTGGAATCGACCGGGTGAGCTACGGCGAGCGTCCGCGGTCCGTCGTGGTGGCCGCACTCGGCGGCAGTGCGGTGGTGGCCGACGTGCTGGAGATGCTCGCCGAACCGTCGTCCCCGGTGCCGGTGACCGTGCGCCGCAACCTGCCCATTCCCGGATGGGTGGGACCACTCGATCTGGTGATCGCGGTGTCCCTGTCGGGTCGTGCAGAAGGGCCGGTCGCCGTTGCGAGGGAAGCCACACGACGGGGTGCGGCACTACTCACGGTCGGTGCGGACGACTCTCCGCTCGCCGAGGTGAGCCACCGCGCACGCGGTGTGCACATCGGTGTCGGGCGAGGCCGCACGTCGTCCCGAACCTCCTTGTGGTCGTTGCTCACTCCGGTGCTGATGGCGGGAGACATCCTCGGCCTGATCGACGTGCCCGACTCGGTTCTCCCCGAAGTCGCCGGACGGCTGGACGAGCAAGCGGAAGCGTGCCGGCCGTCATCCGAGTCCTTCGTCAATCCCGCCAAGCTGATCGCCGTGCAGACGGCGGAGACCGTGCCGGTCGTCCTCGGTGACGGTGCGCTCTCCGGTGTCGCCGCGCGGCGCGCAGCGGCGATGCTCGCCCAGACGGCGCGGATCCCCGCGACCTGGGGCGAGCTGCCGGACGCGGCATCGCAGGTCGTCGCGTGTTTCGACGGACCGTTCACGGCGGGTGGAGGGGTGGGCGCGGCGGCGGCACGTCAGGCGGACATCTTCGCCGACCCGTTCCTGGATGCGCCGGCGCAGCCGAAACTCGGGCTGATGATGCTGCGGGACGCGCCAGTGCGTCCACCGACACCCGAGAGCGATGCGGCCGACGCACTCACCGAGGCAGTGCTCGGCACGGCCCGTGCGGCCGGCGCGCATATCATCGAATCAACAGCCACTGCAGGGCATTCGGTCGCTCGGCTGGCGGAGCTGATGTCGCTGACCGATTTCGCCGCAACCTATCTCGCGCTCGGCCTGGGCGTGGATCCAGCGGTCTCGCCGCACGTCGCGGACCTCCGCGACCGGACGTCGGGTCAGCTCTAGACCCGATCGGTGACCGGTTGGCGCCGGATGAGGGCGCTGTCGCCGACCGCAACCAGGAGCAGCACGACTGCCGTGATCACGAACACCGGGCGGAGTCCGAGATGCGCTCCGACATACCCGCCCATCAGCGGCCCGGTGACCTGACCGACGTACTGAGCGGAGACCGACAGCCCCAGCGCGCGACCGACGACGCGATCGGGGACACGGTGCCGAACGGCGGCGGTGATGGCCGGCATCAGCCCGCCGAGCGCCGCGCCCATGACGAGCCGGAGGACCGCGAGGACGACGACGTTGGGAGCGGCGGCCTGGGCGAGCAGGAGCACTCCGGCCGCGACGAGTGACCCGGTGATCACGGTGAGGTGCCCGATGCGGTCGCCGAGGCGACCCAGCCGAGGAGCCGACACGATGCTGCCCGCCGCTCCGAGCGCCATGATCACACCCGCCTGGAAGGACGCGTGCCCGGAGTCGCGGCTCAGCTGCTCCACGAACACGGTGATGATGGGCTCCACCGACATGGTGGCGAAGAGCAGCAGGCTGGAGGTTGCGAGGAGCATGGCGACGACTGTCGGCTGCGGCAGTTGCGACCAGGTGCGGCCTTCGTGGAGCTCCTTGCTGTGCGGTCGTTTCCGCTCTTCGTGCAGCAGAGTGGTGGTCGCGATGAAGGCCAGGAAGATCAAGCCGCCGGCGACGAAGAACGTCGTGCGCACGCCGACGAGTTCGGGCGCGAAGCCGCCGAAGAGCGGGCCCACGATATTGCCGGCCATCACGCCGCCGGACAGGATGCCGAGCGCCCAGGCACTGCGTTCCTTCGGGGTCTGCGCGGCAACCAGGATCGTGGAGCCGGACGCGTAGCCGCCGAGCAGGCCGGTGAGCAGCCGCAGTCCGAGCAGTTGCCAGACGTTCTGGGCCAGTCCGATGCAGGACATGACGATCGCCATGCCGAGGCTGGCGCGGATGAGCATGGACTTGCGGCCGAAACGGTCGCCGAGGGCGCCCCACAGCGGCGCGGTGAGGGCGGCAGTGAAGAAGGTGGCGCTGTAGGCGATGCCCGACCAACGCAACACCGATGCTCGGTCATGGACGCCGAGCTGTTCGACGAAGATCGGGAGATACGGGACGAGCATCGTCATCGCGACGATCGTCGTGAACGAACCACCCACGCAGACAAAGAGATTGCGCCGCCAGTGCGTCCCCTCTGCCATGAGGACAGCGTGCTCTCCGACACCGCCCGCGGACAGGGGCCATCCGTATGATGGACGCAATGCCCGGCATGTGGACGCTGGGTCGTCGCGACGGAGCGTCCGGCGGCATCGCCTGCGGCGCGGCATACATTGGGTGCGTGACGCATTTCGACTTGGCCATCATCGGCACGGGATCCGGCAATTCGCTGGTCACGCCGGACTTCGACGACAAGCGCGTGGCGGTGATCGAAGAGGGCCTCTTCGGCGGGACCTGCCTCAACGTGGGATGCATTCCCACGAAGATGTTCGTGTATGCCGCTGACGTGGCCGACACGGTCACGGACTCGGCCAAATACGGCGTTGAATCCACGCTGGACGCAGTGCGGTGGCGTGACATTCGCGATCGGATCTTCGGGCGGATCGATCCGATCGCGGCGGCCGGTCGCTCCTACCGGGAGCACGGCCCGAACACCACCGCGTTCGAGGGCCATGCCGAGTTCGTCGGGCGACGTGAGTTGCGGGTGCACGTCGGTGATTGCGTCGAGGAGGTGACGGCCGACCAGGTCGTGGTCGCTACCGGCGCGCATTCGGTTGTGCCCGACGTTGTTTCGGAGTCCGGTGTTCCTTTCCAGACGAGCGACACGATCATGCGCATCGATGAGCTGCCGCGGTCGATGGTGATTCTGGGTGGCGGTTTCATCGCCTCGGAGTTCGCGCATGTCTTCGGGGCGC
Source organism: Flexivirga sp. YIM B11880 (assembly GCF_058148645.1). Lineage (NCBI taxonomy): Bacteria > Bacillati > Actinomycetota > Actinomycetes > Micrococcales > Dermacoccaceae > Flexivirga > Flexivirga sp. YIM B11880. Next base: position 12,902 of record NZ_JBMAMH010000007.1, read on the forward strand.
TCGGCGTCGACGTGCGCATCGTCAATCGGAGTTCGAGATTGCTGCGCAAGGAGGACGAGCAGATCAGCAAGGACTTCACGGCTCTAGCGGTCAAGCAGTGGGAAGTGCACCTCGACGCCACCGTGGTCGGCGTCAAGGAGGCAGCCACGGAGCTCGTGCTGGAGCTCGACTCCGGCGAACTGGTCACGGGCGAGATGCTGCTCGTCGCAACGGGGCGTCGGCCCAACACCCAGCGGCTCGGCCTCGAAAGAGCGGGTGTCGCAACGCACTCCGATGGACGGGTGCGTGTCGATGAGTTCGGGCGCACCACTGCTGACGGCGTCTGGTCGCTGGGCGACGTGAGTTCGTCACACCAGCTGAAACACGTCGCCAACCACGAAGCGCGCGTGGTTGCGCACAACCTCGTGCATCCCGAAGACCTCTGGGCGTTCGACCACCGGTTCGTGCCCTCGGCGGTGTTCACCCATCCGCAGATCGCGTCGGTCGGTCTGACCGAAGCCGCCGCCCGGGACGCCGGCATCGACGTCACGGTGAAGGTCCAGAAATACGGTGACACGGCATACGGCTGGGCCATGGAGGACACCACGAGCATCTTCAAGGTGATCGCCGATCGCCATACAAAACTCATCGTCGGCGCACATGTGATGGGTCCCGACGCGAGCACGCTGATCCAGCCGGTCATCCAGGCGATGAGCTTCGGCCAGACGGCGCCGGAGGTGGCGCGCGGTCAGTACTGGATCCACCCGGCCCTCGCCGAGGTGGTCGAGAACGCCCTGCTGGGGCTCGATTTCGGGTGACACCCGGTCTGTGAGCGTTCGCTGGACGGCTGCTGCATAGACTTCCCGCATGGCAGGTGGACTGGTCGCGCTGCTGGACGATGTCGCGGCGCTCGCAAAGCTCGCTGCGGCGTCGTTGGACGACGTCGGCGCTGCGACCGGCCGGGCGAGCGCGAAGGCGGTCGGCGTCGTCGTCGACGACACGGCGGTCACGCCAAGGTATGTCGAGGGCCTCTCGGCGCAGCGGGAACTCCCGATCATCAAGAAGATCGCGGTCGGCTCACTGCGCAACAAGTTGTTGCTGATCCTGCCGGTTGCGTTGATTCTCAGTCAGTTCGCCGAGTGGGCGCTCACACCAATCCTGATGCTCGGTGGCGCCTACCTGTCGTTCGAGGGAGCCGAGAAGATCTGGGAGGCATTGTCGGGTCACCGCGAGTCAGCGACCGACCGGCCCAAGGACGAAGGCAAGGTGATCGCGGCGGCGATCCGCACCGACCTCATCCTGTCCGCGGAGATCATGGTGATCGCTCTCAACGAGGTCGACCACGAGCCCTTCCTCTCACGGGCGGCGATCCTGATCGTCGTGGCAATCTTCATCACGGCGCTGGTGTATGGCGTCGTGGCGCTGATCGTGAAGATGGATGACATCGGCCTTGGGCTTGCCGACGGAGCGACCGGGGGACGTGAGCGGATCGGGCGGGGGCTGGTCACCGGCATGCCGGTCGTGCTGCGGGTGCTGTCGACGGTCGGCGTCGTGGCCATGCTCTGGGTGGGCGGGCACATCCTGCTGAACGGCTTCGACGATCTCGGCTGGAATGCGCCATACAGCGTAGTTCATCGCCTGGAGCACGCCGTGCACGATGCCACGGGCGCGCTCGGCTCCGTGCTGGGCTGGGTGGTGAACACGTTTTTCTCGGCCGTCTTCGGTGCCGTCGTCGGCGCGCTCATCGTGGCGGTGCTGCATTTCCTGCCGAAACGGTCCGGGCGCGATGCTGCGCAGGGAGCTGCCTGAGCGGCTACCGGGTGCCATTGACCGCAACGAATCTCGCGACATAGTCGGCTTGTTCGGGCGTTTCGATCGCGCGCGGATCGTATGCCGCCCTGACGTGGTCGATGGCCGCTGCAGGTGAGAGGCCGTCGAGGGTCGCCAGGCAGGCGAGTGCGGTGCCGGTGCGGCCGAGGCCGCCCATGCAGGCCACTTCGACGCGGTCGGTCAGGGCATGCTGCCAGGCGACCGTGATGGCTCGGTCGGCCGACACCGGATCGGCCGGCAGGCCGAAGTCGGCCCATTCGATCCACTCGTGGGACCAGGGAACGCCGCGGACCGGCGTGGCGAGTAGATAGAGCCCGAACTCCGGGTCGATCGGCATCTCGGGGTGAGCCTGCAGACCTCGACCGCGGATGAGACGCCCGGAGGGCAGCGCGATGACGCGGGCGTCCGTGACGCTCCAGTGGCTCATGGATCCACCGTATGACGCAATGCCTGACGTGACGGCGCAGCAGAGCGGATTGAGTAGGCCGGGGGAGCACCGGGGGACGTCCCGAAAGGCGGTGCGCCTCGGCGAAACAGTCAGTTACGTCCGAGAACCTGTGGACAAGACGGGCTCGCAGAGGGGGACAACACTGGCCCGAAAACCATTGTCAACGCGTGAGCCGGGCGGGAGTCAGCGCATGTTGCCGGTGTGACCGAGCGAGAAGCGACCGGGCTGGGGCCAGACGAGCAGGCCGTGCGGGCCCGGGTCGACGGGGATCTTGTGGATCAGCTTGCCGGTGCGAGTGTCGAAGACGTAGACGACCGAGTTGTACCGACCGGACAGCCACAGTTGCGTTCCGTCCGCGGAGAGTCCGCCCATGTCGGGGGAGCCTCCACCTGGAATGCGCCACTTGGCAACGGGTTTCAGCGTCTGTGCGTTCAGCACAGTGATCGAGCCTTCGTCCCTGTTGCTGACGTAGATCTCCTTGCCGTCGCGGGACGGGTAGATGCCGTGAGCGCCCTTGCCAGTGCGGACGAAACGTTCGAAGGCGAACGTGCGTGCGTTGAAGATCCAGACTCCGTTGCGGAGCATGTCGGCAATGAGGAAGTGTTTGCCGTCGGGCGCGAGCCGGACGTCCTGTGGCATGGCGGACGCGCCAGGGTCCAGGCTCGCGGCGGGACCGCCCATACTCTTGGCCATCTTCGGGTCGGTTGCGCCGGAGGTGCGAATCGCGTTGAGATTGATGACTTTGTCGACGTGCGTGGCGTCACTGTTGACGACCAGGAGCTTGCCGCTGAACTCGCAGGACGCTACGAACGTCGTGAGCTCGGCGGTGAAGTCGGCGTGGTTGACGCCATTGCAGGGCACGTGCAGCGAGCGCTGCAGCGCCATGGTGTGCGGGTTGCGCACGTCGATCCGGTCCAGCGCCTCGGCCATGACGAGCGCATGCCTGCCGTCGGGGCTGAAGTAGAGGTTGTACGGGAAGGCGACCTTGATCGCGCGACCCGGCTTGCCGGTGTCCGGGTTGATCGGAGTCAGCCGGTATCCCGCGTCGCTGTTGACCCAGAGGGTCTTTTCGTCATAGCTGGGAACGACGTGTTCGGGGGACGCGGCGACGTCATACGTCGCGATGATCTTGAAGCTGTGCGGGTCGATCACTTGGACCCGTCCCGACAACTGCTCCGGCACGTAGACCAGCTCCTTGGCCCGGCGGGCGATCCGGCTGATGTCGGCAGGGCTCGTCGTGTGTGCGTAGACCGGCAGTCCGTCGGGTGCGAGTCCGAACGCCGGCGCAGTTGTTGTGCTGCTGCTCGAGGCGGACGTCGCTGGCGCCGTTGCGGCGGATGTGTGTGCCGGAGTGCTGGTTGCGCTGCAGGCGGCGAGCCCGGACATCGCCGCGGCGGCGAGGACGATGCGACTAGTTCTTGACAACAACGGGATCTCCTGGCGCGGACAGCAGGCTGGTCACGGTACGAGGTCGGAAACCTTTGGCCAACAAGGAATCCAAGAGCGTGGGCAGAGCGTCGACGGTGCCTTGGTGACCGAAGTGCAGGCTGATGATCGATCCGCCGCGGACGGACCGTAGCACGTTCTGGATCACGGCGTTGGGACCCGGATCCGTGTAGTCGAGAGAGTCCACGTCATACGAGATGCACCGGTGGTAGCCCGCCGCATGAGCGGCGGCCCGGATGATCGTCGTGCTGGTCGGAGTGCCTGACGGGCGGAACAACGGACCGGCCTCATGCCGGACGGCAGCGACCGCTGCAGCTCCCCTCGCCACCTCCGAGTCCGCCTCGGCGAGGCTGAGCGTGCGCATCGGACGGTGGCTCCAGGTGTGGTTGCCGAGATCATGACCCTCGGCCAGGATCCGGTGCACGAGAGGGTGATTCGTCGCTGCCCACATGCCGACCGCGAACACCGTCACCGGTGTGCGGCGCTGTTTGAGTATGTCGAGCAGCCGTCCCGCCATCGATGACGGCCCGGCACCGTGGAAGGTGAGTGCGATGTCATTGCTCGTCCGGGGGCCTGCTGCGATGTCCGGTCCGTCGGTGCTGAGGATGGCCGGCACGGCAGCGGACGCCCTCGGTGTCGACGAAGAGCGTGCTGCCGTGCTCGGCGACGCCGTGCGGGATGCTCGCTCCGTCGCGCTGCCGGTGGCCGAGCTGCCGCACGCGGTCAGCCCTCCTGCGACGATGGCGGCGCCCGCGGCGACGACGCCACGCCGCGCGATCGTGCGGTCGCCGTCGGGCGGCCCGCTTGCTCTGGACCTGTCTGGGACATCCTGCATGGTCAACTCTTACCCCACGCGGATGAAGTTTCGCCGTACGCCGGGGATCCGGCGAAGTGCTGCTCCCTGATGCGCTGCGCTGGGTCTGGCGAGCTCAGTGACCAAGACCAGGTAGCCACTCCGGTGCGCGCGTCACGAAGTCGTCGCGGGGGAGGCCACCAGCGCCGGCTGGTATGACGCCCAGCAGTGGCACAGTGCCGGCCTCGAACGCCGCGCGGTTGCTCATCTCCACGAGCGGCGGTGCTTCGGGCCACGATCCGATCACCACACCGAGCGGACGAACGCTCCTGTGCCGCAAGGCTTCCAGCGTGAGAGCCGTGTGATTCAACGTCCCGAGTGCGGACCGGACGACCACGACAACCGGCGCGCCGAGCGCGCCGGCCAGCTCGGCGATCGTCTCGCCCGCCTCGGTCAGCTCGACGAGTAGCCCGCCCGCACCCTCGACGAGGACGACGTCGAAAGACCTCCCCAGGTTTGAGATCCGAGTAACGTGTTCGTCGAGCGTTGGTAGTACAGCAGATTCGAGCGCAGCGGCCGGTCGCGGCGCCATGGCAGCGACCAGCCGCACGCCCTCGTGCCCTCGCACCCCGGTGAGCTGCTGCACCACAGCGACGTCCCCGGGCTCGTCAGTCTCGACACCGGTCTGCGTGGGCTTGTAGACGGTCACCGATGCACCCGACGAGGTGAGCGCCGCCGCGATGGCAGCAGTCACGATCGTTTTCCCGACATCCGTGTCCGTGCCGGTGATCGCGATGACGGTCATTGCGCTGCTCCGACGGTTGTTCGGCGCGCGGCCTCGGCGATGAGCCGCGCCGCCTGCTCGACCAACGCAAGGGGGAGATCGGCGCGCGCGGTGATCCGCAGCCGGGAGACGCCGTCGGGAACGCTCGGCGGCCGGAAGCAGCCGACCAGCACGCCCTCGGCCCGCAGCGCCTCACGGGCCGCAACGGCGCTGCCCGGATCCGGCATCGGCAGTGACTGGACCGCGCCGGCCGCGGACTCCGTGCCGCACTCCCGACTGATCAGCGCCGCCCGGTGATGCACCGCGCCCGCAAGGCTCGGGTCCGCCGCGACGATGCGTGCCGCGGCGCCGGCCGCTCCGGCGGCGGCCGGTGCCAGCCCGGTGTCGAAGATGAACGACCGAGCCGAGTTCACCAGGTGAGCCCGCATCGGCCTACCGGACAGCACCGCTCCGCCTTGCGCGCCCAGCGACTTGGACAGCGTCGCCGTGACGACCAGGTCCCGGGCTCCGGCCAAGCCGAGCGCGTGCACCAGCCCACGGCCGTTTCCGGCGACGCCGATCCCGTGCGCCTCATCGACGATCAACAGGGCGCCATGAGCCCGGCAGACGGCATACAGCTCCGCGATCGGTGCGGCATCGCCCAACACCGAGTAGATCGACTCGATCGCGACCAGCACCCGCACCCCACCGAGCGCTCGCAACCGCGCATCCAGGTCGGCGGGGTCGTTGTGTCCGAAGGTGTCGTACGGCGACCGCGACATCCGTGCCGCGTCGTGCAGTGAGGCGTGTGCGTGCGCGTCCAGGAGAATGTGCGCACCACGCCCGGTCAGGGCCGTCACGACACCGAGGTTTGCCGCATAGCCGGTGGAAAACGCCAGGGTCGCAGGCCATTCGGTGAGATCGCCGAGCGCCGCTTCGAGCTCGCGATGCACCGGGAGAGTCCCCGTGACGAGGCGTGACGCAGCCGCTCCCGCACCGAACTGCTCGGTCGCGGCCGTGGCGGCCGCCTGCACCCGAGCGTCCCGCGACAACCCGAGGTAGTCGTTGGATGCCAGGTCGATCATCGACTCGTCGCGAAGCACGGTGTCGGCGCGCTCCACGCCACGTTCGCGACGCAACGCGGCCCGCTCCGCGAGCCACTCATCCCAGCTCATTGGTGCACCTCCGCGACCGCGGCGACCATGCCAGCACAGATCGCGGCGATGTCCTCGTCGCTGCAGACGTACGGCGGCATCGTGTAGACCAGATCGCGAAACGGTCTGACCCACACGCCGTTCCGCACCGCGGCCGCGGTGAGAGCGGGCACGTCCACCTCGCGGTCCAGCTGTATGACGCCGACCGCGCCCACCGTGCGCACGTCGTGGACGGACGCCAGCTCGGCAGCGGGAGCGAGGCCCGCGCGCAGCCCCGCGGCGACGCGGGCGACATTCTCCGACCAGCCGTCCTCGAGCAGTTCCAGCGAGGCGTTCGCGATCGCGCACGCCAACGGATTGGCCATGAACGTCGGCCCGTGCAACAGCGCTCCGAAGGCCGACTCGGTGATCGCGCTCCCGACCTGCCCGGTCATCAGCACTGCGGCCAGCGAGAGATAGCCACCGGTCAGTGCCTTCCCGACACACACCACGTCCGGCCGCACGTCCGCCCATTCGCAGGCGAAAAGCCTTCCGGTCCGGCCGAAGCCGGTCGCGATCTCGTCGGCGATCAGCAGCAGCCCGTGCTCGTCGGCCACCTCGCGCATCACCTTGAGGCAGTGCGGGTGGTAGGGCCGCATGCCGCCGGCGCCCTGCAGGACCGGCTCGACCACGATCGCCGCGAGGTCGTCGGCCCGAGTTGCCGCGGTCGCGCGGAAGGCGGCCGACCACTGGGTCAGTTCGAATTCGTCGGTATGCCAATGGCCTTCGGCGTCGAGTCGGGCGATCGGTGGCCGCGGCGTGAAGACCTGGGACGCGAGCGCACCAGGAAAGGCGGAGTGCATCCCGTCCACCGGGTCGCACACGCTCATCGCGGCGAAGGTGTCGCCGTGATAGCCGCCGCGCACGGTCAGGAAGTGTTGTCGCTCGGGACGGCCGGTCGCCGCCTGGTACTGCAGTGCCAGCTTCAGCGCAACTTCCACGGAGACCGAGCCGGAGTCGGCGAAGAACACGTGGGCCATCGGGCCCGGTGCGAGCCGCACGAGGCGCTCGGCCAGCGCGACGGCCGGCTCGTGGGTGAGCCCACCGAACATCACATGGCTGAACGCGGCCAACTGCTTGCGCGCGGCGGCATCGAGCACCGGGTGACGGTAGCCGTGCACCGCACACCACCAGGACGCCATGGCATCCACCACCTCGGCGGACGTGCCGTCCCGGCCGGTAAGGGAGAGGCGCACCCCCGACGCGTCGGAAACGGCATACGGCGCAGGGCCGTTCAACGATGCGTAAGGGTGCCACACCAGTCCACGCTCGCGATCGAGCAGCGAGGTGTCAGGCATTCGGTTCGAGCTCGGTGCCCGCGCCGCGGCGGCGGATCGCTGGGTCGGGGACGTGGTCTCGATACGTGACGTCCTCCGCTTCGCTCCCCCCGTCACTACTCGACCGACGTAACACCAAGAACCCGTTGTCCTCGATCATGGCCAGGTCGTCCTGCGCCGCCTGACCCTCGGAGGTCAGGTAGTCGCCGAGGAAGATGGAGTTCGCCAGGTGCAGCGCCTGCGCCTGCAGGGACCGCAGGTGCATCTCTCGACCACCGGCGATGCGGATCTCCTTGTCGGGACAGACGATTCGCGCCATTGCCAGGATCCGCAGGCACCGCAACGGAGTGAGTTCCCAGGTGTCCTCGAACGGTGTGCCGTCGAAGGGCATCAGGAAGTTGACCGGGATCGAGTCGGACCCCAGGTCCCGCAGGGCGAAGAGCGCCTCGACCAGCTGCTCGTCGGTCTCGCCGAGTCCCGCGATCAACCCCGAGCACGGTGAAAGACCGGCAGCCTTGGCCTTGCCGACGGTGTCGACGCGGTCGGCATACGTGTGGGTCGTGACGATCGAGTCGTGGTGCGACTCAGCGGTGTTGAGATTGTGGTTGTACGCATCGACGCCCGCCGCGCGCAGCTTCTCCGCCTGCCCGGCCTTCAGCAGGCCGAGGCACGCACAGACCTCCACCTGCGGATGAGACTCCTTGAGGGCATTCACCATGCCCGACACCCGGTCGACGTCGCGGTCGGTCGGTCCCCGCCCGCTGCTCACCAGACACACGCGGGTCGCGCCACCACGGACGCCGGCGGTCGCCTGGGTGATCGCCTCGTCGGTCTGCAACCACTTGTATTTCAGGATGTCCGCCTCGGAGCCGAGCGCCTGCGAGCAGTAGTGACAGTCCTCCGGGCACAGCCCCGACTTGAGGTTGACCAGATAGTTGACCTTGACGGTGTTGCCGAAATGCTCCCGCCGCAACCGCGAGATCGAGGCGGTCAGTGCGAGCACGTCCTCGTCCGGAGCGTGCAACACCGCAAGTGCGTCGTCGGGCGTCGCGCGGTCGCCTGCAAGAATCTGGGAGACACGGGCGTCAAGGGACGCCATAGACTTGAACACCGTTCAAGTATGCCGTGCCGAGCGACCGACGCGCCATCGGGAGGTGACATCGAATGCCCCTGAGCCACGAGGAGATCGTCGACGCAGCAGTCGACGTGCTGCGCAAACACGGCCTCGCCGACCTCACGATGCGCCGGCTCGCGCGCGAACTCGGCGTGCAGCCGGGCGCGCTCTACTGGCACGTGCCCAACAAGCAGACCCTCCTGCTGCGCGTCACCGAGCGGGTGCTCGCCGACGTCCCGGTGCGTCGCAGCGGGCATCCGGCTGCAGACATCCGCCGGCTCGCGAAGGGGATTCGCGCGGCCGTTCTGCCGATCCCGGACGGGTCCGACGTGGTCGCACTGAGCTACGCCCTCGACCCCGCTGCGAGCCCGGTCTTCGTCCAGCTGCGCACGCTGACCGGCGAACTCGCGGACTCGGCCACGACGGCCGCGGCGGCCGAGGCCCTCGTCATACATCACGTGCTCGGCTCCATCGGCGACGAACAGAACCGTCGCCTCGCCGACCTGCCGACGCACGGTGCGGCGGCCGCCTTCGAGCGCGGCCTGGAGCTGGCCCTCACCTCCATCACCGCAACACCGCTACCGAGGAGTGAACATGGCTGACGTGATTACACCGGACGAGAAGGACTGGACCTGGGTCGTCGAACGGCGCTGTCCCGAGTGCGGATTCGACGCGTCGAAGGTCACCGGCGAGCAGCTCGGCGATTACCTGCGCGCCGCGGCCGAGCCCTGGCCCGAGGTCCTCGCCCAACCGGACGTCAACGTGCGGTCGACCCCGGGTAAGTGGTCGCACCTCGAATACGGGGCGCACGTCCGCGATGTCTGCAAGATCTTCGACGACCGGCTGACCATGATGCTCACCGTGGACGATGCGGTCTTCGAGAACTGGGACCAGGACGCGGCGGCGGAGGCCGGCAACTACGCCCTCGACGACCCGCAGGTGGTGGCCGGCGCCATCCAGAGCGGTGCCGGTGAACTCGCCGACGACTACGACGAGGTGCGCGGCGACGCCTGGGAGCGTCGCGGACTGCGCAGCAACGGCTCGCACTTCACCGTGCTCACCCTCGGGCAGTACTGCCTGCACGATCTCGTGCACCACCTGCACGACGTGGGAGCGCAACTCCCGCGCTGAGTAGACTGGGCGCGCACCGGCGTGGGTGATGACCCGACGTGAGAGCAGCCCAGAGGGGCGCGCCGGCGAGGGAATGTTGACAGCAACGATCAGGGAAAGGGACACCCATGTCCTTCGACTTCAAGGTCAAAGATCTGAGCCTGCACGAAGCAGGACGGCATCAGCTGCGCCTCGCCGAGCACGAGATGCCCGGCCTGATGGCGCTGCGCGAGGAGTATGGCGCCAGCCAGCCGCTGAAGGGTGCCAAGATCACCGGCTCACTGCACATGACCGTGCAGACCGCGGTGCTCATCGAGACACTCACCGCACTCGGCGCAGAGGTCCGCTGGGCCTCGTGCAACATCTACTCCACTCAGGACGAGGCGGCTGCGGCAGTCGTCGTCGGACCCGCCGGCACACCCGAAAACCCGCAAGGTTCACCGGTTTTCGCCTGGAAGGGTGAAACTCTCGAGGAGTACTGGGACTGCACGGACCTGGCACTGACCTGGCCCGGTGGCGACGGACCCAACATGATCCTCGACGACGGGGGCGACGCCACGATGCTCGTCCACAAGGGCCGCGCATGGGAGGCGGCCGGTGCGGTGCCGGCGACCACGGAGGAGGACGCCGAGGAGTTCCAGGTCTTCAAGGCCCTGGTACGCCGAACCCTCGCCGAGGACCCGCAGAAGTGGACCAAGATCGCGGACCAGGTCAAGGGCGTCACCGAGGAGACCACCACCGGCGTCCACCGGCTCTACGAGCTCGCCAAGACAGGTGACCTGCTCTTCCCCGCCATCAACGTCAACGACTCGGTGACCAAGAGCAAGTTCGACAACAAGTACGGCTGCCGCCACTCGGTGCTCGACGGGCTCAACCGCGCCACCGACGTGCTGATCGGCGGCAAGATCGCCGTGGTCTGCGGCTACGGCGACGTCGGCAAGGGCTGCGCCGCGGCGCTCGCCGGCCAGGGCGCCCGGGTCATTGTCACCGAGGTCGACCCGATCTGCGCACTGCAGGCCGCCATGGAGGGCTTCCAGGTTGCCCGCCTCGACGACGTCATCGGCGAGGCCGACATCTTCATCACCACGACCGGCAACTTCGGCATCATCTCCGCCGAGCAGATGCAGCGGATGAAGAACAAGGCGATCGTGGCCAACATCGGCCACTTCGACAACGAGCTGGACATGGCCGGACTGGCCAGGGTTCCGGGCGTCGTCAAGACCGAGATCAAACCGCAGGTACACGAGTGGACCTTCCCCGGAGGGAACTCGATCATCGTGCTGTCCGAGGGCCGGCTGATGAACCTCGGCAACGCCACCGGCCACCCGAGCTTCGTGATGTCCAACTCGTTCGCCAACCAGACGATCGCGCAGATCGAGCTGTTCACCAAGCGGGGCGACTACGACAAGCAGGTTTACGTGCTGCCCAAGCACCTCGACGAGAAGGTGGCCCGCCTGCACCTCCCGGCGCTCGGTGCTCAGCTGACCGAACTCACCAAGGAGCAGGCCGAATACATCGGCGTCGACGTCGCCGGCCCCTACAAGCCGGACCACTACCGGTATTGAGCAGAGTTGGATTGACTCCGGTCTCTGCCTGTCGCCCGGCTCGACGGCCTACAGACGGCAGCAGTCGTTGCCGCAGTCGCCGGGCGGCAGGGGACCGTCGGCGTGGGACGCCGGGCGGTGAAGTATGGCGCTCGTCGGAGTGATCACGAAGCCGTCACCGACGTCCTCGGCGGTGCCGTCCACGATCAGCGAGTAGCCGTGGTGCTCGGTCGGCGCGAACAGCAGGGTCACCGCGGGATTGACGTCGACGTTCGCCGCGGTGCCCTTGCTCCACGACACCCGAAGCTGCCCGTCGGCGACGGTCACGTCGACCGCAACCACTTTGACGCGGGAATCCCGGGTCGACAGCAGATGCGCGCTGTCGAACTGCGCGACCGTCGTCGCGAGCGCAGCCGGATCGACCTCGATGCTCACACCGCGACACTACGCCGATCCCGGTCGCGCGGCGGCGGAACCCCGCACGACATACCCTTGTCTCACGCCGCAACGTAACGGGGGGCGGCTCGCTCGCGAAAGGATCGACACACGTGACCAACGGACGCGTCCTCGTCGTCGACGACGACCCATCGCTCGCCGAGATGCTCAGCATCATCCTGCAGGGGGAAGGCATGGACGTGACGGTCTGTGCCGCGGGGGATCTGGCCATCCGGGCCTTCCAGGAGTCCAAGCCGGACATCGTGCTGCTGGACGTGATGCTGCCCGGCATCGACGGGGTGGAAGTATGCCGGCAGATCCGGGCGGAATCCACCGTGCCGATCGTCATGCTGACCGCACGCACCGACACCGTCGACGTCGTCCTGGGCCTGGAGTCCGGCGCCGACGACTACGTCACCAAACCGTTCAAGCCGCAGGAGCTGGTGGCGCGGGTGCGAGCCCGGCTGCGGCGCGGTGACGAGTCGGAGACCGAGACGCTGCAACTCGGCGATCTCACGATCGACGTTCCCGGCCACGTGGTCACCCGCGACGGCCGGCCGATCCTGCTGACCCCGCTCGAATTCGACCTGCTGGTCGCGCTGGCGCGCAAGCCGTGGCAAGTGTTCTCCCGGGAGACGCTGTTGGAGCAGGTCTGGGGCTACCGCCACGCGGGCGACACCCGCCTGGTCAACGTGCACGTGCAGCGCCTGCGCTCCAAGGTGGAGAAGGACCCCGAGAACCCCGAGATCGTCCTCACCGTTCGCGGCGTCGGCTACAAGGCCGGGAAGGCCTGACGGAGCACCGGGTGGTCCAGCAGATCTGGCGCCACATCGAACGTCTCGCCGTTCGGTGCGCCGCCGCGATCGCTCGGCTGTGGCGCCGCTCGCTGCACTTCCGGGTGGTCGTCATCACCGTCTTCCTGGGCACGTTCGTTGCGCTCGGGCTGGGCACCTACATGTACCAACGCATCGGCAGCGGCCTCACCGCCCGCGCCACGGACATCGCCGAGCAGCAGGCGCTCAGCCAGCGGGACTACGCCCAGAGCCAGTTCAACAACGCGCCGCGCACCGACATCGCCTCGCTGCGCGCCATCGGTCAGCAGGTCGCCGCACCGGTGACCAGCACGCACCCGCAGCAAGCCGGTGAGCAGAACGACCGGATCGTGATCACCCGGTCGCCCGGCAACACCTTCCCGTCCCTCGGGACGTTCTTCACCCAGCCCGGCGACGAGAAGCTCATCCCGTCGGAGTTGCGGGCCGCCGTCGAGAAGGATCCGACACACGCGCAACTACAGATCGGCACGGTGCATTCCGACGGCAAGGAGCTGCCCGCGGTCATCGTCGGCGCGCGGATCGTCATACCCAACGCGGGCAACTACGACTTCTACTTCATCTCCCCGATGAGCGCCGAGTCACAGATGCTCGGCATCGTCCGCACGACGTTCCTGCTCGGCGGACTCGCCCTGACGCTGTTGCTCGCCGGCATCGCCTATCTGGTGACCCGCATGGTGGTCAACCCGGTCCGCGACGCTGCGCACGTCTCCGAACGACTCACGGCAGGCGCGCTCAACGAGCGCATGCAGGTCAGCGGTGAGGACGACCTGGCCCGGCTGGCCACGTCGTTCAACGCGATGGCCGACAGTCTGCAGCGACAGATCCGGCAGCTGGAGGACCTGTCGCAGTTGCAGCAGCGCTTCACCTCCGACGTCTCCCACGAGTTGCGGACGCCCCTCACCACGATCCGGATGGCTGCCGACATGATCCACGCCAGCCGCGACGACTTCACCGCGCCGGTGGCGCGCTCCGCCGAGCTGCTCAGCCGTGAGCTGGACCGCTTCGAGACACTGCTCACCGATCTGCTCGAGATCAGCCGGTTCGACGCCGGCGCCACCACCGCCGGCACCGAGCCGGTCGACCTGCGCGACGTCGTCCGGCGGGTGGTCGACGGGTGCGAGGCGCTGGCCGAGACGCAGGGCGTGCGGCTGCGGGTGCACGCGCGACGGGAGGCCGTGGCACCGATGGACGCCCGGCGCGTCGAGCGGATCGTGCGCAACCTGGTGACCAACGCCATCGAGCACGCCGAGCACAAACCGGTGGACATCACGATCGGCGCCAACCAGACAGCGGTCGCGGTGGCGGTGCGCGACTACGGGGTGGGGCTGCGACCGGGCGACGCCGACCAGGTGTTCAACCGCTTCTGGCGCGCCGACCCCGCGCGCGCACGCACCACCGGCGGGACCGGCCTCGGGCTGTCGATCTCCCTCGAGGACGCCCGCTTGCACGACGGCTGGCTTCAGGCCTGGGGTGAGCCGGGCAACGGCGCGTGTTTCCGCCTCACGCTGCCCGTCAAGGCCGGGCGGCCGATCCTGCGGTCCCCGGTGACCCTGGCGCCCGACGACTCGAGCGTCGGCATCGCCATGCCCAACGGCAACAGCCTGACCATCGGCACCCGTGCGGCGGGCGGAGCTGGGGGCACGCTGGGCCCGCTCCGGGGCGATCGCCGGTGAGACGCCGCCGGGCGATCCTGCCCGCGTGCCTGCTCGCCGTCGCCGTCCTCACCGCGGCGGGCTGCAGTGGGCTGCCCACGACGAGCGGTGTACGGGCCGGCCAGGCGATCGACAATCGCGCGGTGCCGACCGTCGGCAACATCGAATATCCGGGACCGGTAGCCGGTGCCTCGCAGAAACAGATCGTCAGCGGCTTCCTCGACGCGACCGCCGGCACCAATCAGAACTACGAACGGGCCCGTGAGTTCCTCACCAAGGCGGCGAGCGACGGCTGGCAGCCGCGCAGTGTCGTGGTGACGTCCGGCACGCGCGATCTGATGACGACCGGCGGGGACACCGTCACCGTGACGGAGGGCACCACGGCCGTGCTCGACACGAGCGCCCACCTCACCGAGCGGCCGGCCGGTTCGATCAAGTCCGCCGAGTTCGGCCTCACCGAGGTCAACGGCGAATGGCGGATCTCCACCCTTCCCGGGGGATTCGGGCTCTGGATGAACATCCAGCAGTTCAAGCGCATCTATCAGCCGCAGGAGGTCTACTACCCGGCCGCCAACGGTCACACCCTGGTGCCCGACACCCAGTGGTACACCCAGACCGGGCTGGTGACTTCGCTCGCAGCAGCCGTCGTGCACGGCGCACCCCAGTGGATGAGCGGTATGACGCTGCCGGCGCTCCCGCGGGGCAGCGACCTCGCCGGCGGCTCGTCGGTGTCGATCGACAACGACGGCGTGGCGTCGGTCAACGTGAGCGAGGAGATGCTCTCCGCGACGCCGGTCCAGCGCACGGCGCTCTGGGCCAGCATGCTGGCGACGCTCGGCCAGGTCAGTGAGGTGCGCCGGGTCGTGGTCCTGGTGGACGGTGCGCGCCTGCAGACCACCAACCTGCCGCAGGCGCCGACCTCGCCGGCGGACCTGGGCTACTCGGCGGTGAGTGGCAACCCGGCCCAACTGGTGGCCCGCACCAGCGCCACCCAGCTGCAGTGGACCAACCCGGACGAGGCGGGCACCGACCTGCGCAGCAAGAGCCGGTCCAAGACCCAGCAGACCCTGCCGGACATCAACCGCAACTGGTATCGCCTTGCGGTGTCCGGCGACGGCACCCAGGTGGCGGCCATCGACGGTGCCAACAGCACCCTGGGCCGCTGGATCGGCGGACGGCTGACCAAGATCAGCGGCTTCGGCACCGGACTGGTCACACCCAGCTTCAGCTCGACGAAGACCTCGACCGGCAGCCCGATGAACGAGCTGTGGGTCGCGGGCGAGTCCGCCGCCAAGCTCAGCGGCCAGAAGTCGGCGGGCGGCACCGTGTGGGTGCTCGACGCCGACCTGCCGGTCGCCGAGGCGCAACCGCAGCCGGTCGGTGCGCCGTGGCTGCGGGACAAACGCATCGTCGCCGTCCGTGTCTCGCCGGACGGCGAACGCATCGCGGTGGCCGTCCAGACCGCCGCGGGCCAGTCCCAGGTCTACGTCGCCGGCATCGTGCGCGACCGGAAGGGCCACGCGCAGTCGCTGACCGAGCCGTTGCGTGTCGCCCCGACCGTCACGGACGTGCTCGACGTGGGCTGGGTCGACTACGTGACGCTCGCGGTCCTCAGCCGGACGGGGGCCAACCCGGTGGAGCCGATCAACGTGCCGATCGGCGGCCTCAGCAGCAGCCTCGGTGAGGCGCCCGGGGGTGAATACCTCGTCGCGACCGGCGGGGGAGCCAACAACCTGTATGTCGAGACCGAGAACGACACCGTGCTCACCAAGGTCGGCGCGACCTGGCAGAAGATCGACGGCATCCAGGCGATCGTCGCTTCCGGGACCTGACCGCACCCGGACTGTCCACATCCGACCGGCGACGCGCCGCTCGTCCACCGCTGCGGCACCCGGCCCGACCGGGTGCGTGCCACGCCCGCCACGCTGCACAGATGCCCGGTGCGGCCCTGCAGGCGATCTGCGATCTCGCGCTGCCGCGTGCCTGCGCCGGGTGCGGAGCGGCCGGCTGCGCGTTCTGTGCCGACTGCCGCGACGAGCTTGCCGCTGCCTGCGCAGCCGTTGCCTTCGCCGCGCTACCCGACCCGTGCCCGGCCGGCTATCCGCCCACCTGGTCGCAGACGCCGTATGACGGGACGGTCGCGCAGTTGCTGCGCGTCTTCAAGGACTCCGGGCGACGCGATGCCGGGCCGGTGCTCGGCCGGCTGCTGCGGAGCGCGCTCGCCGCGCTCGTCACGGACGATGCGGCGTGCCGTGACGCGCTGCTGGGCGGCGACCGGCTACTGGTGTGTCCGATGCCGAGCCGGCCGGCGTCGACCCGGGAGCGGGGGCGGCAGCCCGCGGTGGAGCTGGCCCGGCACGCGGTGCGCGGCGCGGAGCCGTTCGCCGTGCGCACCGTGCTCCGGGTGTCCGGGAGCGGCAGGGATCAGGCCGGGCTCGGCGCCGCCGAACGCTCGGTCAACGTCCGCGGCACGATGCGACTCACGGCGGCCGGCAGGAGGCTGGTCGCCGGGCGGGTGTGGGTCGTCGTGGACGACATCGTCACCACCGGATCGTCACTCGTCGAAGCCCGAAAAGTCTTGCTGTCAGCAGGTGCCCGGCATGTCGCCGCCGCTACCGTGGCGGCGACCCAGCGCCATACCGTGACCCACCCGTTTACGGGCACCGGGTCGGTGGTTTAACGTCTGTGCATGGAGCACATCGTGCGTTCAACTTCGTGCGAGAGGGTGCTCCGTCGCCCTCCTGGAGGAGGTGGTTGAGCGGCCGATCAGGGATGCCGACCCGCCTCATGACATGCAGTCGAGATCAGGAGTGCACCATGGAGATCACCGTTACCGGACGTCATGTCACGGTTCCCGAGCGCTTTCGTCGGCACATCGAGGACAAGCTGAGCAAGGTGCCTCAGCTGGACCCACGGGTCAGTCGGTGCGACGTCGTTGTCACGCACGAGGCCAACCCGCGGCAGGCCAAGGAAGCGGAGCGCATAGAGATCACCTGTCACGCCAAGAGGTCGGTCATTCGCGCGGAGGCATGCGCGGATGACGTCTACGGCGCGCTCGACGTAGCAATGACCCGGCTCGGAGAGCGTTTGCGTCGTGTCAACGACAAGCGACGGGTCCACCGTGGGCGGAAGCAACCCACGTCCGTGCACGACGCGACATCGGCCATCGCCGTGCCGTCGGAGGAGCAGCCGGTCGACGAGACACCACTGCCACCGCACATCGCCAAGGTCGGCGGTGACGAGGACTGCCCGATCCAGCTGCGGGAGAAGGTCCACTCCACGACGCCGATGGGCGTCGACCAGGCGCTCAACGAGATGGAGCTCGTCGGGCACGACTTCTACCTCTACCAGGACGCCGACACCGGCAAGCCGAGCGTCGTCTATCGCCGGCGCGGCTGGTCCTACGGTGTCATTCAACTCGAGGTGCTGGACGAGACTCCTGCAGCCAGCACCGCGTGACCGACCGGTCCGGGAGCCGGCAGCGGGCGTTGAGCGTCGCTCAGCGCCCGCTGCCGGTCAGCCGCTCGTAGAGCAGGAGATCGGCGACCGATCCGTCGCCCAGGACCTCGGCGGCGTGCGCTCGGCCGTATGGCGCGAACCCTGCGTGCTCGGCCACCTTCACGGAGGGCACGTTGCCATCGGCGATGCCGGCCCGGAGCCGCCGCAGGCCGAGACCGCCGGCGGCCTCCGCCATGAATGCGTAGGTCGCCACCGCGTCCAGCGCCGCGGTCGCGAGCCCGTGCCCGCGCGCCTCCGCAGCGACCCAGTAACCGACCTCCGCGTTGCCGGCCTCGACGCGCTGCAGGCCGATCACGCCGCGGAAGTCGTCGCTCGCCGCTGCGCAGATCACCCACCAGCTGCCGTGCGCGGCGTTGTCGACATGGCGCTTGCGCGCGACGTATGACGCAGCCCGGGCCGCCAGGTCCTCGGTCGGCACCGACAACCAGTGCCGCACGGCAGGCTCCGCCCAGGTCTGCGCGATCGAAGGCGCGTCGCCCGGGTGCAACGGGCGCAACCGCACCCGCGGGAAGTCCAGCACCGGCGGCTTCACCGCGCGCTGCGCCTCCCGGTCATCGGTCGACAGCAGCTCGAAGTAGGCGCCGTCGGTGATCCGGCCGTCGGCCGCGGTGTAGGCCTGCCGGTCCTCGCCCCAGCGCCGGAACCCCGCGCGGCGCAAGGCGGTCTGCGACGCGATGTTGTCCAGGTCGGTCTCGGCATACAGCCGCGTGAGTCCGAGGCCGCCGCTGTCCTTCTGCGAAAAGCCATGGGAAACAACGGCTTCCAGGGCCGACGCGAGCGCCGCACGCCCGCGACCCACGGGCAGCAGCCAGTAACCGACCTCTGCCTGGGTCGCCGTGCCCTCGCCGATGTTGAAGATCGAGACGTTGCCCAACGGTGCGTCGGTCGCGGCGTCGGCGATGCACCACGGGACGGTGCGTGCCTCGTCGGCGAAGCGGCGCTGCCGGGCCAGCCACGCCGGGAACGTCACCCTCGTGACCTGCGCGGCCGCCGGCAGGTAGCGCACGGAGAGCTCGTCCGAACTCTCCGGAACCCCGCTGACGTCGTCGTCGCGCCAGGCCCGCAACCGAAGGTGACCGAGCTCGATCGTCGGTATGACGGAGGGCGAAACTCGCTGCGCTTCCACGTCATCCGTCGCCAGCAGCTCCCAGTTGAGCGCGTCGCTCGGAGGCCGGCCGTGGTGGCTGAGCACGGACTGTTCGATGCCCCACATCCGGAAGCCGGCACGGCGCAGCACGCGGGCGGAGGCGCGGTTGGCGATGTCGGAACCGGCCTGCAGCCGGTGCAGTCCCAAGCCGCCGGCGTCGCGTGGTGCGAAGGCATGCGACCGGATGAGTTCGACCGCCCGGAACATCACGCCTCGCCCCCGCGCGCCCGGGTAGAGCCAGTAGCCGAGTTCGCCGTTGCCTCGGGTGAAGTCGACGTCGAGGCGGTTGACCTGGATGTGTCCGAGGACATCGTCGGTCGCGGCGTCCGCGACGCACCAGAAGACGGCCTGGCCGGCCGCCATCCGGTCCCGGCGGTGTTGCAGCCAGCACGCGTAGTCGCCGGGGGCGGGTTGCATGTCGGTGACCATGTGCCGAGTGCCGGGGTCCGGCTGCTGCAGCCGGCGCGCGTCGTCGTCTCGCCAGGGCCGCAGCCGAATCCCTTGGCCGGCGAGGACTTTCGGCTCCAGCGCGGCATCTGTCGTCACGTCGTCGGGGTTCGGCAGGCTCGACATGACTGCAGCCAAGCACGCCCGGGCGGTGCGGCGCTATGGGGTTTCGTCACCCCGGTGCTCGGTCAACAGCAATTCGAAGTGCGCTGTGTCCGTCGTCGTGCCGTCGGCGGTCGTGAAGGACGCGTGGTCCTGCCCGTACTGCCGGAAACCGGCAGACGCCAACGTCAACATCGACGCATGGTTGCCGTCCACGGTGGCGGCATCCAGTCGCAGCAGACCCAGACCGTCCGGCGAAAAGGCATGCTCGACAACGGCTTCCAGCGCCTCGCGGGCGAAGCCGTGGCCGCGGGCGGCGTCATACAGCCAATAGCCGACCGTGCCGCTGCGCAATGGCGTGCCGAGCCCGCGGACACTGATTGCTCCCACGGGCCGGTCGGTGTCCCCGGCCGCGATGCACCACTGAACGGCGGTGCCCTTGAGTTCGTCGCAGCGCTCGCGGGCGAGCCATTGCCGGTATGCCGCGGCCGGCGGCCGGGGTTCGATGCCCATGGCGGCCGCCGCCTGCGGATCCGCTGCCGGCTCCTCGGTCGGCGCATCCTGTTCATTCCACGCCCGCAGCACCAACCGCCGGGTGCGCAGCACCGGCACCGGAATCGCGGTGCGCCGCTGCGCAGCTCGGTCGTCGGTCGCGAGCAGCTCGAACTCGGTCTCGTCGCCCACGGTTCCGTCGTCGTAGGTAGGCAGGCTCGACGTCGTGCCGATCGCGCGGAAGCCGCCCTCGCGCAACACGCGCTGCGACGGCAGATTGGCGATGTCCGCAAGCGCGCCGATCCGGCGCAGGCCCAGCCCGCCACCGCCCACCGGCGCGAACGCGTGCGGGACCAGCAGGTCGAGCGCGATGCGCACCGCGCCGCGGCCGCGCGCGGACGGCTGCAGCCAGTACGCGAGCATCGCCGTGCCGGCGACCGGCGGAAGGTGCATCCGGTAGAGCTGGATGCCGCCCAGGGCACGGTCGCTCGCGGCGTCGGCGATGCACCACACCACCGCTTCACCACCGGCCATCCGCTCCCGTCGGGCGACGAGCCACTCGCCGAACCCGTCGGCGCCGGGCGCCGAGCCGAGCAGGTAGCGGGACAGCGCCTCGTCCAACGGCTCGTCCGGCGCGTCGGTGTCACGCCACGGCCGCAGCCGGATTCCGTCGCCGTCCAGTACCGCGGGCTCCCGCCACGGCAGCTGCGGCTCACGGGGGTCCGCTGCGTGCAGGTGTCCGAACCACGTGCCGACCACCGTGTCGTCCGGGCCGGGGTGAGTGGCCGGCCAGGTGCCGTCGTGGGTGAAGCCGACCGCCCAGGCGACCCGCCGGGAGGCCCAGTTGCCGCGGGCGGCTCGCCATACCAGCGTCCGCAGGTGGAGGTCGTCGAAGGCGTGCGCGAGCAGCCGAGCGGCGGCGGTGACCACGCCCCGGCCGCGCACGTCCGGGTGTGCGCCGTATCCGATCTCCGCGGTCCCGTTCGCGCGATGACTCAGGTTGATCGAGCCGCCCCAACGGTCATCCACCTCGATCGCCCAGGCACCCTCCTGCGTGCCGGACTCCCAGGTGGCGCGCACCTGGGCGAAGAACTCGCGCGCCTGCTCCATCCCGTACGGCGACGGGAGCGGCACGCGCGCCCGGCTCCGCGCGTCGTTCGCGAACTCCACGATTCGCGGCAGGTCGGACTCCCGGTGCGCTCGGAGCGTCACCACGCCGTCGGTGAGCACGGGAACGTCGTCGGGGAAGACCGCCATGACGCGCAGCAAACCACACCCGGAAGTCCGGGAACCCATCACCCGGCGCCGACCATTAGCATGGGTGAGTCTGTCTACAAGTCGAGACGGCCACCCGGGCCGTCATTTACGGGGAGAGTCCGTGCCCAAGGTTGTCGAGAAGGTCCTGCGTGCCGGCGAGGGCCGCACTCTCAAAAAGCTGCAGGCCTACGCAGCACAGGTCAATCTGCTGGAGGAGGACTTCGCCGGGCTGACCGACGCAGAGCTGCGTGAGGAGACCGACAAGTTCAAGAAGCGTCTCGCCGACGGGGAGACGCTCGACGACCTGCTGCCGGAGGCGTTCGCGGCCGTTCGGGAGGCCAGCAAGCGCACGATCGGCAAGCGGCACTTCGACGTGCAGCTGGCCGGTGGGGCGGCGCTGCACTTCGGCAACGTGGCCGAGATGCGCACCGGTGAGGGCAAGACGCTGGTCGCGACGCTGCCGTCATACCTGAACGCCTTGGAGGGCAAGGGCGTCCACGTCATCACCACCAATGACTACCTCGCCGAGACGCAGGCCGAGCAGATGGGCCGGGTGCACCGAGCGCTCGGGCTGGAGACCGGTTGCATCCTGTCGTCGATGACGCCGGACGAACGCCGCATCGAATACGCCAAGGACATCACCTACGGCACCAACAACGAGTTCGGCTTCGACTACCTGCGCGACAACATGGCGTGGTCCGAAGCCGAGCTGGTGCAGCGCGGCCACCACTACGCCATCGTCGACGAGGTGGACTCGATCCTCATCGACGAGGCCCGCACCCCGCTGATCATCAGCGGCCCGGCCGACGAGGCGACCCGGTGGTATGTCGAGTTCGCCAAGATCGTGCAGCATCTGAAGCGCTCGCCGAAGAAGGAGAACTCCCTGCCCGGCGACGGGGACTACGAGGTCGACGAGAAGAAGAAGACCGTCGGTCTGCTGGAGTCCGGCATCGAGATCGTCGAGGACCTGCTCGGCATCGAGAACCTCTACCAGGCGGAGAACACGCCGCTGATCGGCTACCTGAACAACGCCATCAAGGCCAAGGAGCTGTTCAAGAAGGACAAGGACTACGTCGTGATGAACGGCGAGATCCTGATCGTCGACGAGCACACCGGCCGCATGCTCGCCGGCCGCCGCTACAACGAGGGCATGCACCAGGCGATCGAGGCCAAAGAGGGCGTCGAGATCCAGAACGAGAACCAGACGCTCGCGACGGTGACGCTGCAGAACTATTTCCGGATGTACGAAAAGCTCGCCGGTATGACGGGCACGGCGCAGACCGAGGCCGCGGAGCTCTACCAGATCTACAAACTCGGCGTGGTGACGATCCCGACCAACATGCCGATGATCCGCCTGGACCAGTCGGACCTGATCTACCGCACCGAGAAGGCGAAGTTCAAGGCCGTCGTCGACGACATCGTCACGCGGCACAAGGAGGGCCAGCCGGTGCTGGTCGGCACCACGAGCGTCGAGAAGAGCGAATATCTCTCGGAACAGCTGCGGCGCAAGGGAATTCCGCACGAGGTGCTCAACGCCAAGCACCACGAGAGCGAGGCGGCGATCGTCGCGCAGGCCGGCCGCAAGGGTGCCGTGACGGTGTCGACCAACATGGCCGGCCGTGGCACCGACATCATGCTCGGCGGCAACCCCGAGTTCATCGCCATGGCGGCGCTCAAGCGCAAGGGGCTGTCACCGGAGGAGACCCCGGACGACTACGAGGCGGCCTGGGACGAGGCCTTGGACAAGGCCGAGAAGGCCGTCGCCAAGCAGCACGACGAGGTCGTCGAGCTCGGCGGGCTCTATGTCCTCGGCACCGAGCGGCACGAGTCACGCCGCATCGACAACCAGCTGCGCGGTCGGGCCGGCCGCCAGGGCGACCCGGGGGAGAGCCGGTTCTACCTGTCGCTGCAGGACGACCTGATGCGGTTGTTCAACGCGGCCATGGTGGACCGCTTCATGCAGACCGCGAAGATCGAGGACGAGGTCCCGATCGAGTCCAAGATGGTCAGCCGCTCGATCGCGAGCGCGCAGAGCCAGGTGGAGAGCCAGAACTTCGAGATCCGCAAGAACGTGCTGAAGTACGACGACGTGCTCAACCGGCAACGCGAGGTCATCTACAGCGAGCGGCGGCGCGTGCTGGAGGGGGCCGACCTGGAGGAGCAGGTACGCCACTTCATCAACGACACGATCGATGCGTATGTCGAAGGCGCCACCGCCGAGGGCTTCTCCGACGACTGGGACCTGGAGACCCTCTGGGAGGCGCTCCGCGACCTCTACCCGGTGTCGATCAGCCTCGAGGAGATCGAGGAAGAGGTCGGCGGCCGGGCCGGTTTGCAAGCCGACCTGCTCGCCGAGGAGCTGCGCTCGGACGCGCAGCACGCCTATGACGCGCGGGAACAGGAGCTGGGTGAGCGCGTCGCGCGGGAGGTCGAGCGGCGGGTCGTGCTGACCGTGCTGGACCGCAAGTGGCGCGAGCACCTCTACGAGATGGACTACCTCAAGGAAGGTATCCACCTGCGGCAGTACGCCCAGAAGGATCCGCTGGTCGAATACCAGCACGAGGGCTTCGCGCTGTTCAGCGCCATGAACGACGCCATCAAGGAGGAGTCGGTCCGGCATCTGTTCCACGTGCAGGTCGACCCGGAGGAGATCGCCTCCGCCCTGCCGCAACCCAAGGAGAAGATGACCTTCCTGGCGCCCGGCGAGGACGGTCAGGCCACCGCGCACCAGGTCAGCGACGACGGTCGCGTCGTGGGCGAGGACGACTCCGACCTGCCTCGTGCCCAGCGCCGCGCCAAGAAGAAGGCGAAGAAGAAGGCCGGCAAGGCGAAGGCCAGGTCCAGCAGCTAGCCCATCTCGAGGGCGGTCACCATCCAGCGGCCGTCCACGCCGACCATGCGCAACGCCATGGCGCGGACGCGTCCGTCGTGCTGCACCACGACGCTGGCTTCCACCACGCCGTCGTCGGGTGCGCAGACGTGGACCTTGCGCACAAGGGACCGGTGCAGCGGCCGGGCGCCGCGTCGCTTGGCGATGAGCGACCGCGCATTGACCCGTTCGTAGATGAGCGGGCTGACAGAGCGGGCGATCTGAGCGGTCGAGCGGACTCCCGTCATACACTCCAGCAGCGCGCCGGCCAGCCGCCGGACCCAGGCCTGCGGCTCGGGCAGCAGCTGGGCGCCGGTCGCCTGCGGACCGAAGTGCGGGTCCACTTCCTCGGTGTTGACCAGCACGCGCAGGGCCGGCTGCGAGAAGCCACGGTCGCGGCCGCGTGAGGCCGTCACCAGGTCGTCGTAGAGCACGTCGACCGCGCGCTCGTCGAGTGCCGGTGGCGCCCACCCGGAGGCTGGGCGAAGCCGGAGTGGCTGTGCGGCGGCGGCGGGGGTCATCGGGCACTTCCTTCCAGGGCGTGGCCGGGGGATTGCAGGCGTATGCCGATCTGCAGCAGGTCGGGATCGTCGCCGATGACGTGCTTGTTGGCGGCGTACCAACGTGGCCACTCGGCGGCGATCGCCTGCGCGTCGGCGTGCGGTCCCAGGTGCGTGGCCGCGATCGACCAGAGCGTGTCGCCGCGGTGCACCACGACCTCTCCGGAGTCGTCGGCCACCGCTTTGCCGGTGACCAGCCGGGCGCAGTGACGCGCCACCTGATCGGTCCGCGAGGGCTTGGCCGGCACCCAGCCGGGTGTGGGCACGCCGTCGTCGCATCGGTCATCCACCGGCAGCGAGCCGGACCGGCTCGGCGCTGCCGTGCCGGTGGCGACCGCGGCGGAGGTGGACGGTGCCGCGAAGGCCGGAGCCGCGGTCGACAGAGACGAGAGCGCCGTGACCGCCAGCAGTATCCCGGCCACGCGACTCACCAGGCTGCGTGACCCGACCCGGTGCGGCCCGTCCTCGCCTCGTGGGCCGCCGGTCGCTCGACCGGCGTGCAGCACGGATCGCGCAGCCAGCGTGATCAGCAGGGTCGCCCAGAGCAGCGCGAGCACCAGCGCAGCCCACAGCAGGACCGGCACTGCGTCGAGCGTTCGCAGGGTGCTGCGGCGCTCGAGGCGGTGCAACTCGGCGAACAGTCCGTGCCATGCCGTCCACGCGCCGCCGAGCATCAGCAGACCGGTGACGCCGGCGAGTGCCATGGCTCTGACCCGGTGGCCCGCGTCGATGAGTGTCTGGTCGTGCATCGTTCGCTCCCCTCCTGCTCGATGTCGTGTCACACCGCAAAAGATGCAAAGAGCAATGAAACGACATCAACTGACAATAAATGCACTTAAACATATGAATCGGTAGTTGTCCATGGGCGGCAGCCTCCCGCTACGGTGGCGGCGTGCGGTGGCAGGACTTGTTCGCGGATCTCGAGGCGCAGTTGCTGGCCGAGCGACGGCGCGAGTTACACGCCGAAGTGGCCGACCGCACCCGTCGCGAGCGGGCCGAGGTGACCCTGTTGGACCGTGCCGCGCGATCCGTCGGGAGCACGGTCACCGTGGTGACCGCGGCAGGTGCGGTCCGGGGTCAACTGGACGATCTGGGCAAGGACTGGCTGCTCGTGCAGGAGCACGGCCGGCACGCGGCGCTGTTGCCGCTGTCAGCGGTGACGGCGCTCGTCGGGCTCGCGCCGCGCAGTGACGACGACCGCGGGATGGGTCGGCGCTTCGCGGTCGGTGTGGCGCTGCGGGCGATCGCCCGGGACCGCGCTCCCGTCGCCATACACGACATCGCCGGCGGCTTGGCCACCGGCACGATCGACAAGGTCGGCGCCGACCACCTGGACCTGGCCGAGCACCCGGCCGACGCCGTGCGCCGCACGGCCACCCTCACCGGGCACCGCGTGGTGCCGTTCGCGGCGATCGGCATCGTGCGGCGGGCGTAGCGGCTCAGCCCTCGTCGTCCCCGAAATCGCCGGCTGCGACCCGGGCCTGCGCATCGGCGTACTGCCGCTGGATGTAGGCCTCCAGCTCGGTCAGCTCGATCCGCCACGACTTGCCGACCTTGATCGCCGGCAGCTCACCGCTGGTCACCAGGCCGTACGCCTGACGGGAGGAGATGCTCAGGGTCTCGGCGACGTCGGCGATGGACACGAAACGTGCTGGCACGGTCGGTGCCCTCCTTCGTGAGTCGTATGACGGGCAGTGGCCTCATTGTGTCGCATCCGCCCCACAGCACCGCTGATCGCCTGTGGAAAACGCCCCATGGGAGCGGCCGAAGTCTTTACAGTGCGGTGAGCACGGAACCGAGGGGCCGCCATGGCGGCGAAGGGGAGAGACCAACGTGGAGAATCGACGTCCCGGGGACGACCTGCCCAAACCAGCGGCGAGCCGCCTGCAGCGACCGTCCTGGCGGGACAGCCGGCTGGTGGCCGGCGTGCTGCTCGTGCTGCTGGCGACCATCGGGGGTGCCGCCGCAATGCGGCACTACGACACATCGATCGAGGTGCTGCAGGCGTCGCATCCGTTGGTGCCCGGTCAGCCGCTTCGGGCGGCCGACGTGCACGCCGTCAAGGTGCGCATCGACAGGGCCGCCGGCACCTATCTGAGCGCCGACGACCCGTTGCCCAAGGGCGAGGTGTTGCGAGAGGTGCGTTCGGGGGAGCTGGTGCCGCGGTCAGC
The DNA here is from genome assembly GCF_058148645.1 of Flexivirga sp. YIM B11880. Lineage (NCBI taxonomy): Bacteria > Bacillati > Actinomycetota > Actinomycetes > Micrococcales > Dermacoccaceae > Flexivirga > Flexivirga sp. YIM B11880. Next base: position 39,883 of record NZ_JBMAMH010000007.1, read on the forward strand.
TGTCGGCAACGGCAGCTCCGTGCACGTCAACGCCCTTGCCATACCGGTGGACTCGGCTCAGTCGGCCACGCTGGTCAGGGGATCGGTGGTCGACATCTGGGTCTCGCGCAAGAAGGCGCAGGAGGCAGGTCAGGACTCGTATGACGCGCCGACCCGCATCCTGCAGCGTGCCGTGGTCGCCCGCGTGCCGAGCGCCGGCGGCGGCTTCTCGGTCGCGTCCGACAGCGGTGCGGTCCACGTGCTCGTACCGGACCGGAACATCGCCGAGGTGCTCGCCGCCATCCACCAGGGGGCCAAGGTCGACCTCGTGCCTGCCGCCGGTTCGCCGCTGAAGGGCAGCTGATGGCCACCACCGTGGTGACCGCGATCGGTGCCGCCCGCGAAGCATCCGTCGCCGCGGCGCTCGGGCAGGCGGCAGGGGTGCGCCTCGTCCGCCGCTGCGCCGACGTCGCGGACCTGCTCGCCGTGTGCTCCGCGGGGCGGGCCGACGTCGCGGTGGTCGGCGCCGATTTCGCCGGGCTCGACCGCAGCACGGTCGCGGCGCTGCGCGACGCCGGCACCGGCCTGGTCGGTGTCTATGCCGCGAGTTCACCGGAGGACCAGCAGGTGCTCCGGCAGTGGGGCGTGACGGTGCAACGCGTCGTCGACAGCCCGCTCGCCGATCTCGCAGCAGCAGTGGCGGCGGCCGCCGACGAGGTCGGCCACCGCGCGCCGCACGGGAGTGCCGCCGGCGCGGAGCCGGCCCAGGCGGCTCCGTCGATCGAGGAGGAACTCGCCGTGCTGGCGAGCGGCGACGCGCCATACGTGCCACAGAATCCGTTCCTCGACGCCGAGCCCGGCCCGGCACGCGGCGCCGGGTCCGCACCGGTCGTGGTCGTGTGGGGGCCGCTCGGTGCGCCGGGGCGCACCGTGCTCGCGGTGAACCTCGCGGCGGAGGCCGCGCGACTCGGCGTGCCGACCGTGCTGGTCGACGCGGACACGCACGCGGCGTCCGTGGCGCAGCACCTCGCGCTGCTCGACGAGGCGCCCGGTGTCGCGGCGGCCACCCGGTTGGCCGACGCCGGACGTCTCGACCTGCGCTCCGTCGCCGGGGCTGCACCGGAGGTCACGCCCGGACTGCGCGTGCTGACCGGCCTGCCGAGGTCGGATCGGTGGCCGGAGATCCGCGACGACGCGCTGTCGGCTGTCCTCGAGCAGTGCCGGCAACTCGCCCGGCTCGTCGTGGTGGACGTCGCCGCGCCGTTGGAGGAGGACGAGGAACTCAGCTACGACACCGCGGCGCCGCGCCGCAACGCCGCGACTCTCGCCGCGCTGCGTGCGGCGACCACGGTCCTGGCAGTCGGCTCCGCCGATCCGGTCGGCCTGCAGCGTCTCGTCCGCGGCCTGGACGATCTGCGAGCCGTCGTGTCCGACCCGCCGATCGTCGTGGCCAACAAGGTGCGGCCGTCGGCGGTCGGCGCCAACCCCGACCAGCGGGTGAGCGAGGCGCTGGAGCGTTTCGCCGGAGTGCACGATGTCCAAATCGTCCCGGACGACCGTGCCGCGCTCGACGGTGCGCTTCTGGAAGGGAAGGTATTGTCCGAGCACGCATCCGGTTCCGCGGCCCGGAAGGCCATCGCGGCGCTCGCGGCCCAACTGACAGGCGTCACCGCGAGCAGCCGTCGCACCTGGTTCGCCAGTCGCAGATGAGCTGAGGTGGCCGGCACATCGATGGGCCGGGGTGGCCACAGTCGTGAAAACATGACCCCGTGGCCGACCGACTGAGCGCGCTCGACGCGTCCTTCTTCTATCTCCAGGACAGCTCGACGCCGATGCATGTGGGCTCGGTGATGCTCTTCGAGCGCCGACCGAGGCGAGGACACGAGCGCAGCGAGGCCCGGAGCCGAGGGCAAAGGCGCGACAGCGAGTTCGAGCGCCGACCGAGGCGAGGACACGAGCGCAGCGAGGCCCGGAGCCGAGGGCAGAGGCGCGGACACGAGTTCGAGTACGAACAGCTGGTCGGACTGGTGAGCAACCGCATCGCGTTCGTGCCGCGCTACCGGCAGAAGGTGCACCAGGTTCCCGGGCGGCTGCTGCCGCCGGTCTGGGTCGACGACGAGCAGTTCGACGTCAGTTACCACGTCCGCCGGTCGGCGCTGCCCAAGCCGGGCACCGCCACACAGCTGGAGGAGTTCGTTGCCCGGATCCAGGCCCGGCCGCTCGACCCGCACCGACCGCTCTGGGAGCTCTATCTCGTCGAAGGACTGGAAGGCGGCCGTTTCGCGATCGTCACCAAGACACACATCGCGCTGGTCGACGGCATCCATGCGATCGACATCGGCCAGATCATCGTCGACCCTGAGTCGTCGGCCCATGAGCAGCCGCTGCCGCAGGCCTGGCGGGCGGCGCGGCCGCCCAGCGGTCTGGAGCTGATGCTGGGCGTGGTCGCCGATGTCGCCCGCAACCCGCTGACCATTGCGCGGCTGGCCCGCAGCGGCGTCGAGGGCACCGCGGCGCACGTCGAGCGCCTCGCGCGAAGGGGCGCGTCCGGCGCGACGTCCGCTGCCGGCGTGCTCGCGAAGGTCGCTGCCCGGCCGGCACCGGACAGTCCGCTGAACCGCTCGGTCGGTGCACACCGCCGGTTCCTGATGGTCGCCACCGAGTTCGAGGACTATCGGCGCATCCGGTCCGGGTGCGGGCAGAGCGTCACCGTGCACGACGTCGTGCTGGCCACCATCACCGGTGCGTTGCGCGGCTGGCTGCTCGCGCGCGGTGAGGCGGTCGCCAGCACCGAGAACGTGCGTGCGCTCGTCCCGCTGAGCGTCGAGCCGGAAGGACCGGAAACCCCACTGGGTGAGCAGGTTTCGCCGATGTTCGTCGACCTGCCGGTCGGGGAGCCGCGGCCGCTGATGCGCTTGCATCAGATCGCCTACGCGACGGCGGCGCATCTGGACGGCGGGGCGGCGATCGACGCCGCGTCGATCGCCGGGCTCGCCGGTTTTGCACCACCGACCCTGCACTCGCTCGGAGCGCGGCTCGGCAACGCCATGTCGCGACGCGTGTTCAACCTGGTGGTCACCAATGTGCCCGGCCCACAGCGGGAGCTGTATGCCGGGGACGCGCCGATGGTCGCGACCTACCCGGTGATTCCGCTGCCGAAAGGTCAGACGCTCGCGATCGGCCTCACGTCATACAACGGCCAGGTCGGCTACGGGCTCAACGCCGACCGCGACGCGATGCCCGACCTCGAGCTGTTCGGGCAGTGCCTGTCCGACGCGCTCGCCGAACTACTGGAGGAAACGGAGGCGCGGGAATGAGAAGCAGGATCTACCTGCCGGTCGACCTCGACGAACTGCGCGCGCTCGAGACGGACCGGGAGCTGCCGGCTCGCGCCCGCACCGCCTTCGCGGTGACCGATGCGCTGCGTGCATCGGCTCCGGCCGAGGACGACGAAGGGCTCGAGTACCTGGCCACCCAGGATGCCGCCACGGCGGCTGCCACGCGCGGGCTGCGCGTCGTCGCCGCTGTCGACAGCGACGACGATGACCTCCACGAGGTGGTCGGAGCCGAATCTCCTTCCGCCGTAGAGCTTTCCGCCGCGATCCCGCAGCGGCACGTCGCGAGCTTTCACGTGCTCGACCCCGCCGGCGAGCGCGACGTCGACGCCGATCTGGAGCTGTCCTGGTATGACGCCACCGAGCTCGCACTGGTGCTGCAGACCATTCGCTGACTCCGTCGACAGCCGCTGCCCCGACGTCAATTTCGATCAAATGCGTGGGGGACTGTGGAGTAACCCCTCTGAGATGGCAAAGTCACACTGTGCAATCCGTCCCTCGAACCATGAACCGCATCGCCATCGTCAACCGGGGAGAGGCCGCCATGCGGCTGATCCACGCGGTGCGAGACGTCAACGCCCGCCGCGCTCTTGAGGGGGAGACCGCGCCGCTGCGGACCATCGCGCTCTACACCGACGTCGACGCCGGCGCCGCCTTCGTCCGTGAGGCCGACGAGGCACACCTGCTCGGTGCCGCCGCGGACCGGCCCTACCTCGACCTCACCGCTCTGGAGCGCGCGCTGACCGAGACCCGCGCCGACGCGTGCTGGGTCGGCTGGGGCTTCGTCGCCGAGGACCCGGCGTTCGCCGAATTGTGTGAGCGGCTGGGGGTCACCTTCATCGGCCCGTCCGCGGAAGCGATGCGCCGGCTCGGCGACAAGATCGGCTCCAAGCTGATCGCCGAGAAGGTCGGCGTCCCGGTGGCTCCGTGGAGCGGCGGCGGCGTCGACACGCTGGAGGACGCGCTGGCGGCGGCCGAGCGCATCGGCTACCCGCTGATGCTCAAGGCGACCGCCGGTGGCGGTGGCCGCGGCATCCGGAAGGTGACGGGCCCCGGCGACCTCGAGGACGCCTACCAGCGCACCCGGGACGAGGCCGAGCGCGCGTTCGGTTCCGGCGTGGTGTTCCTGGAGAAGCTGGTCACCGGTGCCCGGCACGTCGAGGTGCAGGTCATCGCCGACGGTCAGGGCACCGCCTGGGCGGTCGGAGTCCGCGACTGTTCGGTGCAGCGACGCAACCAGAAGATCATCGAGGAGTCGTCGTCGCCGCTGCTGGACGACGCGCAGGCCGACGAGCTGAAGGGCAGCGCCGAACGGCTCGCGCTCGCCGTCGACTACCGCGGCGCGGGCACCGTCGAGTTCCTCTATCACCCGCAGGACCGGACGTTCGCCTTCCTGGAGGTCAACACCCGGCTACAGGTCGAGCACCCGATCACCGAGTCCGTCACCGGGCTCGACCTGGTCGCGCTGCAGTTGCAGGTCGCGACCGGCGCACCGCTCACCGGCGAGCGTCCGGCCGAGCGCGGACACGCCGTCGAAGCGCGTCTCAACGCCGAGGACCCGGACCGCGACTTCGCCCCCGCGCCCGGCCGCATCACCCGGCTGGAGCTCCCCGCCGGGCCCGGCATACGCGTCGACACCGGTGTCGGCGAGGGTGACACCATCCCTGCCGACTTCGACTCGATGATCGCCAAGATCATCGCCCACGGCGCCGACCGCGACGAGGCACTCGCCCGGCTTCGCCGGGCGATGGACGAGACGACCGTGATCATCGAGGGTGGCGTCAGCAACAAGAGTTTCGTGCTCGAGCTGCTCGCCCAGTCCGAGATCACCCGCGGCGAGCCGGAGTGGGCTGACACCGGCTGGATCGACCGCATGCGGGCCTCCGGCCGGCTGGCCGATCACCCGCACGCCGGTGTGGCGCTCGTCGCCGCCGCGATCGAGGGGTATGCCGAGCGCGAGCGCGCCGAGATCGCCGGCTTCCTGGACACCGCGCACGGCGGTCGCCCGCAGCTCCACCACGACCCCGACGGCAGCACGGAGCTGAAACTGCGGGGCGAGACCTTCGCGGTGACGGTCCGCCGGGTCAGCCCGACCGATTACTACGTCAGCGTGACCAGTGGTGCCGCGACCCGCACCGTCGCGGCGTCGCTCACCCGCCTGGACGACGTGCACAGCCGCCTGGTGGTCGACGGCGAGTCGTTCCGCGTGGTCAGTGCCTCGCACGGACCGACCCAGCTCATCGAGGTGGGCGGCGTCACTCACCGCATCAGCCGCGACGAGGGCGGCGTGATGCGGGCGCCCGCGCCCGCACTGGTCGTCGCCACGCCCGTGGCGGTGGGCGACGAGGTGACCGCCGGTGAGCCGGCGCTCGTGCTGGAGTCGATGAAGATGGAGACGGTGCTGCCGGCTCCGTTCACCGGCCGGGTCAAGGAGTTGCTGGTGCGCTCGGGCACCCAGGTGGAGACCGGTGCGCCGCTGGTGCGGCTGGAGCCGACCGGCGAGCTCGAGGCCGAGACGGCGGAGGTGACCGAGACCGAGCTCGGCCTGCCCACCGACGGCCGGGTGCGCACCCGCCAGGAGCGCGACGCCGCCGCGATGAGCACACTGCGCTCCGCGCTGATGGGGTATGACGTCAGCCCGCACGACCGTATGGCGACGTTGCACGCCTATCTGGACGAGCGGGACACGACCGCCCCGCCCAGCGCCGACGAGCTCGGCCTGCTCGACATGTTCGCCGACTTCGCCGAGCTGAGTCGCAACCGTCCGGCCCGCGACGAGGCGCACGTCGAGCTGCGGGTGCACAGCTCGCGCGAACATTTCCAGACCTACCTGCGCACCCTCGACCTTGAGCGCAGCGACGTGCCGGAGTCGTTCCGGGACAAGTTGCTGCGCGTGCTGCGGCACTACGGCATCGAGGACCTGGACCGCACTCCGCGACTGGAGGAGGCGCTCTTCCGGATCTTCCTGGCCCAGCAGGAGGTCGGCGACGTCGACATCGCCGTCCAACTGCTGCGCAGCTGGCTGTCGGTGCCGGCGCCGACCGATGCCGGTGAGGCGCGTGCCCTGCTGGAGCGGGTGGTGCGCGCGACCCAACGGCGCTTCTCGGTCGTCGGCGATCTTGCCCGATCGGTGCGGTTCGGTTGGTTCGACCAGCCGATCGTCGACGTCGAACGGTCCAGTGTGCTGGGTGGCGTCGCCGACGAGATCGCGGCGCTGACCGACCCCGCCGCGCCGGACCGGGAGGCTCGCATCGCGGCACTGGCCGCCATCCCCGAGCAGCTCGTCGGCTTCCTGCGGGACCGGCTCTACGCGCAGCCGAGCACCATCGAGAGCTCCTACGAGCCGATGCTGGAGGTGCTGATCCGGCGTCACTACCTCGAATACCAGCTACGTGACCTGCAGGCGGCGCAGGTGGACGGCCGGCCCACCGCCCGCGCCGAATACCACTCGGACACCCACGGGCAGACCCGCGTGGTGTCGACCGTCGGTGACATCGCGGAGCTGCGGAACGGATCGCTCGTCGCAGCGGTCGACCGTGAGCTGGCCGCCGACCACGACACCGTGGTGGAGATCTACCTGCGCTGGCCCGACCTGCCGGAGCAGTCCGACGCGGCCCGGGACGTGCTGCTCGACCTGCTCCAGCAGCACCCGTTCACGCGGACCCCGCGCCGGGTGTCGTTCGCGCTCTGCCCGCCCGCGACACGGGAGGTCGACTACTTCACCTTCCGTCCGTCCGGGGACGGCTGGGTCGAGGACGACCTGGTCCGCGGCATACATCCGATGGTGGGGCGGCGGCTGAACCTCTGGCGGCTCCGCGAATTCGAGGTCCGGCGTCTCGACGCGCCCGAGGACGTCCTGCTCCTGGACTGCGTCGCGCGCAGCAACCCCTCCGACCGCCGGCTGGTCGCGCTGGCCCAGGTGCGGCAACTCGCCGTCGTCCGCGACGACGGCGGCAACGTCGTGGCGCTGCCGCACGCCGAACGCGCCGTCGAGAACTGCCTGGAGGCGATCCGCCGGGTTCGGGCCTCGCACGGCCGGGGCCGCTCACCACTGGACGTCAACCACGTGTGGGTGACGGTCTGGCCACCGGTCGAGGCGGACATCGCGCACCTCGCGGCGCTGCAGTCCAAGATCACCCCGCTGACCGAGGGAGCGGGCATCGAGGAGGTTCTCGCGCAGGGCCGCGTCGAGGGCCCGGACGGCACTCCCGTCCCGATCGCGATCCGCTTCTACGCCACCCCCGGCGCGGGCGTCTCGGCGGACGTCATCGAGCCGCCGACCGAGCCGCTCGCCCCGCTCGACGACTACGCCGCCAAGGTGCTCCGTGCTCGTCGTCGCGGCCTCGTCTACCCCTATGAGCTCGAGCCGTCGCTCGCCGGGTCCGGCTCGTTCGTCGAATACGACTTCGACGACGACAACAACCTGGTGCCGGTCGACCGGCCGCGCGGGCAGAACACCGCGGGCATCGTCGTAGGTGTCGTCAGTACCCCCACTCCGCTCCACCCGGAAGGCATCACCCGGGTGGTGCTGGCCGGTGACCCGATCAAGTCCCTCGGTGCGCTGGCGGAGCCGGAGTGCAGTCGCGTGGTGGCCGCGCTCGATCTGGCCGAACGCCTCCAGGTGCCCGTCGAGTGGTTCGCCGTCTCCGCGGGCGCCCGTGTCTCGATGAAGAGCGGCAGCGAGAACCTCGACTGGGTGGCGGTCGGGCTCAAGCGAATCGTCGAATTCACCCAGGCCGGCGGCGAGATCAACATCGTCGTCGCGGGCATCAACGTCGGTGGCCAGCCCTACTGGAACGCCGAGGCCACCATGCTGATGCACACCAAAGGCATCCTGATCATGACACCGGACAGTGCGATGGTGCTCACCGGCAAGCAGACGCTCGACTTCGCCGGCAGCGTGTCGGCGGAGGACAACTTCGGCATCGGCGGCTACGACCGGGTGATGGGCCCCAACGGTCAGGCCCAGTACTGGGTGCCCGATCTGGCCGGTGCGCTGGCCGTCTTGATGCGGCACTACGAGCACACCTATGTCGTCCCGGGCGAGTCAGGGCCCCGTCGTGCGCACACCACGGACCCGGTCGACCGGGACGTCTCCAACAGTCCCCACGACGGCGACTTCGCCACCGTGGGCGACATCTTCTCCGCGGAGCTGAATCCCGACCGCAAGCGCGCCTTCGACATCCGCAGCGTCATGCGGGCGGTCGCCGATCAGGACCACCCGATGCTCGAACGCTGGGCCGGTATGGCGGACGCCGAGACCGCGGTGACCGTCGACACCCGCATCGGCGGCTTCCCGGTGACGCTCATCGGCATCGAGTCGAAGCCCGTTCCGCGGCAAGGATTCCCACCCACTGACGGACCGGACACCTACACCGCGGGCACGCTCTTCCCGCGGTCGTCCAAGAAGGTTGCGCGGGCGATCAACGCGGCGTCGGGCAACCGCCCGGTCGTGGTGCTGGCCAACCTGTCCGGCTTCGACGGCTCGCCGGAATCGATGCGCAACCTGCAGCTGGAGTACGGCGCGGAGATCGGTCGCGCGATCGTCAACTTCGAGGGTCCGATCGTCTTCTGTGTGATCTCGCGCTACCACGGTGGCGCGTTCGTCGTGTTCTCCAAGCGGCTCAACCCACGGATGACCGTGCTGGCCGTCGAGGGGTCCTACGCGTCCGTGCTCGGCGGTGCGCCCGCAGCGGCCGTCGTGTTCTCGTCGGAGGTCGCCAAACGCGCCGCCGCGGACCCGGCGCTCGCCCAGCTGCAGCAGCGCATCGACGGGGCGCACGGTGCCGAACGTGCAGCGTTGATCGTGGAACTCGACGAATTGCAGGCCAATCTGCGGGCGGCCAAGATCGCCGAGGTCGCCGCCGAGTTCGACAGCGTCCACGACATACGTCGTGCCGTCGAGGTGGGGTCGGTCGACGAGGTGATCGCGGCGTCGCAGCTACGGCCGAAGATCGTGGCAACGCTGCAGCGCGAGGTCTAGCCGGCCGCGAGATACTGCTGACCGGTTTCCGCCTCGATCCGGACACCGCTGGAAATGCCTGGCGCGGCCGCGGATTCGACCTTCGGCCCGAAGAGTGGGATCCGCGCCCGCAGGTCGCCCAGCACCTGCATCTCCGTCGTGCCGCCGTCCGGGCGCATCCGGATCCGGCCGGTGTAGTCGATCGGCAGCCCGCCGATGGACACGGCCAGTTCGGCGCTGCGTGAGCCGTCTGCCGATGGCTCACCCCAACGCTGAATCTCGATGATGTGCAACGTGTTTCCCACGAAGCGCGCGACGCTGTCGGGCAGGCCGTCGGTCGACATCTCCCGCCGCGTCTCGATGACGTGGAGCGGTGGCTGCTCCTCGACCGACGCCGAGTAGCGCAGGGCGCCGGTGGCCGCGCACTTGGCCTCCTGGAAGCGCCGATCCAGCAGCATCGCGAACACCCGGTCGGTCGGCGCGTCGTAGGTCCACGTCTCCTGGATCTTCATGGGCGCACTTTAGCGACCGGGCAGGGTCGTGGCGGCCACGAGGCGAGCCGCGTGTTCGGCGCGCACGACCCGGGCGAGCACTTGGTCGGCGCCGCCTGCCACGTCGTCGCCGAGCCGGCGGGTCTCACCGCGCAGCGTGTCCGCCAGCGTCCGCAGCGCGGCCGACAACCGGTCCAGTGCGACGGCGATCTGCTGACCTCGCGTGCCCGTTGACGGATCGGGGCACTGTGCGGCCGCGCGCCGAATCGACTCCGCGATGCCGTGCAGCTCACTGGCGGCGAACTCCAAGCTCGCGCAGTCCGCAGGTATGACGCCCGCCCGGATCCGCTCCGCCAAGCGCCGACTCGCGTGCACGGGGCGGCCGCCGGCGTGGTCGACGAGCACCGGGTCGGCATCGCAGGGAGCCGGGGCGGTGGGCGAGGTCCGGATCTCCGCGAGTTCGTCGTGCCAGCGCAGCAGCACCTCCGCGGCGCGTTCGATCGCGTCGGCGACCGCCTCGGAGGTCTCGAACTCGGCAGGATCGGTCTGGATGCTCAGCAATCGGGGCACGAGAAGTGCGACTCCTCGGGTCCGGTCGCTGGTCTGCATCCCCGGCAGACTAACCCCCTGGACGCCCTGTCGCCGAGTCATGCCCACAGCCTTTCCGCGCCATACGGACACCCGTTGCGCCCGGCTGTGTCCGACGCCACGCTCGGGACTAGTCTCAGCCGTGGGGCGACAACGACGTCGTTCCGACCGTCTCAGGCGAGGGCCGAAGAACAACTATGTCCGTGGACACCGTGACCCGTTCAGAAATCCTGCGTGAATGCGCCGCCGAGCACCGGGGGGACGTCCCCGAGTGGCTGCTCGAGCGCTATTACCGACACGTGGCCGACGAGGACATCGTGGGCTACGGCCCCGACCGGCTCCACGGCACCTTGCTGTCGCACAAGGAGCTCGCAGCGGAACGCGCACCGGGCACCACGAAGGTGCGCATCTTCCACCCGACGGTCGAGTCGGACGGGTGGTCGTGCCCCTACGCCATCCTCCAGGTCGTCACCGACGACATGCCGTTCCTCGTCGACTCGGTGATCGCCGAACTCGCCCGGCACGACCGGAGCGTGCACGCGCTGATCCACCCGCAACTGTTCGTCCAGCGCGACGCCGCCGGCCGGCTGGAGAAGGTCTACGACTCGGACACCCTGCCGGAGACCGGCGCGGACGGGCTGGCGCCGACCAGTGAGTCCTGGATGCACTTCGAGATCGACCTCGGCGTGGACGCCGCAGCGGACGAGACGCTCGTCGCCGACATCGAGCGAGTCCTGGACGACGTGCGCGTCGCCGTCGACGACTGGTCCAAGATGCACGACGAGTGCGAGCAGATCATCGCCGAGCTGGACACCGGCCGGCCGGACTCGGTCCCGGCCAAGGCCGTCGAGCAGGCGCAGGGCTTCCTGCGCTGGCTGGCCGACAACCACTTCACTTTCCTCGGCTACCGCGAATACACCCTCGACACCGTCGACGGGGAGGACGTGCTGCGGGTCAAGCCGGGCTCTGGCTTGGGCATCCTGCGCTATGACAAGTCCTCGTCGCAGTCGTTCAGCAAGCTCAGCTCACGAGGCCGGGCGACGGCGCGCCAGCCGCGGCTGCTGACGATCACCAAGGCCAACTCCCGCGCGACCGTGCACCGCCCGTCGTTCCTGGACTACATCGGCATCCGCACCTTCGACGCGCAGGGCAACGTGGTGGGGGAGAAGCGCTTCCTCGGCCTCTTCACCTCCAGCGCCTACACCGAGTCGGTGCGCCGCGTGCCGGTCGTCCGCGAGCGGGTCGCCAAAGTGCTTGCGCGCACTGGCTTTTCGCCCGACAGTCACTCCGGCAAGGACCTGCTGGAGGTGCTCGAGACCTACCCGCGCGACGAGTTGTTCCAGACCTCCAGCAAGGAGCTCTACGAGATCTCGACCGCGGTGCTGCGCCTGCAGGAGCGCCGGCAGTCGCAGATGTTCCCCCGGATCGACGAGTTCGGCCGGTTCGTGTCGGTGCTGGTCTATCTGCCGCGCGACCGCTACAACACCAGCGTCCGGCTGCGGATCGAGCGGCTGCTGCGGGAGGCCTATCACGCCGAAGCGGTGGACTACACCACCCGCATCGCCGAGTCGACCCTGGCGCTGATCCACTTCGTGGTCCGGCTGCCCCAGGGCTCCGAGGTGCCGGAGGTCGACGAGCAGGAGTTACAGGAACGGTTGCTGGAGAGCAGCCGCACCTGGGGTGAGCGCCTCGGCGCGGTGGCCCTCGAGGAGGACGGCGAGGACGCGTCCGCCCGGGTGATGAGCCTCTACGCGCGTGCGTTCCCGGAGGCCTACAAGGAGGACTTCACCCCACGCCAGGCGATCGCCGACCTGCGTCGCATCGAGGCGCTGGAGTCCGACGACCACACCCTGCTGACGCTCTACCGCGACCCCGGCGCAGACCCACGCGATCGCCGCTTCAAACTGTTCCGGCGCGACCCGATCGTGCTGACCGATGTGCTGCCCGTCTTCACCAACCTCGGTGTCAAGGTCATCGACGAGCGGCCCTACTCCATGCAGCGTGCCGACGGCGTCGTCGTGCACGTCTACGACTTCGGCCTGCGGGCGGACTCCGCCGATCTCTGGGGTTCGGACGACGCGTCGACGACGGAGGTCCGCGAACGCTTCCAGGAGGCCTTCAGCGACGCGTGGGAGGGCGACGCCGAGAGCGACGGGCTCGGCGCGCTGGTGCTGCAGGCCGGCCTGACCTCACGCGAGGTCGTGATGCTGCGGGCGATCAGCAAATACCTGCGGCAGATCGGCTTCACCTTCAGCCAGGCCTACATCGAGCAGGCGTTGCGTGCCAACGTGCATCTGGCCCGTGCGCTGGTCGACCTCTTCGATGCGCGCTTCGACCCGGCCGTGGAGGAGTCGGGGCGGGACGCCGCGGAGGCGGAGCTGGTGCAGCGCATCGAAACCGGCCTCGACGAGGTGAGCAGTCTCGACCACGACCGCATCATCCGGACGATGATGGGCGTGATCCGAGCGACGTTGCGCACCAACTGTTTCCAGCGTGACGCCGACAACCGGCCCAGTCAGGTGATGAGCTTCAAGATCGACTGCGGGTCGGTGCCCGGGCTGCCCAGCCCGAAGCCGAAGTTCGAGATCTGGGTATACGGCCCACGGGTCGAGGGCGTGCACCTGCGCTTCGGGATGGTCGCGCGGGGCGGGCTGCGCTGGAGCGACCGGCCGGAGGACTTCCGCACCGAGATCCTCGGCCTGGTCAAGGCGCAGATGGTCAAGAACGCCGTGATCGTGCCGACCGGCTCCAAGGGCGGGTTCGTCGCCAAGCGGCTGCCCGACCCGAGCGACCGGGAAGCGTGGCTGGCCGAGGGTATTGCGGCATACAAACTGTTCATCTCCGGCCTGCTCGACGTGACCGACAACCTCGTCTCCGGCGAGGTCGTGCCCCCGAAGGACGTCGTCCGGCACGACGCCGACGACACCTATCTGGTGGTCGCCGCCGACAAGGGCACCGCCACCTTCAGCGACATCGCCAACGGCGTGGCGCAGTCCTACGGCTACTGGCTGGACGACGCGTTCGCCTCCGGCGGTTCGGCCGGCTACGACCACAAGGCGATGGGCATCACCGCTCGCGGTGCCTGGGAGTCGGTGAAGCGGCACTTCCGGGAGATGGACCTCGACACCCAGACGGAGGACTTCACCGTCGTCGGCGTCGGCGACATGAGCGGTGACGTCTTCGGCAACGGCATGCTGCTGTCGGAGCACATCCGGCTGGTCGCCGCGTTCGACCACCGGCACATCTTCCTCGACCCCGACCCGGGGGCGGCGACGTCGTATGCCGAACGCCGCCGGCTCTTCGAGCTGCCGCGGTCGTCCTGGGACGACTACGACCGGTCGCTGATCTCCGAGGGCGGAGGTGTCTACCCGCGCAGCGCGAAGTCGATCACCATCACCCCGCAGGTGCGGAAGGCGCTCGGGCTGGCCGATGACGTCACCAAGCTGACGCCCGCCGAGCTGATGCACGCGATCCTGCTCGCACCGGTCGACCTCTTCTGGAACGGCGGGATCGGCACCTACATCAAGGCCTCCGGCGAGACCGCCGCGGACATCGGTGACCGTGCCAACGACCAGATCCGGGTCAACGGCGAGGAGCTGCGCGTCAAGGTGGTCGGTGAGGGCGGCAACCTCGGCGCCAGCCAGTTGGGACGCATCGAGGCGGCTCAGCGCGGCGTCCGCATCAACACCGACGCGATAGACAACTCCGCGGGCGTGGACACCTCCGACCACGAGGTCAACATCAAGATCCTGGTCACCGACCTGATGCGGCAGGGCCGCTTCGACCTCGAGCAGCGCAACACGCTGCTGCACTCGATGACAGACGAGATCGCCGAGCAGGTGTTGCGCGACAACTACGAGCAGAACGTCCTGCTCGGCAACGCCCGGGCGCAGACCCACGCCATGCTGCCGGTGCACCAGCGGCTCATTCACTGGCTGGAGCAGCGCGGGGAGCTGGATCGTGAGCTGGAGTTCCTGCCGAGCGACAGCGAGATCGCCCGGCGGGCCGCCGCCGGCACCGGACTCACCTCGCCGGAGTTCTCCGTTCTGGTCGCCTACTCCAAGCTGGCGATGAAGGCCGACCTGGCGCACTCCGAGCTCACCGACGACCCGTGGTTCGTGGACCGCCTCGCGGCATACTTCCCGGAGCCGATCCGGCAGAAGTACAGCGCCGAACTCACCGGCCACCCGCTGCGCCGGGAGATCGTGATCAACCAGGTCGTCAACTCGATGATCAACCGCGGCGGTATCACCTTCGCGTTCCGGGTCGCCGAGGAGACCGGTGCCGGACCCGAGCAGATCGCGCGGGCGTTCGTGGTGGCCCGGGAGGTCTTCGATCTGGCGGGTTACGTCGCCCAGGTCGAGGCGCTGGACAACAAGGTGCCGACCGACGCCCAGACGACGCTCTACCTGGAGTTCCGCCGCCTGCTGGACCGCGCCACCCGCTGGCTGGTGCACAGCCGACCGGCCCGGCTCGACATCGCGAGCGAGATCGACCGCTTCGCCCCGATCGTGCGCGAGCTGACACCGAAGCTGCCCGAGCTGCTGCAGGGGTCGGAGCGCGAGCGCTGGCGCTCCCGCCGGGATGAGATGAGCCAGGGCGGTGTCCCCGGGGCGTTGGCCGGCTGGGCGGCCGCGCTGCTCGACTCCTACTCGTTGCTGGACATCACCGAGCAGGCGATCAGCACCGGCACTCCGGTGGCGGACGTCGCCGCCGTCTACTTCATGCTGTCCGAGCGGCTCGGCATCGACCGGATCCTGCAGGCGGTCTCGCGGCTGCCGCGTGACGACCGCTGGGACGCGCTGGCGCGCGGCGCGGTGCGCGACGACCTCTACTCGGTGCTCGACTCGTTCACCGCGGCGGTCATTGCCGACACGCCGGCGGACGAGACGGCGGAGCAGCGGCTCGACCGGTGGGCGACCGAGAACTCCGAGTCGATCAACCGCGCGCAGCAGGCGCTGGTCGGCGTCGCCGAGCTGGACGAGGCCGGGCTGGCCCCGCTGTCGGTGGCGTTGCGCACGCTGCGCTCGGTGGTGCGGTCGGGTTCCGCCCGGTAGAGCAGGGCCTGTGGCGGATCGCGCCCCGCCGGACGCGCCGGTGGGGAACGCGAACCGCTGCCGGCGCCACGCTGGACCTAGCATCGGCGCGACGCCGAGCAGCTGAGTTCCAAGAGGGCATGAAAAAAAGGTCAAAAATGGGTGGGAGTTGGGTAACAGTTCTGTGAGTGGCACAGTCTGCGAGCAGCGCAGCGTCCGAACCCTGGAGACCCATATGTGGCGAGTCCTACGGAACCTCAAAGCGTCGGCGGCGGTTGGCGCGGCGGTGCTGATACTGACGGCGGGGCCGGTGCTGTCGGAACCGGCGTTCGCGGCGGATGCGGGCACGACCCCGCTGCCGGCGGCTCGGGTAGGCGACGGCACGGTGGCGACGTCCGTGGTGGTCGGCTCACGGCTGTTCGTGGGTGGAACGTTCACCACGGTGGACGGCGCCACGCACGACGGGATCGCCGCGCTGAACGCCAGCACTGGGGCGTTGGACCCCTCCTTTTCCGCGAGCGTCAACGGCTCGGTCACCTCCATGGCGACCGACGGCAGCAATGTGTTCGTGGGTGGAACCTTCACCTCGGTGAATGGTGTGGCGCGCACGAACGTTGCCGAGCTGGGACCGGACGGCACCCTGCTGCCGTTGAACGTGGCGCCCTCAGCGACGGTGGAGACCCTGGACTTCTCGGGCGGGGTGCTCTACCTCGGCGGCAAGTTCACCTCGATCGGTGCAGTCTCCAGGCGCTACCTGGCCGGGGTGTACCCAGCCACGGGTCAGGTGACCGCCTTGAACCCCCGGCCCAACGGCGCCGTGCGCAAAGTGCTCGTCGCCCCCGACGGCAGCCTCTACGTCGGCGGGGTCTTCACCAGCATCGGTTCCCCTGCGACCGCCCGCAACTACGTCGCCGACCTCGACCCGGCCAGCGGCGCCGTCAAGACCTACGACGCCAGGTTGCCGTACGAGGCCAACTACTCCGACCGGCCGAGCGTGCTGGACATCGCCCTGTCCGGCGGCAGCGTCTACCTGGCCACCTCCGGGCACCTTCCGTCCGGGAACTCGCTGTACAGGACGACCGCCGGCGTCAGCGCGGCACCGGTGTGGCACGTGCAGACCGACGGTGATGTCCAGGCCGTCGCGACCGTCCCAGGCAGCAGCAAGATCTATGCAGGCGGCCACTTCGACAACCTCTGCCTGCCCGCGACGAGCTCCACCAGCTGCCCCAGCAGCTCACTGAAGACCGCCAAGAAGTCCTTCACCGTCGACGACGCCACCGGCACCGCCCAGCCGTGGGTGACCTTCAACTCCGCTTTGGGCGTGTGGGACCTCAAGGCCGCCGGGAACAATCTGTACGCGCTGGGCGTGTTCACCTCGCCCGCGCCTCGGATCGCCCGCTTCACGACCGGCACGGGCGCGGCGGCCGCCCCCAGCGCACCGCAGAGCCTGCAGGCATTCGGCGGTGACGCGCAGGTTTACTTGTCGTGGCAGCCGCCCGCCGACGACGGCGGCGCCTCGCTCACCGGCTACACGCTCTACCGCGACAGCGGCAGCGGCTACGCCCCCATCGCCTCGGTGGGCACTACCGCGTACACCGATACGGCCGTCAGCAACGGCACGACCTACCGCTACACGGTCAGCGCCAGCAACAGCGCCGGAGAAGGACCACAGACGAACCCCGTGTCGGCGACTCCCTCCGCCGGCCCGGTGGCCGCCGACGGCACAGTCCACACCATCACCGCCACCGCAGAGACCATCAATCGCCAGCCCGCGGGCACCAATGACGCGGACGATCCCTCCTTCTGGGTGCACCCGACCGACCCCAGCAAGAGCCTCATCATCGGCACGATCAAGGTGGGCGGCCTGGACGTCTACCGCACCGACGGCTCGCTGCAGCAGACCATCTCGATTCCGACGTCCAGCCGCTACAACAATGTCGCGGTCGTCTATGGCATCAACCTCGGCGGCACCACCCGCGACCTGGCCGTGGTCACCGACCGAGGCACCGACAAGCTGCACGTCTTCGCCATCAACGGTGCCGCCAGCTCGCCGCTGACCGAGGTCACCGACGCCGCCGCCCCGCTGCTGTTCGGCACGGGCGGCAAGAAGATCAACTCCAAGACGGCCTACGGCGTCACCGCTTGGCGTAACCCCGCCACGGGCAAGGCCGAAGTATTCGCCACGCAGGAGAACACCGGTAACCTGGCCAAGTTCGTCCTCACCGACGCAGGCAACGGCAAGGTCGGCTACACCAAAGTTGCCTCGATCGCCCTGCCCAACCAATTCACCCTGCCGAACGGCAGCACCTGGAAACCCTGCTTCAATCCCGCCCACCCGGACTGGACTGCCCACGCCGAAGGCATGGTCGTCGATCCCGCCACCGGCACCTTGTGGGCCGACCAGGAGATCGTCGGTCTGTGGAAAATGACCACCAACCTGACCTCACCGCAACTGGTCCACAAACTCACCCGCTTCGGCCAGAGCTACAGCACCGCCACCGGCAAGTGCGTGATCAACACGAGCTCCACCAGCTACGGCGACCCCTACCTGCCTGGTGACCTGGAAGGCATCGGCCTGTACGGCGCTCCGACCGGCTCGAGCGGCTACCTGATCATCTCCAATCAGAACAAGTCCACCTTCACCGTCTTCAGCCGCGACGGACGCACCTACCAGGGCACCTTCGCGATCGGCAAGAGCGCAGCTACCGACGCGGTCAACGTCACCGACGGCGTCGACGTCGTGAATGTCCCGATGGGTCCCAGCTACCCCCAAGGCCTTCTCGTCACTCAAGACGGCAAGAACGACCCCGAAGGCGGCACCGACTTCAAACTCACCCCATGGCCTCACGTCGCCACCGCGCTCGGCCTGACCACCAACACCAGCGGCAACCCCAGGGGCTGAGGACATCGCCGGACCGCCGGCCACGAGCGTGCCGCCCGACAGCAAGGCCGGGCGCCGCCGCATGCGTGCGGAAGGGTGATTAGGCTCGGCAGGTGCCGTCGATGAACGACGTGCTGAGCGAGCACACCGAGCTGGGTCAGTCCGCGCGCGACTGGCTGCACCTGCTGGTCGGCGACTGGCAGTTGCTGGCCGACCTGTCCTTCGCGGACCTGGTGCTGTGGGTGCCGACGCACGACGGCAGCTGGGTGGCCGCCGCGCACGTCCGGCCGACGACGGGCGTCGGCGTGTTCGTCAACGACGTCGTCGGCAGCCGCATCGATCACACCCGCCAACGCACCGTCGTCCAGGCGTATGACGGGCCGCAGATCGTGCGCTCGCAGGCGACGACCTGGCGCGACGACCTCCCGGTAAGGGAGGAGGCGATCCCGGTCGTGCAGCGCGGTGCCGCCATCGCGGTGCTGACCCGCCATACCAACCTGGCGGCGATGCGCACCCCGAGCCGGCTGGAGGTGACCTATCTGGCCACGGCGGACGCGCTGGCCCGGATGATCGCCGCGGGGGAGTTCCCCAACCCGTCGGCGGCACCGGCGGCCAGCCGGCGGGGGTCGCCCCGCGTCGGTGACGGCGTGCTCCGTCTCGACGTCGCGGGCAATGTCACGTATGCCAGCCCGAACGCCGTGTCGGCGATGCACCGGCTCGGCCACGACGACCAGCTGGTGGGCGTGCGCCTGGCATCGGCGCTCGGCCAGGTGCTGCCCGAGCGGGGCGCGGTCGACGAGGAGCTGATGACGGTGCTCAGCGGTCGTGTGGCGCGCAGCACCGAGATCGAGTCGCGTAGCGCGCACGTCAGCGCGCGGGCGATCCCGTTGTCGGAGGGCGGGCGCCGGATCGGCGCGATCGTGCTGGTCCGGGACGTGAGCGAGCTGCGGCGCCGGGAGCGGGAGCTGCTCAGCAAGGACGCGACCATCCGGGAGATCCACCACCGGGTCAAGAACAACCTGCAGACCGTCGCCGCCGTGCTGCGGCTGCAGGCGCGCCGGCTGGACGACCCGCAGGCCCGCGCGGCGCTCGCCGGTGCCGTGCGCCGGGTCGGCACGATCGCCACGGTCCACGAGACGCTCAGCGGCGGCTGGGAGGACGCCACGCCGTTCGACGAGATCGCGACCAGCGCGGTCCGGTCGGCCGTGGAGATCAGCAACCGCTCACAGGAGCGGGTGAGCGCCCGGCTCACCGGCAGCTTCGGGTCGCTGCACGCGGAGGATGCGACGGCGGTCGCAATGGTCATCGCGGAGCTGGTGCAGAACGCCATCGAGCACGGTTTCGCCGACCGTGGGGGAGAGGTGGTGCTCGACGCCCGGCGCAGCACCCGCCGCGGCGAAGCCGTGCTCGAGGTCACGGTGACCGACGACGGCAGAGGCCTGCCGGAGAATTTCGACCCCGCCCGCTCGGGCCTCGGGATCCAGATCGTGCGGTCGTTCGTGCAGGACCTGCGCGGTGAGATCAGCTGGTCACGGCTACAGCCGCATGGCACTCAAGTGCACTTCGTGGCGCGGCTGCGGGAGGAGGTATGACGGTGTCTATCCGGCGCGGCGGGCACGGGCGTTGCGGCGCTTCAGAGCGCGGCGCTCGTCCTCGGACAAGCCGCCCCAGACACCGGCGTCCTGGCCGGACTCCAGCGCCCACTTCAGGCAGGTGTCGATGACCTCGCAGCGACGGCACACCTGTTTGGCGTCCTCGATCTGCTGCAAGGCGGGTCCCGTGTTGCCGATGGGGAAGAACAGCTCGGGGTCCTCGTCCAGGCATGCAGCGCGATCGCGCCAATCCATGTGGTTCCGCTCCTTGCTAGGTGCACGTGCCGCGGCGCGTGCGTCAACGATCCGTTCGGGTGGTGTTGAATGCTCCGGCGGGGATCACCCGTCCATGAGCGCTCGCGATGGCGAATCCTGCTGGCATCGCGATCCGGTCTTCACCTGTCGCCAACGCCTGTGCGCCATACGTTGTTCCCAACTTTCACAGATACGAACAACAATCCACAAGCTCTTTGGCCAAGAATTTCGCTTCCGAAGGTGAGTGATCGATCACATTGACAAAGATCGGCTGGGCCCAGTGGTGCCCCTGGAGCGCACGCGTCATACGGTGCATGCCGTGACCGTGCCACACTCCACCTGGCGGCTGCCCGCCACCTTGCTCGCCGTGCAGACGGCCGTCCTACTGGTGCTGGCGGGCCTGCTCGTCGTCAGCGGGGCGATCGGCGGCACCGGGAACGCCGGCCGGTCGATCACGGAGGGTGTCACGGTCCTCGCACTGGCGGTCTGCAGCGGCTTTCTCGCGGCGGGCTTCGAGCGACGCCGCAGCGTCGCGCGCACTCCGTCGCTGCTGTGGAACGCGCTGGCGGTCATCGTCGGCATCACCCTCGCGACGTCCGGTGCGCCGGTGATCGGTGTCGTGGTTGCCGCGGTCGGCGCGGTGACCTTCCTGGCCAGCTTGCGCGTGCCGCGCTACGAGCTGAACGACGACGCGTAGCTCACATCCGGGCGGCGAGCAGCTGCAGGATGAGCGGCATCACCTGCTGTTCCATCACCTTGTCGGAGTCGAAGCCGTTCTGGTCCAGCGAGAGGAATCCGTCGTACGTGATGGACAGGCGCATGGCGGTGCGGCCGTTGCCGATCACCACGTCGTACTTGTCCCCGTCGTCCGGCTCGATGCTCAGCCGCTGCGTGTTGAACGACCCGTCCTTGTAATAGACGTGCCCACTGTTGGGCTTGCCGCCGGGCGCGGTGTAGACCGTCCGGTCACTGGACCGCTTGCTGTCGTACGCCGCCAGGATGGAGTTCTCGGTGCCGACGTCGTTGATCGTGATGGTGATGGTGTTCGGATATTTCTTGGGATCGGAGTCCCCGGACAGCTGCGGGGTGACGACCAGCTTGGTTGGTCCCTGCGGGTTGAACGCGATCTGCGTGGCGTCCGGGAAGACACCGATGAGCTCCTTGATCGACAGCAGCCGACCGGCGACCGGCCAGTCGTTCTGGGCGACGCCGCCGTCCTTCACCGGCGGGTCGTAGACCGGCAGGCTGTTGTCGAGGACGACCTTGCGGCCGGCGGTGTTGGCGACCACGACACCGGGGGAGTCCCACTGCCCGGGCTGCTCGGTCTTGTAGGGCTGATGCGGCTGTGGTCCGGTCGACGTCGCGCTGGTCGCGGCACTGCCGCCGCTGCCGCTCCCGCACGCGGTGAGCGAGCCGGCGACGAGGACGGAGGCGGTCACGAGAGCGAGGCGTTTCATGCGGCTGCCTTTGCGGTGTCGGTGAGCTTGGCCCCGAGCAACTGGACGAGGGCCGGAACGATCGTCTGCCGGTAGAGCGTGCGCGACTCGAGATAGTCGGACGTCAGCGTGGTGAACCCGATGCCGCTGAACCAGATCTCACCGGCGACGTCTCCGTGCTGCAGCAGGACCTCGGTGGTCGTGCCGTCGGTGAACGCCGCGGCCGCACCGAGCGACTTGTTGGCATAGAAGGTGTAGAGCCCGGGGCGCTGTGCCGAGCGGTCGCGCGCGTGTGCCAGGTCGGTGGACCACTGCCGCCCGATCTGCTGGGGCAAGCCGAAGCCGCGGATGTTGACGATCAGCTTGCTGCGGTCGTCCGCCGGCTCGCCCGAGATCGTCAGGTCGAGCGTGCACACGGTGGACAGGTGGGTCGAGCCGCCGTCCGGGAGACTGCCGGTGCGGCATTGGGTCGCGTTGACGCCAGTGAGCTTGGGCAGCACCTGCTGGAGCTCGGCCTTGGTGAACACCTTGTCCGCCGACGGCCACGTGGTGTCCAGCGGCTTCTTACCGGTGCGGTCCACCTTCACCGAGAAGTGGCTGGACGGGGTGATGGTCTTGGGCCGGGCCGGCGTGACGGCGTCCGGTGCGGCAGGCGGGCTGTATGACGTGACGCGTGGCGTCTTCGCCGACGTCGGGGAGTGCCGGGTGGTGCTCGCGCTCGGCTTCGCCGGCTGTGCTCCACCCGCGGCATACGCGGTGTAGCCGGGGATGGTCACGGCGAGCGCGAGGGCCGTTCCGACACCGATCAGCCCCAGCCGGCGCCTGCTGCGCGGCGACTCAGGCATATTTTCTGGGGAGTCGGTCGGCCAGGTCCTTGGCGAGCACCGGAAAGACGCCGGTCATCAGGGTGTTCTGGGTGTCGGTGAGGTCGTTGAAACCGCGGAACGTGAGATCGATCCAGGCAGCGATATTGCCATCCGAGATCAGCACCGACGCCTGGTCGTTGTCCAGGTAGTAACTGCCCTTGGCGCCGAACGAGCCCTGCGTGAAGTAACGCTCGGTGCTGGCCCGGCTGGCGAAGTTCTTGTTGCGCGTCGCGGTCCATGCGGAGGTGACGCCGGATCCGGTGGTGTCCGCGCCGATCGCCACGATGGTGACCACGATCGAATTGGTGTAGCCGGCGCCGCCCTTCAACGACAAGGACCAGGTGCAGGAGGCGTTCTTCGACGTCTGATTGGGGCCGCTGACACCCTTGACGCACGCGCCGAGGGACACCGCAGTCGCCTCCGGGATGGCGGCCTTCAGCTGGTCGGCGGTCAGCACGCTGTCGGCGCTCGGCCACTGCGTCGTGGGGATGTTGGGGTCGCTCGTGGAGCCGAGCGTGAACGACCAGGTGCCGGTGTCGACGACCTTGCGCGCCGGGCTCCCGGTGGGGAGTCGACCGGGCACGAGGCCGTCCTGCTGCGGTGCGCCGGAGCTCCACGGTGGCGGCGCCTTCGTCCCCGCGCTCGACCCGCCGCACCCCGCGAGCAGGCCTGTGGCGACAACCACGGAGGCCGCGACGGACGCCGCGCGTGCCTTGCCCATGAAACGTACTCCCCTTGTTGATCAGCTCTGTCGATCAGCTCTGTCGATCAGCTCACGAGACGCCCATTATGACCCGGCCGGTCGCCGATGCGTTCCACCACGTGCTCGTGGCGTCATACGACGACGAGCAGCAGGTCACCACCCTCGGCCTGCGCCTGATCGGGTATGGCGAGCCGCGCGACGCGCCCGGCGTGCGGCGTGGTGATCGCGGCCTCCAGCTTCATCGCCTCGATGGTCGCGACGACCGCGCCCTCCTGGATCTGCTCACCGGCCGTGACGCGGAAGGTGACGACACCGCCGAACGGAGCGGTGACACCCCCGACAACACTGCTGTCCTCGGGGCCGCGGATGTGGGCGACTGCGAGGGGCTGCGGCACCAGGCGCAGCGAACGGACCATGCCCCGACCTTACGGGGTCGGGGCATGGTCCGGGTGCTGTCGGTGCGGGTCAGCCGACGTGCACCGCGGCCTCCTCGGTGGCCAGTTCCCGGTGCTTGATGTTCAGCAGTCCGACGACCAGCAGCGTGCCGACCAGCAGCATGCCCGCGGCATACCAGAAGGCGTGCGTCGAGCCGAAGGTCTGTGTCTGCAGCGCGGCCTGGTGCGTCGCCTCGGCGAGCTGGCCCTTGGTCGGCGGCTGGCCGGCAGCGGTCGCCTTCTGCATCGCGGCCTGGCCGGCAGCGGCCAGCTCGGTGCCCTTCTGCGTCGCGAAGTGGGTAAAGACCGTTGTCAGCGCAGCGATTCCGACAGCTCCTCCGATTTGCTGTGCGGTGTTGAGCGCCGACGCGGCCGCGCCGGAGTCGTCCTTGCTCACGCCGGCGGTCGCGGTCAGGGTCAGCGGGATGAACAGGAAGCCCATCCCGAAGCCCATCACGACTACCCAGGGCAGCAGGTGCGAGGTGTACCCGCTGTCGGTCGACAACTGGGTGAAGCCCCACATGGCGGTCGTCGTCAGCACGCCGCCGAAGCCGGCCAGCCACCGCGGGTCGACCCGGCCCGCCAGGTTGGAGGCGACCCCAGCGGCCGCCACGATGCCGACGCTGAACGGCAGGAAGGAGAAGCCCGACTTCACCGGCGAGTAGCCCAGCACCTGCTGGATGAACAGGCCGAGGAAGAAGAACATCGAGAACATTCCGGCACCGATCAACAACATCGAGAAGAGCGACACGGCGCGCGTGCGGTCCGCGAGGATCCGCAACGGCAGCAGCGGGTGCTTGACCCGGCTCTCCACGAGCACGAAGACGGCCACGACGACGAGGCCACCGAGCAGCGGGAAGAGCGTCTCCGCGTCACCCCACGAGGCGCCCCGCTGCCCGGCGTGCGACAGCCCGTAGACGACGCCGAAGAGACCGACGGTGCCGGTGACCGCGCCCCAGACGTCGAGCGTGCCGTCGCTGCCTTCGGACTCCACGAGCACCCGCGGCGCCAACGCCGCAACCGCAAGGCCGATGGGCACGTTGATGAAGAACGTCCAGCGCCAGTCGGCCTCGGTGAGCAGCCCACCGAGGATCAGCCCGACCGCCGCGCCGGCACCGGACATGGCGGCATACACCGCCATCGCGCGGTTGCGTTCCTTCCCCGCCGGGAAGGTGGTGTTGATCAGGGCGAGTGCCGCGGGCGAGGCCAGCGCGGCGCCGGCACCCTGCAGGGCACGTGCGGTCAGCAGCAGTCCGCCGGTCGGCGCGATGCCGCCGAGGAGTGAGGCCAGCGCGAAGATGGTCACGCCGAGCACGAACATGCGGCGCCTGCCGAGCAGGTCACCGAGCCGGCCACCGAGCAGCAACAGGCTGCCGAAGGCCAGCGCGTATGCCGTGACGACCCACTGGACGCTGGACTGGGTGAAGTGCAATGACGTGAGGATGTGCGGTGTCGCGATGTTCACGATCGTGCCGTCGAGCACGATCATCAACTGCGCCATGGCGATCACGATGAGTGCCACGGTGAGGTTGGGCCGCTTCGCGGCGGACTTCTCCTCGGACACCACGTCGACGATTGCGGTCATCGTGGGTTCCTTCCTGGAATCGGTGCCGAAGGTGAAAAGGCACAGGGGTGTTCGGCCGGCGGCCCGCGAGCGCGGACGCCGGTGGTGGGCGTGCTGGATCAGCCGACCGCCGTCCGACGGTCAATGGTGCTGTTACTGATATGACGAGCGGACTCGCTCGATTTCGACATTGCGGACGAACTTGCTCTCAGAGCACATCGCGTCCAGCGGACTACTTCTGTCCCTTGCTCGCCACGCTGGCTCGGCAGGCGGGCAGCATGACCTGCTCGATCACGCTGGTGATGAACGGCTCATCCGGGCATTCACCGGTCGTCATCACCCGATAGGTGATGGCGGACGGCAGGATCGCGGCGAGTTGGTCGACATCCGCCTCGGGGCCGACCTCCCCCCGCTGCTGTGCGCGCAGCACGACCTTCCGCAGCTCCGTCATGCGCGGCTTGACGAAGCGTTCGGCGAAGATCGCGGTGAGCTCCGGATCGCGGTGGATGGCGGACACGACCGAGCCGAAGACCTGCATCGACCGGTCGTTGTATTCCTGGTCCTCGCAGTAGTGGAAGGTCAGGTCGCCGGCCAGGCTGCCGGTGTCGGGCAGCCCGTGGCCGCCCGGTGCGCCCTGCTCCTTCAGGTACTCCAGCGCGGACACCACCAGGTCGGCCTTCGTCGGCCACTTCCGGTAGAGCGTCGCCTTGCTGGCGCGCACCTTGCTCGCCACTGCATCGAACGTCATGCGGTCGTAGCCGACCTCGATGAGCGTGTCGATGACGCCGTTCAGGATCTCTGCCTCACGGTCGCCCTCGACGCGCGGCTTGCTGGCGGTCTCGGTGGTGACGGAGGCATTCATGGCGTTTCCTTTCCTGTACGCATCCGGTAGGTCTCTCGAGTCCAGTGTGCCCGACCCGATGGAACGAAACTGTTTCGTTCTATTCAAAGGTAAACCCGTCCGCCGTCCGATGCAAACCTTTTCCACGTGACGTGCGCCGCAGGGAGTCCGAGCGCGGACTGCCGGCATACGCGCCAACCCGTCGGGGTAGGTTTCTGGGCGCGACCTGTAGGGCGACAGCGGAGGTGACAGTGGCGCGGGCACACGGTGAGATCGTGGGCTGGGAGAAGCATCGGGCAGCGGTCGAGGACCTGCAGCGCCAACTGGCCTCGATGCCGCCCGGTGCACCGGTCCGGCTGGCGAAGCGCACGTCCAACCTGTTCCGTCCGCGGGAGGCCAGTCCCGTTCCGGGGCTTGACGTCTCGCGGCTGCGTGGAGTCATCGAGGTCGACCCGCGTGCCGGCACCGCCGACGTGCAGGGCATGACGACCTACGAGGACCTGGTCGACGCGACACTGCGCTACGGGTTGATGCCGTATGTCGTGCCGCAGCTGCGCACCATCACCCTCGGCGGCGCCGTCACCGGTCTCGGGATCGAGTCGTCCTCCTTCCGCAACGGGCTGCCGCACGAGTCGCTCATCGAGATGGACGTGCTCACCGGTGCGGGCGAGATCGTCACCGCCCGCGACGACAACGAGCACGCCGACCTGTTCCGCACCTTCCCGAATTCCTATGGCTCATTGGGTTATTCGGTGCGGCTGAAGATCAAGCTCGAGCGCGTGGCGCCATACGTCCACCTGCGGCACGTGCGATTCGGCACGCTGCGCGAACTGGTCGACACACTCCGCCACGTGGTGGGGGAGCGGTCCTACGAGGGGGAGTCGGTCGATTTCGTCGACGGCGTGGTCTTCTCCCGCGACGAGAGCTACCTGATGCTGGGAAGTTGGGCGAGCAGCGCGCCATACAGCTCGGACTACACGGGCCAGCAGATCTATTACCGGTCCATCCAGCAGCGCAGCGAGGACTACCTCACGACACTGGACTACATCTGGCGCTGGGACACCGACTGGTTCTGGTGCAGCCGGGCGTTTTTCGTCCAGCGGCCGGCGTTCCGGCGCCTCGTGCCCCGACCCCTGCTGCGCAGCGACGTTTACAGCAAGATCATCCGCTGGGAGAACAAGCACGGCTATCTCGCCGCGATCGACGCCAAGCGTGGCAAGCTGCCGCGGGAGCGGGTGGTCCAGGACGTCGAGATCGGGCTGGACCGCACCGAGGAGTTCCTCGACTGGTTTCTGGACAACGTGCCGATCGAGCCGATCTGGTTGTGCCCCTTGGCGGTTCGGGATCACGACCACGGTGATCAACCGTGGCCGCTCTATCCACTGCAGCGCGGCGAGAACTACGTCAACGTCGGTTTCTGGTCGACCGTGGAGATCACTCCCGGGCGGCAGGACGGAGACGTCAACAAGGACATCGAGCGCGTGGTGCACGAGCTCGACGGCCACAAGTCGCTCTACAGCGACGTCTACTACGACGAGGACACCTTCTGGTCGCTCTACGGAGGCGACACTCTCGCGACGGTGAAGCACAAGTACGACCCAGACGGGCGATTGCCCGATCTCTACACGAAGGCGGTGAAGCGGCGATGACGCTGACCATTGGTGAGATCTCCGACCGGATCTTCGGCACCGACGTGCCGTTCGCGGTCAAGGCGTATGACGGCTCGACGGGCGGCAACCCGAATGCCGTCGTGACGATCGACATCTCGAACGAGCGAGCACTGCGCTACCTCGCAACCGCGCCCGGCGAGCTCGGCCTCGCGCGGGCCTACATCATGGGCGACCTGCTGGTCGAGGGCATCGACCCCGGTGACCCGTATGACTTCCTGTCCCTCTTCCTCGACGGTTTCGGGGCCAGGCGGCCACCGGTCGGCGAGGCGGTCGAGGTCGCGAGATCGTTGGGACTGAAGACGTTCCGCGTCCCCGAGCTTCCGTCGCAGGAGGTCGTGCCGCAGTGGCGCCGGGCCGTCGAGGGGTTGCGTGGGCTGCGTCATTCCCGCAAGCGGGACGCCGAGGCGATCCACCACCACTACGACGTGAGCAACGCCTTCTACGAGCTGGTGCTCGGCCCGTCGATGGCCTACACCTGCGCCTGCTACCCGACTGCCGACTCGACCCTCGAGGAGGCGCAGGAGCACAAGTTCGACCTGGTCTGCAAGAAGCTCGGCCTCAAGCCGGGGATGCGGCTGCTCGACATCGGCTGCGGCTGGGGCGGCATGGTCAAGCACGCGGTCGAGCACTACGGCGTCACCGCGCTCGGAGTGACACTGTCCGCCGAGCAGGCGTCCTGGGCGCAGCACAACCTCAAGGTCCACGGCCTCGACGACCGCGCCGAGGTGCGGCACGGCGACTACCGCGACGTCACCGAGACCGGCTTCGACGCGATCAGCTCGATCGGCCTGACCGAGCACATCGGCGTCAAGAACTACCCGAGCTACTTCAAGTTCAACTACGACCGGCTCAAGGTCGGCGGCCGGATGCTCAACCACTGCATCACGCGTCCGGACAACAAGGTGCCTGCCCTCACCAAGGGCGGGTTCATCAACCGCTACGTCTTCCCGGACGGCGAGATCACGGGCGTCGGCACGGTCATCTCCCGCATGCAGGACGAGGGCTTCGAGATCCGGCACGCGGAGGACCTGCGGGAGCACTACGCCAAGACGACCCGGGCCTGGTGCAAGAACCTCTCGGCGAACTGGGACGAGTGCGTCCGCGACGCGGGGGAGCAGGTGTCCCGGATCTGGGGGCTCTACCTCGCCGGTTCGTCGATCGGCTTCCGGCGCAACCACATTCAGCTGCACCAGGTGCTCGGTGAGAAGGTCGCGCCGAACGGTGCCGGCTCATACCCGCTGCGCCCGGACTTCGGTGTATAAGTCACCCCACGAAGTTTCTCCCCCGCTCCGCTCCTCCGAATACTTCGCGGGGACCCCGACCTGACCGAGGACAAGTCGACGGCAAGGTTCCGGGAATGCGTTCGCGCGCCCGCGCGTTTGACCATATGCTTCAACGCACAACTGAACAGTGATGATGGATCGGCAGCATTTCCAACGGGGGTGATCGGTTTCGACGCTGATCGCCGTCGCAGGGGAAGCGGGCCGAGGACGCACGGTCATCTCGTGAACGATCCGTGCAAAACCAATAGGTGCCAACTCAAAGCGCACCGACTTCGCCCTCGCCGCCTGAGCGAGGCTCGAAGTCCGTCAGCCTGAGCTAGTTCTCGACTCAGTGTCTGGCGTCAGCTAGAGAACTCGCCGCGTCGTCACGCCGAGGGGCGACGCGGGACTCCTACTCGGCTGGGCCTGTCGGGGAACGTGTGCGCGCGAGCCCTGGGGCCGAGAAAATCCACAGCGCACTGCGCCCGGAGAAGCCTTGCCTCGCCGCCAGCGGACGCGGGTTCGATTCCCGCCACCTCCACGCGTGATCCATCCTCACCCCAGCGCCGCTGCCCGGATACCTCCGGGCAGCGGCGTTCGTGCGCCACCGGCGGCGCGCGATTCTCGATGGCCGGACTGGCGCCCGAGCGGGCAGGCTCGCCTCTACGATGACCGCAACGGAGCCTCCCGAACGAGAGGACACCCATGCGGATTGGGATCGTCAAGGAAGCCGAGCCGGGTGAGACTCGGGTCGCGGCGACGCCGAGGACTGTGCCGGAGCTGTTGCGGCTGGGGTATGAGGTGGTGCTGGAGCCGGGTGCGGGTGTCCGGGCGGGTTTCGCCGATGAGGCGTATGCCGGGGCGGGTGCCGTACTGGGTGATGCGTTGGATGCCGAGGTGGTGCTGGGTGTCAACGCGTTGAGCGCGGCGCAGTTGGACGGGTTGCGTGCGGGGGCGACGGTGGTCGGGATCCT
Organism: Flexivirga sp. YIM B11880; assembly: GCF_058148645.1. Taxonomy (NCBI): domain Bacteria; kingdom Bacillati; phylum Actinomycetota; class Actinomycetes; order Micrococcales; family Dermacoccaceae; genus Flexivirga; species Flexivirga sp. YIM B11880. Next base: position 69,752 of record NZ_JBMAMH010000007.1, read on the forward strand.
GGGGCCGCGGACGAATGAGGCGCTGGTGGAGGATCTGGCGCGGCGGCCGATTACTGCGTTGGCGTTGGATGCGGCGCCGCGGATCAGTCGGGCGCAGTCGTTGGATGTGTTGTCGTCGATGGCCAATATTGCGGGGTATCGGGCGGTGGTGGAGGCGGCGCACGTGTTCGGGCGGTTCTTCACCGGGCAGGTGACGGCGGCGGGGAAGGTGCCGCCGGCGAAGGTGCTGGTGTGTGGCGCCGGCGTCGCCGGCCTCGCGGCGATCGGGACGGCGGGGTCGCTGGGCGCGATCGTGCGGGCGACGGACCCGCGGCCGGAGGTGGCTGATCAGGTGGCGTCGCTGGGTGGGGAGTACCTGTCGATCGCCGAAGTGGAGGAGGTCGCTGACACACCGAACACCGGGTATGCGAAGGAGATGGGGGAGGACTACAAGGCGCGTGAGGCCCGGTTGTATGCCGCGCAGTGCGCGGAGGTGGACATCATCATCACCACGGCGTTGATTCCGGGGCGTCCGGCGCCCCGGTTGATCACCGCCGAGATGGTGGCGAGTATGGGTCCGGGCAGCGTGATCGTGGACATGGCTGCCGGTAGCGGCGGGAATGTGGAGGGTTCGGTGCCCGGCCAGGTGGTGGTCACCGAGGGGGGTGTGACGATCATCGGGTACACGGATCTGGCGGGGCGGTTGCCGGCGCAGGCGTCGCAGTTGTACGGCACGAACCTGGTCAACCTGCTGAAGCTGGTGACGCCGGGCAAGGACGGACAGCTGGTGCTGGACGAGGACGACGTGGTGCAGCGGTCGATCCTGGTGGTCCGCGACGGTGAATTGCGGTGGCCACCACCACCGGTGCAGGTGTCGGCGGCGCCCGCGGTGGTGACCTCACCGGCCGCACCGCCGGTGGTGAAGAAGGAGAAGGTCCCGGTGACGCCGGGCCGCCGGTTGGGGATCGTGTTGGCCGGAGCGGTGGTGCTGTTCGTGTTGTTGGCGATCTCGCCGGCGGCGTTGACGGTGCATTTGACGGTGTTCGCGTTGGCGATCGTGATCGGTTACTACGTGATCCGCAACGTGCATCACGCGTTGCACACCCCGTTGATGTCGGTGACCAACGCGATCTCGGGGATCATCGTGGTGGGTGCGTTGTTGCAGATCGGGCAGCACGACACGGCGGTCACCGTGATCTCGTTCGTGGCGATCCTGCTGGCTTCGATCAACGTGTTCGGCGGGTTCGCGGTGACCCGTCGCATGCTCGGAATGTTCGCGCGCTCATGATCAGTGTTGCTTCGGCCGCGACAGCGGCGTACCTGGTTGCGGCGTTGTTGTTCATCCTGGCGCTGGACGGGTTGTCCAAGCATGAGACGGCCAAGGTCGGCAACACTTTCGGGGTCGCCGGGATGATCCTGGCGTTGGGGGCGACGATCGCGTTGGCGGTCGACCGGCACCTGCAGGGTTCGGGCATCGCGCTACTGGTCGTGGCGATGGCGATCGGTGCGGCGGTCGGGTTGTGGCGGGCCCGGGTGGTGGAGATGACCGGGATGCCGGAGTTGATCGCGATGCTGCACTCGTTCGTGGGTGCGGCCGCGGTGCTGGTCGGCTGGAACGGTTATCTGCAGGTGGAGCACGACCCGCACGGGGTAGAGGCCGCGCAGCTGAACGCGTTGTCCACGTTGGGGATCCATCACGCCGAGGTGTTCATCGGGGTGTTCGTCGGCGGGGTCACCCTGACCGGGTCGGTGATCGCGTTCTTGAAGTTGTCGGCGCGGATGAAGTCGGCGCCGTTGGTGTTGCCGGGCAAGAACGTGCTGAACCTGGGCGCGCTGGCGGCGTTCGTCGGGTTGACGGTGTGGTTCTGCATCGCCCCGCAGCTGTGGCTGCTGGCCGTGGTCACGGTCCTCGCGCTGGCGTTGGGCCTGCACCTGGTGGCCTCGATCGGCGGCGGGGACATGCCGGTGGTGATCTCGATGCTGAACAGCTATTCGGGGTGGGCGGCCGCGGCGTCCGGGTTCCTGCTGGGCAACGACCTGCTGATCGTGACCGGTGCGCTGGTCGGGTCCTCGGGTGCGTTCTTGTCCTACATCATGTGCCAGGCGATGAACCGGTCGTTTCTGTCGGTGATCGCCGGGGGGTTCGGCATCGAGGCCGGTCCGGCCGGCGAGGCGGACCTGGGCGCGCACCGGGAGACGAGCGTGGCGGAGGTGGCCGAGTTGTTGTCGTCGGCCAAGTCCGTGGTCATCGCACCCGGGTACGGGATGGCGGTCGCGCAGGCGCAGTACGGGGTGGCGGAGTTGGCCACGGCGCTGCGGGAGCGGGGCAAGCAGGTGCGGTTCGCGATCCACCCGGTCGCGGGCCGGTTGCCGGGGCACATGAACGTGTTACTGGCGGAGGCGAAGGTGCCCTACGACATCGTGTTGGAGATGGACGAGATCAACGACGAGTTCGCCGGCACCGACGTGGTCCTGGTGATCGGCGCGAACGACACGGTCAACCCGGCCGCCGCCGAAGACCCCGGCTCACCGATCGCCGGGATGCCGGTGCTGCGCGTGTGGGAAGCCACCGACGTGGTCGTGCTCAAGCGATCCATGGCCTCCGGGTATGCCGGAGTACCCAACCCGCTGTTCTACCGGGACAACACCGGCATGCTCTTCGGCGACGCCAAGGACCAAGTGACGGCCGTGATCGGGGGCCTGAAGTGAACGCGGTGACCCCGGTGGCCAGAGGCCGGACCGACCCACGAGAATGTCCGGCATGAGCGAGCGGAGCGAGCGGCAAATAGCGCAGAGGCATGACAGGACCCGACGAAGGAGCGCACTGTCATGACTGCGCTGCCTTCGGTCTCCAATTCGATCACCGTCCGAGTGGACCTGCCGGGGCGGACGACCGCCGTGAGCGAGTTGAGCGGCGCGGTGGAGCGCAACGGCGGACTGGTCACCGCACTCGACATCAACCACTCCGACAACAACCGGATGACGATCGACGTCACGGCCGCGGCGCGGGATGCCGATCACGCCGCGGAGCTGGTTGCGGCGATGCGGGCGGTCGACGGCGTGGAGATCCGCAAGGTGAGTGACCGCACCTTCCTCGCCCACCTCGGCGGCAAGCTGAAGATCGAGTCGAAGGTGCCGATCCGCAACCGTGACGACCTCTCGATGGTCTACACGCCGGGCGTGGCCCGGGTGTGCCTCGACATCGCCGAGAACCCCGACGACGCACGGCGGCTCACCATCAAGCGCAACACCGTCGCGGTCGTCACCGACGGCACCGCCGTGCTCGGTCTCGGCGATATCGGCCCGCTGGCGGCGTTGCCGGTGATGGAGGGCAAGGCCGCGCTCTTCAAGCGGTTCGCGGACATCGACGCGTTCCCGCTGTGCCTGGACACCAAGGACACCGAGGAGATCATCCGCACGGTCAAGGTGGTGGCACCCGAGTTCGCCGGCATCAACCTGGAGGACATCTCGGCGCCCCGCTGCTTCGAGATCGAGCGCCGCCTGCGCGACGAGCTGGACATCCCGGTGTTCCACGACGACCAGCACGGCACCGCGATCGTGGTCCTCGCCGCGCTGCGCAACGCGCTGCGGGTCGTCGGCAAGGAGCTGTCCGAGGTGCGCATCGTGCAGTCCGGTGCGGGCGCGGCGGGCACCGCCATCGCCCTGCTGCTGATGGCCGCCGGCGCGAAGGACATCGTGCTGTCGGACATCAACGGCGTCGTCGAACCGGAGCGTCCGGACATCAAGTCGGCGCCGGACAGCGACCTGGCCAAGTTGGCGGAGGCGACGAATCCTGGTCGCCTGACCGGCACGCTGAAGGACGCGGTGCGCGGCGCCGATGTCTTCATCGGAGTGTCCGCCCCGAACCTGTTGAACGGCAGCGACATCGCCGGTATGACGGACGACGCCATCGTCTTCGCGCTGGCCAACCCGGACCCGGAGGTCGACCCGACCGCGGCGGCCGAGCACGCGGCCGTCGTCGCGACCGGACGTAGCGACTTCGCCAACCAGATCAACAACGTGCTGGTCTTCCCCGGTGTCTTCCGCGGCCTGCTCGACGCGGCGGCCACCCGCGTCACCATCGACGTGATGCTCGCCGCGGCATACGCGCTGGCGGACGTCGTCAAGGCGGAGGAACTCAACCCGGCATACATCATTCCGAGCGTCTTCCAGCCGGATGTCTCCAAGGTGGTCGCCCGTGCGGTCGCCGACGCCGTGCGTGCCGACGAGGCGGATCAACCGGCGTAGCGGTCAGCTGCCGGGGCGGCGGGCGGTCTTCAACCGTGCGCCGACGGCGCGCCGGGTGACCGGTCCGAGTCCGTCGATCGCGTCGGCCAGACCCACCAGTCCGATGAGTGCCCGGAGCGCCGCCGCGCCGCCGTCCGGATCGACTCCGTCATACAGTTCCAGGCCGATGAAGCCGGCGCTGACAGCGCGTGCCAGGCCGGGCACGTCGACGAAGTCGGTGAGCGCACTGCCGGCGAGGATGCGTCGCATCGCCGTCTCGACCTCGGCGGTCCACACCGACATCGCGTAGCGCGCCGCCTCGGCGAGCACCGCGTCGTGCTGGGCACCGGCCATCACCTGGGCCATGAGTGCGACATTGCCGGCGGCACGCTCCTGCTCGTGCAGGGTGCTGCTCAGCTCGATCAGCTTCCGCAGGGAAGACGCCGACGCGAAGGCGTCGCGGTAGCGGTCGCGGCTCGAGTCGACGGCGGCGCGCGTCGATGCATCGATGAGCGCATCCAGGGTGCCGAAGTGGTAGAAGACGAGAGCTTGATTCACCCCTGCCCGGGCGGCCACCACTCGCGCCGACAGACTGGTGATCCCGTTGTCGCGCAGGACTGCGATCGTCGCGTCGATCAGTTTGGTCTTGGTGTCGGGCATGGTGTCGCCACCGTAGGTCATGGCTGCGATGATCGGTGCGCGGCGGCGCTGCGGCGATGGCCGACGATCAGGATGACGACCGCGAGGGCGAGGATCGCGGTGCCGGCCAGGACGAACGGCAGCGTCCGTGGAAGGAAGCCGATGGCGAGGGCCGGGCCCATCAGGAGTCCGACCATTGTGTGGATGCGCCCTGGTCGACGGGCGGTCCGCCACACGCTCAGCGCCATGAACGACCACGCCACGGGCACGAAGAAGACGCCGATCGTGAAGGCGCCGGCGAGCACCGCACCGGCCGAGAGGCTCGTGCCGCACCACAACGTGAAGAGCCCGATGTCGGCGAACCAGCTTGCATCCTCGGCCATCTGCCCCTCATTTCTTGAGCGAGCGCTCAAACGGCATCGTAGACCGGGTTGAGCGACTGCTCAACAGCCCGGTGCGACCAAGGTCACCACCATTGACGGCCGCTTCGTTTTGGTGGGAACTGTGCGCCTCCGCTACCGTTGAGGGGTTACTACGCGATCTTGCGTTCATTGCTGATTTCCTTTTGTGAGCGCCGAGATCTTTCCGGCGCGAGGGACCCCCGAGCAGCGCGACACCCGCTTCGACGCGGGCGATGGTGCCTGCCTGTCCCCGCGAGGTGCGCTCAGCAGCACCCGAGACAGACACAGAGGAATTGAGCTATGCCCAAGAAGGCCATGGACGGCAAGAAGGCACGTTGGACCCGCGCCCAGAAGCTGGAGGCGAAGCGCTCGGACGTGCGGAAGCCGCGCGGCGAGTCGGCCGACCGCGGACCGCGTCGTGATCGCAACGACTCCCGACGACCCGAACGGCGCGACGGTGCCCGCAGCGGCGGTGACCGCTTCGAGCGACGGGACCGTCCGGAGCGCTCGTATGGCGAGCGGCCCGCCCGAAGCGACCGTCGATCCGACGAGCGCAGGTACGACGACCGGCGCGACAGCGCTCCGCGACGCGGCGGCGATGACCGCCGCAACTACCGTGACGACCGTCGCGGCTTCCGCGATGACCGCGGCAGCGGTGAACGCCGCGACGACTTCCGTCGCGACGACCGCCCGACGCGCCGGAGCTACCGGGACGACCGGTCCGGCTCGTTCCAGGACGACCGGCGGAACTCCTCCCGCGACGACCGGCGCGGCTCGGTCCGCGACGACCGGCGTCCGGCATACCGCGACGACCGACGCGACTCCTACCGCGACGACCGGCGTCCGGCATACCGCGAGGACCGCAGGGAGCGACCGGAGCGGCGCGACTTCGACCGGCCGCGGCGCGACTTCGACCGGCCGCGGCGCGACGACCGCCGGGACGCGACCCGTCCCGCGGTCCGCGAGCAGCAGCGCCCAGCCGAGCCCGTTTCATTGGACGGCAACGGTTTTGCCGTCCTGGACCTGCCCGACGTGCTCGTGGAGCGACTCGCCCGCGATGGCATCACCGCGCCGTTCCCGATCCAGCAGGCGACCATCCCGGACGCACTCGCCGGGCGCGACGTGCTCGGGCGCGGCCGTACCGGCTCGGGCAAGACACTCGCCTTCGGGCTGCCCCTGCTGACCCGCCTGGCCAAGGGCGGCAAGGCCCGCTCCGGGCAGCCACGGGCCATCGTGCTGGTGCCCACTCGTGAGCTCGCGATGCAGGTCAGCGACGCCCTGCAACCGCTGGTCCACGTGATCGGACTGCGGCACAAGCTGGTGGCTGGCGGTATGCCCTACGAGCCGCAGCTGTCCGCTCTGGAGCGCGGCGTGGACCTGCTGATCGCGACCCCCGGGCGGCTCATCGACCTGATGGAGCGGGGCGCGGCCGACCTGTCCCGTGTCGAGATCGCGGTCCTCGACGAGGCGGACCACATGGCCGAGATGGGCTTCCTGGAGGCGATCGAGCAGATCCTCGACCAGGTGCCCGCCGAGGGGCAGCGGCTGCTCTTCTCGGCGACCCTCGACCGTGGCATCGACAGCGTCGTGGAGCGTTACCTGACCGACCCGGTCGAGCACGCGACCGACGACGGCACCGCCTCCGTGGCGACGATGGACCACCACGCGTTGCTCATCGAGCCGCGGCACAAGAAGTCGGTGACGGCCGAGGTCGCGAACCGGCCCGGCCGGACGGTCGTCTTCGTCCGCACCAAGCTGGGTGCCGACCGGGTGGCCGGCGAGCTGCGCGACCAGGGCGTCCTCGCGGCGTCGCTGCACGGTGGACTCAACCAGGGGCAGCGCAACCGGGTCCTGGCAGCGTTCAAGAACGGCACCGTGCCGGTGCTGGTCGCGACGGACGTAGCCGCACGCGGCATCCACGTGGACGACGTCGGCGTCGTGCTGCAGGTGGACCCGCCGGCGGACCACAAGGACTACTTGCACCGGGCCGGACGCACCGCTCGAGCGGGCGAGAAGGGCACGGTCGTCACGCTGGCGCTGCCGCACCAGCGGCGCACCATGCAGCGGTTGCTCGACGAGGCAGGCGTGGACACCACGTTGCAGAACGCGCGACCCGGTGACGACGTCATCCGCACCGCCGGGGGCAGCAGGCCCGAGGGCGCGCCGATCTCCGAGCAGGAGCTGCAGCGGCTGATCAGCCCGCCGCGGGCGAGCCGCGGTGGCCGCTCCTACGGTGACCGCGGCGGCCGTCAGGGTGGCCGCCGAGGCGGGTATGGCGACCGCGGCCGTGACGGCGCCCACCGGGGTGGCCGCGACCGGTTCGGTCGAGGCCACTCCGCGCGCTGATCGCAGGCAGACGGCCGTGCGGCCAGGTCGGTCACCCATAATGGCGAGGTGACCGATCTGACCGGACGACTCCTCGTCGCCGTGCCTCGGACGGAGTCCGAGGTCCCGGACGGCGACGTCTTCGACCGCAGCGTGGTGCTCGTGCTGCACCACGACGAGGACGGTGCACACGGCCTCATCCTCAATCGGCCGCTCGGCGCGGCGGTCGATTCCGTCCTGCCGGGTTGGCAGGAGCACGTCACCACCCCGGACTGTGTGTTCCAGGGCGGTCCGGTCGCGCTCGACACCGCTCTCGCGCTCGCGTCCTCGACCACCGAGGAAGATGAGTCCCTCGGCATCCGAAGCCTTTTCGGTGAGATGTTCCTCGTCGATCTCGACGCGCCGCCGCCCATCGTGGCGCCGGTGGTGACCGCACTGCGCATCTACGCCGGCTATGCCGGCTGGGGCGCCGGACAGCTCGAGGGTGAGATCGAGGCAGGCATGTGGTTCGTCGTCGACGCCGTGACCGCCGACGCCTTCAGCGATGACCCGGCTGAGCTGTGGGCCATGGTGCTGCGGCGGCAACACACGTCGCTGGCGTTCGTGGCGAACTTCCCGGCCGACCCCGACCTCAACTGAGCACCGAGCCCGCACAACTACACTCGATGGGATGAGCACCATCGACGAACCGGACCGGCTGTCCTCACCGGAGAGCGCGCCGAGCACTCCGCGCACGACGACGGCGACCCTGGAGCGCACCGAGCGCCAGGAGCAGCTGCAGGAGCCCGGCGATCACGAGCGCTTTGCGCACTACGTGCGCAAGGAGAAGATCATGGAGAGCGCACTCTCCGGTGAGCCGGTCACCGCGCTCTGCGGCAAGGTCTGGGTGCCCGGGCGGGACCCGCAGAAGTTCCCGGTGTGCCCGACCTGCAAGGAGATCTACGACGGTTTACGGGCGCCTCAGGACGGTGGCGACGACTGACCTCCCCGCGTTCCGGGCGTGACGGTGGCGGAGGTTAGCCTTGCTTCTCGATGAGTACTTCCGCCGCTTCACACCTGTCACCGGCGTTTCCAGGGAAGGCGGCGTGGGGGACCGCGGGCAAGCTGCGTGCCTGGCAGGCCGCGGCGATGGATCGCTACTTCGCCGATCAGCCCCGTGACTTCCTTGCAGTGGCAACGCCCGGCGCCGGGAAGACGACCTACGCGCTGCGCCTGGCGACCGAGTTGTTGCAGCGCGGCATCGTCCAGCAGGTCACGATCGTGGCGCCGACGGAGCACCTGAAGACGCAGTGGGCGGACGCGGCGTCCCGGGTCGGCATCCACATCGACCCGCGGTTCACGAACGCGCAGGAGGAGCACGCCGCCGACTTCGACGGCGTCGCGGTGACGTATGCCGGGGTTGCCAGCCGGCCCGCGTTGCACCGCACCCGCACACAGCGCAGGCGGACGCTGGTCATCCTCGACGAAGTGCACCACGGCGGCGACACCAAGTCCTGGGGTGACGCGATCCGGGAGGCGTTCGAGCCTGCGACCCGGCGAATCTGCTTGACCGGCACGCCGTTTCGTTCCGATACTGCGCCGATCCCGTTCGTGCGCTACGAGGAGGGGCCGGACGGCATTCGCCGGTCAGCCAGTGATTTCACCTACGGCTACGCCGACGCCCTGCGCGACGGCGTCGTCCGTCCTGTGCTCTTCATGGCGTATGGCGGAGCCATGCGCTGGCGCACCTCCGCCGGTGACGAGATCTCGGCCCGGCTGGGGGAGCCGCTCACCAAGGACGCGACCGCGGCGGCCTGGCGGACGGCGCTGGATCCGACCGGCGCGTGGATCCCCGCGGTGCTGCGTGCGGCCGACAAGCGATTGACGGAAGTGCGCCGGCACATGCCGGACGCCGGCGGCCTGGTGATCGCGTCCAATCAGACCGCCGCGCGTGCCTATGCGCGGATCTTGAACGAAATCACCGGCGTTCGGCCGACTGTGGTGTTGTCCGACGACTCGGGGGCATCGTCCCGCATCGAGGAGTTCGCCGGCTCCGAGGATCGCTGGATGGTCGCGGTGCGGATGGTGTCCGAGGGCGTGGACGTGCCCCGTCTGGCGGTCGGCGTCTTCGCGACCTCGACGTCGACCGCGCTCTACTTCGCGCAGGCGGTCGGCCGCTTCGTGCGAGCGCGCCGCCGCGGTGAGACCGCCACGGTCTTCCTGCCCACGGTGCCGACGATCATGGAGCTCGCGGCCACCATGGAGAAAGAGCGTAACCACGCGCTCGATCGCCCTGAAAAGGCTGAGGAATCGATCTGGGACGAGGAAGAAGGACTGATCGACGAGGCCAACCAGGAGGAGAAGGCCCTCGGCGAGCTCGAGGGCAAATTCGAAGCACTGGAGTCGGAAGCGGAGTTCGACCACGTCCTGTTCGATGCGCAGCAGTTCGGTCTCGGCGCGGTGGCGGGCAGCGACGAAGAAGACGAATATCTTGGACTCCCAGGACTTTTGGAGCCCGACCAGGTCACCAGCCTGCTGCGGCAGCGGCAGGACAAGCAGCTGCGGAACGGCCGGACGCGCCCGAAGGACGACCAGCCGGTCGCAGCACATCGTGCCCTCGCTGCGCAGCGCAAGGAGTTGAACGCGCTGGTGGCGGCATACTCCACCAAATCCGGCAAGCCGCACGCGCACGTGCACCACGAGTTACGCGTCAAATGCGGCGGTCCGTCGCTGGACCGCGCGTCGTCGGAAGAGGTGAGTGAGCGAATCACCATGATTCGCAATTGGTTCGTCGGTCGCAACCGGTAGGAGAGGTCAGCGACCGACCGCGGTCTGGGCCAGCGGCAGGGTGCGGTGCGCGACGAGCTCCGCCAGGGCGATCGTGGTGGAGGCGTGCACGACCAGCCCGGTCTCGACGATCTGGTCGATCACCCGCTGCAGGTCGGCATTGTCGCGGGCGACCACCCGGGCGAGCAGGTCGCCGCCGCCGGTGATGGTGTGGACCTCGAGGACCTCCGGTATGCCGCGCAGATGCTCCACCACGGCCTGTCGCCCCTTGCGCTGCTGGATCTGCAACGTGCAGAACGCCATCACCGGATAACTCAGCGCGGCCGGCGAGAGGGTCGGGGCGAGGGACGCGATGACACCGCGCTCGAGGAGGCGGTCCAGTCGTGCCTGAACGGTGCCCCGGGCGACGCCGAGCTCGCGAGAGGCGCCGAGCACCCCGATCTGGGGTTGTCGCGTCAGCAGCGCAATGAGCCGCGCGTCGAGTTCATCGATGGACATATTGCACAGAATAGACCGGTCTACACCGCGCAGATTGTGCATCGTGATCAGCCAATACCTGCCCGGTTGCGCCGTCGTGTGACCCGGCGCACAGTGTGCACATGACAACGACTGTGAACCTCACGCCGGACGAACTCGCCGCGGGCCAGGACCTGCAGCAGCTGAAGCAGTTGGTCGGTCTCGTCGACTACGACGCCGACCAGGATCCGTTCCCGGTGACCGGCTGGGACGCGATCGTCTTCGTGTCGGGCAACGCTACCCAGTCCGCGCTCTATTACCAGAGCGCCTGGGGGATGGAGCTGGTCGCGTACAGCGGTCCGGAGACCGGTAACCGCGACCACAAGTCGTTCGTGCTCAAGAGCGGCTCGATCCGCTTCGTCATCAACGGTGCCGTCGACCCGGACAGCCCCCTGGTGGAGCACCACCGCACGCACGGGGACGGTGTCGTCGACATCGCGTTGGAGGTGCCCGACGTCGACAAGTGCATCGCGCAGGCACGCACGGCCGGTGCGACGGTGGTCCGTGAGCCGGAGGACGTCACCGATGAGCACGGCACCGTGCGCATCGCCGCGATCGCGACGTATGGCGAGACGATCCACACCCTGGTCGACCGGTCGCAGTATGACGGCCCCTACCTGCCCGGGTATGTCGCACAGTCCTCCACGATCGAGCGTCGGGAGGGCCAGCCGAAGCGGCTCTTCCAGGCACTCGACCACGTCGTCGGCAACGTCGAGCTGGGGCACATGGACGAGTGGGTGGAGTTCTACAACCGCGTCATGGGCTTCGTGAACATGGCCGAGTTCATCGGTGACGACATCGCCACCGACTACTCGGCACTGATGAGCAAGGTCGTCGCGAACGGCAACCACCGGGTGAAGTTCCCGCTCAACGAACCCGCGATCGCCAAGAAGAAGTCCCAGATCGACGAATACCTCGAGTTCTACCGCGGTGCCGGTGCCCAACACCTCGCGGTCGCGACCGGCGACATCATCAAGTCCGTGGATGCGTTGCGGGCGAACGGTGTCGAGTTCCTGGACACGCCGGACAGCTACTACGAGGACCCGGAGCTGCGCGCCCGCATCGGTGAGGTGCGGGTTCCGGTCGAGGAGTTGCAGAAGCGTGGCATCCTGGTCGACCGCGACGAGGACGGCTACCTGTTGCAGATCTTCACCAAGCCGCTCGGCGACCGCCCGACCGTGTTCTTCGAGCTGATCGAGCGGCACGGTTCGCTCGGCTTCGGCAAGGGCAACTTCAAGGCGCTCTTCGAGGCGATCGAGCGCGAGCAGGACAAGCGCGGCAACCTGTAGCCGATCCGCAAGAACATCGGCCACGACCAACGCCCTGGTCGTGGCCGATGTCTTTGGCGGATCGCGAGGTATACGAAGCGCTTTCACGCCGGAGGAGTCAATTGGGCCCGGCCTGGGTAGGACGGGACCATGCCTCATTCGACCCCTGGGAAGCCGCCACGGAGGTAGCTCTGTGTCAGGCTTTTTCCCGCTGTGGGTGGTGATCACCCACTTCCTGAACATCTTCTTCATGTTGCTGCTGGTGCGAAGCGGCATGGAGGTCCTGTCCGCTTTCCCGAAGTTCTACTGGCGCGACGCCTGCCCCCCGGGTCGCGAGTGGCTGCGGTTCTCCAAGAAGACGTTCGCTGCCGACTCCCGCCGGCCGTGGTCCTCCCTGGACGAGGAGGAGGCATGGTCCCCCCTGGTCGCGTTGCCGGGCAAGAAGAATCTCGGCCTGGGGCGGCACTGGCACTTCATGAGCATCCAGTTCTGGATCCTCACCGGCGCCGTGTATGTCGCCATGGTGTTCGCGACCGGTTACTGGCACTACCTGGTCCCGACCAGTTGGTCGATCTTTCCCGACGCGATCCGATCCGTCGGCACCTACCTGCACTTCCGGCTGGCGCCGCCGATCCCCGGGCAGCCGTTCAATGCCGCCCAGAAACTCGCCTACTTCGTGGTGATCTTCGTGCTGTCGCCGTTCCAGATCCTGACCGGCGCGGCGATGTCCCCGTCTATTCTGGCCCGGTTTCCTTGGTACGGAAGACTTTTCGGAGGCAAGCAGGGAGCTCGCAGCCTGCACTTCCTCGGGCTCTGCGCGTTCGGTGTCTTCGTGGTGGTGCATGTTTTCATGGTCATCATCCACGGTGTGCCGCGGGAGTTCGCCGGCATCGTGCTGGGCGGTTACGACCGCAACCACACGCTCGGACTGGCGATCGGGCTGACCGGCCTGTTCCTGATCGTCGTCTTCCACATCGTCATCAGCTGGTGGTCACTGCGTGACAAGCGCGCCGCGCAACGCCTTCTCGGCATCATGGTCAACCCGTTCGAACGCGCACTGTCACGGGTCTTCACCTCCCGGCAGCACTACCGGCGGCGCGACATCTCGCCATACCACCGCGTCAACGGCTATCCGCCGGTCGACGACGACTACGAGCACCTCGCGCGCGCCGAGTTCCGCGACTACCGCCTCCCGATCGGTGGTCTCGTCGACCGGCCGGCATCGCTGTCGCTGCACGACCTGCGGTCGTTGCAGCAGCAAGCACAGATCACCGAGCACAACTGCATCCAGGGTTGGACAGCGGTCGCGGAGTGGGCCGGAGTTCCGCTCGCGCGGCTGATCGAACTCGTGCAGCCCTGCCCGGAGGCGAAGTACGTCGTGTTCTACGCGTTCGACGACAAGGGGCTGACCGAGGGCGAAGGGCGCTACGGCCACTACTACGGCTCGATCCCGATCTTCCTCGCGACCAACCCGCAAACGATCCTCGCGCTCGACATGAACGGGGCGCCACTGCCGATCGAGCACGGGGCGCCGATCCGCGTCCGGATCGAGAGCCAGCTCGGCTTCAAGATGGTCAAGTGGGTGAAGGGGATCGAGTTCGTCGCCGACACCACGGACATCGGCATGGGCCAGGGCGGGTGGCGCGAGGACCAGCAGTACTACGCCAACGCCGCCGGAATCTGAGAAGGGTGAACGCAATGTCGCCAAGCGCACGGCACGGAACACGATCACGAGGTAAAGCACGGGGATCGTCGAGCGGCGGCTCCCGGACGCACGCGGCCCAGCGCGGTGAGCAGACCTGGTCGGTCAGCCATCCCAGTGTGCTGCGCGACTTCGCACTACTGGCCGACGGTGAGCGGGGCGCCGTCATCGGCCCGCAGGGCGACATCGTGTGGTTGTGCGTGCCGCGCTGGAGCGACGAGCCGGTCTTCGCCAGTCTGCTCGGTGGTTCCGGCGAGTTCACCGTGACCCCGGCCGACCCGTGGCACGTGTGGGGTGGCGCCTATGAACCGGCGTCGCTGGTATGGCGCAGCCGCTGGGTCGCCGCCGACGGGATGATCGACTGTGACGAGGCGCTGAGCTACCCGGCCGACCCGAGCCAGGTCGTGCTGCTGCGGCGAGTGCGCGCGGTGACGGGACCGGCGAGGGTGCTCGTGGCGTTCCAGCCGGTCGGCGGGTTCGGTGGCACGCCCGTGAAGAACTTCAAGCTGGACGACGGAGTGTGGACCGGCTCGGCCGGAGACCTCAAGGTCCGGGTCAGTGGTCTGGAGTTCGCGACGGTCGAGGAGCCGGGTCAGTTGCGCGCCGAGGTCGACGTCGGCGAGGGCGGCCATCACGACATCGTCGTGGAGCTGACCCGCGACACACTTCCCCCTGAGCCGCCCGCTGCGGACGAGCTGTGGCTCGCGACGAGGTCGGCGTGGGATCGGTCGGTCCCACAGCTCGAGACCGTCCACGCGCGGCAGAACGTCCGGCAGTCGTATGCCGTGCTCGCCGGGCTCACGTCCGCCGACCACGGCATGGTGGCGGCGGCCACGCTGTCGCTGCCGGAGCGCGCCCGCGAAGGGCGCAACTACGACTACCGCTACGCCTGGATCCGGGACCAGTGCTACGCCGGTCAGGCCATCGCTGCGCTCGGGCCCTATCCGTTGCTGAACTCCGCGCTGGCCTTTGTGACCGACCGGATCCTGGAGGACGGCGCGAAGCTGAAACCGGCATACACGGTGACGGGCGGCCGGGTGCCGGACGAACACCACGTCGGTCTGCCCGGTTACCCGGGCGGCGGCGACATCGTCGGCAACTGGGTCAACCAGCAGTTCCAGCTCGACACCCTCGGGGAGGCGCTGTCGATGTATGCCGGGGCCGCCAGCCACGACCTGCTGCAGCCTCGGCACTGGGAGGCGGTGCACACCTGCGTGGAGGTGATCGAGCAGAAGTGGGGTGAGCCGGACGCCGGCATCTGGGAGCTGGACAACGACGTCTACACGCAGTCCAGACTCGCCTGCGTCGCCGGGCTCCGGGCCATCGCCGGACACGTCGGCGCCGCGGAGGCGGCACCCTGGCTGACGCTCGCCGACCAGATCCTGTCGAAAACCAGTGACACGTCGCTGCATTCGACCGGTCGGTGGCAGCAGAGTCCCACCGAGGAGCGAGTGGACGCCTCGCTCCTGCTGCCCACCGTCCGTGGCGGCATCGCCCCGGACGACCCGAGAAGCGTGGCGACCCGGGAGGCCGTGGTTCGTGAACTCGCCCGCGACGGTCACGTCTACCGCTTCCGGCACGACCAGCGTCCGCTGGAAGAGGCGGAGGGGTCGTTCACCCTCTGCGGACTGATCCTGGCCCTGGCGCAAGCGCAGGTCGGCGAGATCGCCAAGGCCATCCACTACTTCGAACGAGCCCGGGCCTCGTGCACCAACTCGGGTCTCTACACGGAGGAGTACGACACCCGCGAGCACCAGCTGCGGGGCAACCTGCCACAGGCGTTCGTGCACGCCTTCTTCATCGAGGCCGCAGCACGATTGAGCAAGCACTTCGAGACCGGACCCGACTCTTACATTCCCGAGGAGCGCACATGAAGATTCCGCACATGCAGCACATCACGTCCGACACCGTCGTCGCGGTCACCGGTTCGACGGGCGGCATCGGCCGCGCCAGCGCCATCGAATTCGGCAAGTACGGCGCGAAGGTCGCCCTGCTCGCGCGAGGCGCGGCCGGCCTGGCCGGTGCCGCCGCCGAGGTCGAGCGTGCCGGAGGGACGGCGCTCACCGTGCCCACCGACATGTCCGACGCCGACCAGGTCGCGGCGGCCGTCGAACGGATCGAGAACCAGCTCGGACCGATCGACATCTGGGTCAATGACGGCTTCACCTCGGTGTTCGCGCCGTTCGACGAGATCAAGCCCGCCGAGTACAAGCACGTCACCGAGGTCAGCTACCTGGGCTACGTCTACGCCACGATGGCCGTGCTGCCGCGGATGAAGCAACGCGGACACGGCACGATCGTGCACGTCGGGTCGGCGTTGGCCTACCGCGGCATACCACTGCAGTCGGCATACTGCGGCGCCAAGCACGCCATCCAGGGCTTCCACGAGGCGTTGCGCTGCGAGTTGCTGCACGAGCACAGCCCGGTCAACGTGACGATGGTGCAGATGCCGGCCGTCAACACACCGCAGTTCTCCTGGGTGCTCTCCCGGTTGCCGCATCACGCGCAGCCGGTGCCGCCGATCTATCAGCCCGAGGTGGCGGGTCGCGCCGTCGTGTATGCCGCCCGGCGTCCGGAGCGGCGCGAGTACTGGGTCGGCGGCAGCACGATGGGCACGCTGGTCGCCAACGCGATCGCGCCCGGCATACTGGACCGCTATCTCGCCAAGACCGGGTTCAAGTCGCAACAGACCTCTCAGCCGCGCGATCCGAACCAGCCCGAGAATCTGTGGGAACCCGCCGACGCCGACCGCGACTTCGGGACTCATGGGGTGTTCGACAACAAGTCCACCGACCGGTCGTATCAGTTGTGGGCATCGCAACACCACGGACTGCTCGGCGCGGCCGCGGCGGTCGGAGCCGCGCTGCTCGGGGCGGGAGTGGCTCGCCGGGTCAGCGGATGAGCCCGCCGGCCCCGCTCGGCCTTCTGCGGCGCGTGGCGCACGCATTCACCGGCGCGCCACGACCGGCGCCGGCCGCCCGGGTGGTGACCCTGACCGTCGACGAGCGGCTGCAGCTGGCCCGCGCGCGACTGCTCGGCGGCCGGGGACCGGGGGCCAGCAAGGCGGAGATCCTCGCGCACACCCGTAACCGGGCGATCATCGCCGGCACGCCTGTCGTGACGCAGCTCGAACTCACCGCCCGGCAGACCAGCCGTGCCCGCGAGGACCCGGACGCCATGGCCGACGGCATCCAACGCGATGTCGCCGACCTGGGCGTGTGCGTCCACCGGCTCACCACTCGAGTCGAGCGGGCCGGCATACGGAGCCGCAATCCTGCGAAGTGACCCCGCCGGATCAGACCGTGCGACACGACCACGAGCTGGCGCGGATCTGAGTTGCGTCGGCTCCGTCGCTGTGGACTGTCGGTACGCACCGTCAGCGCTTGCGCTGCAGCTCCCACGCCATACGCAGCGCCGACCTGATGGCGTCCGCGTCGCCGGTGAGCATGGCCTGCACCTTCAGGTGCGCCTCGTAGGCGGGCGGTATGCCGAACGTGTCCGGCTCGGTATCGACCAGGCGCTCACGCTCGTCGAACGCGCAGCGGATCATCAGCTCGTCGGAGGCGACCAGACGCGCGACGATGCGGTCGTCGACATACCAGGCCGGCACCGCGCGCGTGCCCTTCTGCGTGCAGCCGGGTAGTGTCGCGAGGAATGCAGCGACCTCCTCGGGCGTCATCAGCCGCCGGGCCGGTAGACCATCAGCACGACGATCACGGCGAAGATCAGGCCGACCACGCCACCCGAGGCGGCCACTCGCGCGGTGTATGACGAGGCCGCGACCGTCGGCACGGTCGCGTCGCCGGCCGGCTGGGCGGCGCTCGACGCGCTCGTGGCCAACGCTTCCGCGGCCTTGTCCAGGGACGGGGTGATGACGAAGAACGTGATCGCGATGCTGAGTGCCCAGAGCAGGAGTGACAACCAGATCCAGGTGTCGCCGATGCTGCCGAGCTCTTTGCCGCGACGCTTCTGCGACATCAGCCCCATGCCGAAGATGACGACGAGCACCGACGCCGCGGCATACACCTTCGCCGTGCGGGACGACGCCTGCAACGCAACGCGATCGGATCGCCGCAGGCCCCGCGACGCAGTCGTGACGGCGTGCGCGAGTGGGCCGATCGCGAAGATCGCCGTCAGCAGGTGCAACAGCAGCATCAGCTTGAGCATGCGCCCCACCCTAGTGCCCGCCCCCCGAGGTCGATCCGCGTGCCGGTTTCCCCGTTCAGCACCATCGACGTTGCAACTTGGCAACACTGGGAGGGGTGCTTGACGCGTATGTGGTTCACGGGACTACCGTGCTAGCGCTCACCGAGTGTGTCACCGTTCACAAGTGGTGCCTGGGAGGGTGAACGACAACCAAACAGAACAAGTGCATGGCAGCCGAAAGGGATGATGCACAACCATGAGTGTCACCGAGAAGGTAGACAACGTCGCCGGAGACGACCCGCGCCTCAAAAAGGAGTTCGGAACCGTCGGTCTCCTCTTCACCGCCATCGGCTCCATCATCGGGTCCGGGTGGCTGTTCAGTGCACTACACGCCTCCAGTCAGGCCGGCCCGGCCGCGATCCTGTCCTGGATCGTCGGCACCATCATGTTCCTCTTCATCGGGCTCAGCTACGCCGAGCTCGGTGTGATGATGCCGCGTAGTGGTGGTGTCGCCCGCTACCCCCATTACGCCTGGGGCTCGTTCGCCAGCTACTCGTTCGGCTGGGTGACCTGGCTCGCGTGCGCCTCGGTCGCGGCGGTCGAAGTCTCCGCGGTGCTGACCTACGCGTCGTCATACCTGCACTGGCTGGAGAACAGCAACGGCACCCTGAAGCCGGCGGGGCTGGTCATCGCCATCCTGATGCTCGGCGTCTTCGTGCTGATCAACTTCTTCGGGGTGAAGTGGTTCGCCCGGATCAACAACGTGCTGGTCTGGTGGAAGCTGATCATGATCGTCCTGGTGATCGTCGCGGTCATGATCGCGGCTTTCCACACGGGCAACTTCACGGCCACGGTCAAGGACGGCAGCGGCTTCGCGCCCAAGGGCATCAAGGGCGCCATGGAAGCGATCCCCGCGGCCGGCATCGCGTTCTCCTTCCTCGGCTGGCGGCAGGGCATCGAGCTGGCTGGTGAGACCGACAACCCGAAGAAGAACGTCCCGCTGACCCTGATCGGGTCGATCGTGATCTGCGGCATCCTCTACATCCTGCTGCAGGTCGCCTTCATCGCGGCGCTCGATCCGCACGCGCTGGCGCAGAACGGCTGGTCGGGTGTCGGCAACGCGATCAAGGTCGGCAGCACCGCGGGTGACTTCAGCCCGCTGGCGGCGCTCGCGACGTTCCTCGGTATGGGCTGGCTGGCCGGCCTGCTCTACGCCGACGCGTTCATCAGCCCCGGAGACACCGGACTGATCTACACCAGCGTCACCGCGCGCATGTCCTACGCCATGGGCCGCAACCGGAACGCCCCTGAGGTCCTCGCCAAGGTCAACGACAACGGTGTGCCGTGGCCGAGCCTGATCCTGGCCTGGATCGTGGGTGCGATCTTCTTCCTGCCGTTCCCGAGCTGGCAGGCGCTGGTGTCCATCGTCACCTCGCTCACCGTGCTGTCCTTCGGGAGCGGTTCGGTCGCGCTGCTGACCTTCCGCAAGCAGTTGCCGGACATGGAGCGGCCCTACCGCGCCAAGGCCCCCTGGGTCATCGCCCCGCTCGCGCTGCTGGCGACCAACCTGATCATGTACTGGGCCGGTTGGGACCAGGTCTGGAAGATGATGGTGGCTGTCGCCATCGGCTACATCTTCCTGGCGATCTTCCAGGCGATGGACAAGGGCCGCGCGCCGAAGCTGGAGTTCAAGAACGGCTGGTGGGTGTTGCTCTGGTTCGCCGGCATTCTGCTGGTCAGCTACCTGGGCAGCTATTCCGGCGCAGCCACCAAGGACGCCGGCGAGGCCAACGTCTACGGCTTCAACGGCGGCATCATCGCCAACATCATCCTGACCGCTGTCGTGCTCGCCGTGGCGTGGTACTGCCAGCTGCCGCCCGAGCGCGTCGAAGAGATCCTCAACGAGACCGAGGAGATCATCGAAGAGGACGAGGGCAAGCTGGCCCCTGGGGTCTGAGCCTGCGTCGACGCAACCACACGCCCCTTCCCGGATTCCGGGAGGGGGCGTGTGGAATGTGCGGTGCCGCCCAGGGGTGGCTCCAGTTGCGAATGAGAGGATCTGGGCCATGGCCGAACGCGCGTCGGGTTGGTATGACGACCCCCAGGACCCGGACCAGCTTCGATACTGGGACGGCATCCTCTGGAGTGACCGCACCATGCCGAAGGTCAAGCCGAACCTGGACGAGTCGCGCATCGGCGACGCGCGCCGGCAGTACGAAGAGCACCAGGAGCGGCTGCGCGCCGTGGAGCGGGCGCGCACCGGCGGTCGTCCGCAGCAGCCGCCGATGCGGCCCTACGAGCGGTCGCACCAGGACCCCTACCAGCAGCACGCGCAGCAGGGTTACGGCCGGCCGTCATACGGCCAACAGCAGGGGTATCAACCGCGACCGGTCAAGACCACCCCGGACGGTGAGCCGACCGCGTCGTGGTGGCGCCGTCTCTTCGCGTACTTCATCGACAACGTCCTGCTGTCGCTCGTTGCGATGGCGATCTCCTGGGCCTGGTTGCGCCCGTGGATCACGACGATGGCCGACTGGTATGACGAGGCCATCACCGCCGCGCAGCACGGCCGGTCACAGCCGCCGTTGCCGGACGCGATGTATCACCTGCCCTGGCAGTTCCCCGTGGTCGCGGTGCTGGTCTACCTGGTCTACGAGATCGGCATGATCGCGTGGCGCGGTCAGACGATCGGGCACCTGCTCCTGCGGATCCGGGTGCGCGGCGCCGACTCGAGCGCCCGGCCCGGTCTCAACGCCGCCGCGATCCGCGCGGTGGTCAAGGGCGTCAACAACATCACGTCGGTCGTCCCGCTGCTCGGCTCACTCGGCACGGTCTTCAGCCTGATCGACGGGCTGGTGCCGCTCGGGGACCGCAATGCGCAGGCGATCCACGACAAGGCGGCCAAGACCTATGTCGTGAGCGCCGCTCGGACCAAGCCGCCGTATGGCGGCCCGACACCGCCGTACGACGGCCGCTGACTACGTGGCGGGCAGGATCCGACCGGTGACCTCGCCCAGCGCGATGCGACCACCACCGGCCGCCGGCGCCGTCGCGGTGATGGTCACGACGTCGCCGTCCTGCAGGAAGCTGCGGGTGCTCCCGTCGGCCAGCTCGATCGGTTGCCGACCGCTCCAGGTCAGTTCGAGCAGGCTGCCGCGCTGATCGGCCCGGTCACCGGAGACGGTGCCGGATGCGAAGAGGTCGCCGTTGCGCAGGCTGGCGCCGTTGACGGTGAGGTGCGCGAGCATCTGGGTGGGGCTCCAGTACATCGCCCGATAGGGCGGCCGGGAGACGATCGTGTCGTTCAGCCGGACCTCGAGCTCGAGGTCCAGCCCGAACAGATCCGCGCCCTGCAGGTAGTCCAGCGGCTTCGGATCCTGCTCGGGGACGGGCACTTTCGCTGCCTCGAGGGCCTCCAGGGGAGTGATCCACGCGCCGAGCGTGGACGCGAAGGACTTGCCGAGGAAGGGTCCGAGCGGCACGTACTCCCAGGCCTGGATGTCACGCGCCGACCAGTCGTTGAAGAGTGCGACGCCGAAGAGGTGATCTGCGGCGTCGTCGACCGGCACCCGCTCGCCGACCTCGGTCGCGCCACCGACGACGAAGCCCACCTCGGCCTCGATGTCCAGCCGCACGCTCGGGCCGAAGACCGGCTCCGGGTCGTCCTTGCCCTTGCGTTGACCGACCGGGCGGACGATGTCGGTGCCGGACACGACGACGGTGCCGGCCCGGCCGTGGTAGCCGATCGGCAGATGCTTCCAGTTGGGCGTGAGCGCGGCACCGTCCGGCCGGAAGATCGAGCCGACATTGGTCGCGTGCTGCTCGCTGGCGTAGAAGTCCACGTAGTCCGCGACATCCACCGGCAGGTGCAGCGTCACCTCGGCCAGCGGCGTCGTCGCCGCCGCGAGCAGGTCCCTGCGGCCCTCGTCCTGCAGAATGCCCCGCAGCCACGATCGGGCGGACCTCCAGCTCGAACGGCCCTGGGAGATGAAGGGATTCAGGGAGCTGTTGTCGAAGATGCGAGCCCACTTGCGCAGGTTGTCCCGCGACGCGAGGGTCGCGAGCCCGATGGCGTCGTCGCCCAGCCGGGTGACGACCTGAGTGTGGCCGTCCGGCCCGGTCGCCACGCCGTAAGGCAGGTTGTCGATGCCCCATAGCTCGGCGGTCATGAAATGCTCCCTTCGGAGATCAGGCCGAGTGCGGCCAGGTCGTGGATCGGGTCGAGTACGTCGCAACAGCCGAAGCTGGTGAAGACGTTGCGTGCCGCCTTGGCGTCCTCCTCGGTGAGCGCGAGCACCGCGTCGCGGGTCGCTCCGGCGTCGCGGTCGGCGAGGGGCGCCCCGATGTCGCCCCCGGTGAGCGCGGCATGGACGGCCAGCAGGATGCCGAGGAAGCCGAACTGGTCCTCGCCGCCGCTGGTGTGCGCGACGGCGTGGTGCAGACCGCCGGTGAGCTTGAACGGCATACGGGTCCGGACACATTCGGCGATGAACGACGCAACCTCGTCGATGGTCGGGACCGCGTTGGCCGGGGTGGAGCCGGTGCGCAGCTTGGCGATCACCTGACCCTCGTGCTGCTCGATGCCGGGCAGCAGCGCACGGCCGTCGGCGGCGGCCGGCACCTCGACGGCGACCGGCACGGAGAGTTCGAGGACCTGCTCCCAGCCCGGCCCGGCGGCGACCTCGACACCGGCGAGCGAGTGCCCAGTGGAGCCGGCCACTCGCTCGGCCGCCGCCACGACCTCCTCGACCGGTGTGTCGCGCCGGCCGATGACGGCAATGACGAGCCCGCTGTGGTCGGCGAGCGCCGCGTCGATCAGCCTCGGCGGGAGCAACAGCGGCCCGACGAAATCGGCGACCGGGCTGCCGCGACGTGCGGATCGCCGCTCGATAGCCTCGGAGAGTGAGAAGTTGCCCGGTGGAAAAACGGCTGCGTCGTCGATCAGCTGGGTGAAGAGCGTTCGCGGGGGCAGACTGGCCATGGGGTTCACCGTAGCCAGCCGCCGGACACCGGCAGCCGCGGCCTACGTCGGCAACGAGAGCGAGGAACAATGGCGTTCTATCGAGCAATGGGACAACTGCCCCGGCAGCGGCACACTGCGCTGCGCCGCGCGGACGGCGGGGTCTTCTACGAGGAGCTGATGGGGGAGGAGGGCTTCTCCAGTGACTCGTCGCTGCTCTACCACCGTGGCCTGCCGTCGGCGATCTCCGACGCCCAGCCCTGGAACTTCCGGTGGTCACTCGCGACCGAGCCCAATCACCCGCTGCTCCCGCGACACCTGAAGCTGCACGACCTCTTCGGCGAGAGCGACACCGGCGTCGACGTCGTCACCGGGCGCCGGCTGGTGCTCGGCAACGGCGACGTGCGGATCTCCTACGTTGTGGCCGACGCGCCAAGTCCGTGGTACCGCAACGGGATCGGCGATGAGTGTGTGTATGTCGAGCGCGGTGCCGCACACGTCGAGACGGTCTTCGGGGCGTTCGACGTTGCCGAGGGCGACTACCTGATCCTGCCCAGGGCGACGACCCATCGCTGGCTGCCGGTGGTGGCCGGTGACGAAGGCTTCACCGAGCCGTTGCGCGCCTACGCGATCGAGGGCAATTCGCACATTGCGCCGCCGAAGCGCTATCTGTCGCGCTACGGGCAGCTGCTGGAGCATGCGCCATACTGCGAACGCGACCTGCGTGGACCGGACGGGCCGCTGCTCGCGGCGGACATCGGCGCCGAATCCGACGCTCCGACAGACGTTTACGTCAAACACCGGGGAACCGGTGGACAGGTCGTCGGCACGATCTACACCTACCCCTACCACCCGCTGGACGTGGTCGGTTGGGACGGCTGCCTCTACCCCTACGCGTTCAACGTCGCCGATTTCATGCCGATCACCGGCAAGGTCCACCAGCCGCCGCCGGTGCACCAGGTCTTCGAGGGCACCAACTTCGTCGTGTGCAACTTCGTGCCGCGCAAGGTCGACTACCACGAGGCGTCGATCCCGGTGCCCTACTACCACTCCAACGTCGACAGCGACGAGATCATGTTCTACGTCGACGGCGACTACGAGGCGCGCAAGGGCTCGGGCATCGGCAAGGGCTCGATCTCGCTGCACCCCGGCGGTCACGCGCACGGCCCGCAACCCGGCGCCTACGAGAACTCCATCGGCGTGCACGAGTTCGACGAACTGGCAGTCATGGTCGACACCTTCCGGCCGATGGAGCTCGGCGAGGGCGGCAGCGCCGTGGACGACGGCAAGTACGCGTGGAGCTGGGTCGGCGGACGCTGATTTCGCCCCATTCGACGGCGGATCCCGGTAACGTCGATCAGCTCCGTGCGAACACCCCGCCGCACGGTGCTTGTCACCCGAAGGAGCCTTCATGCACCCTGTCGTCAAGAACGCAGCCACCCGCCGCCAGTTGCTGGCCATGACCATGGTCGGGGGCGCCGGTGTCGTCGGCGTCGCCAAGGCGCCCGCTGCCGCGGCCGCCACGGACAACGCGCACGAGCTGCGTCTCACCGTGCTGGGCACCACCGACCTGCACGGTCACGTCTACAACTGGGACTACTTCCGTGACGCGGAGTACGACGACGCCACACACAACGACGTCGGCGCCGCCAAGTGCGCCACCCTGATCCAGGCGGTGCGCGAGGAGCGCGGCGCGGACAGCTGCATCACGCTCGACGCCGGAGACACCATCCAGGGCACGCCGCTCGCCTACTACTTCGCCAAGATCACGCCCATCAGCAAGACCGTGATGCATCCGATGGCCGTGGCAATGAACGCGATCGGGTATGACGCGGCCGCGCTCGGCAACCACGAGTTCAACTACGGGATGGACCTGCTGCGGACCTTCCAGAGCCAGTTGCACCACCCGCTGCTCGGAGCGAACGCGCTGGACTGGAAGACCGGGAAGCCCGCCTTTCCGTCATACACGATGAAGACCGTGCACGTGCCCGGGAGCAAGCCGGTCACCGTCGGCATCGTCGGCCTGGTCACTCCTGGCATCGCGATCTGGGACAAGGCGAACGTCGAGGGCCGGATCACGATGAACGGCATCGTCGAGCAGGCCAAGATCGTCGTGCCTCAGGTGAAGCGCGCCGGGGCCGACGTCATCGTGGTCTCCTGCCACTCCGGTGCTGACACCTCCTCGTCATACGGCGATGCTCTGCCGTGGCCGGAGAACGCCAGCACGCTTCTGGCACAAGAAGTCCCGGACATCGACGCGATCCTGGTCGGACACGCGCACGTCGAGATCCCGCAGCGCTTCGTGAAGAACGCGCAGACCGGCAAGCAGGTCCTCCTGTCCGAGCCGCTGTGCTTCGGGGAGCGGGTCACCGTGATGGACCTGAACCTGCGCAAGAACCGGGGTCAATGGGAGGTCGTGAGCTCGGCATCGACCCTGCTCAACTCGAACACCGCGCCCGAGGACCCGAAGATCGCCGCGTTACTGTACGACGCTCACGAGAAGGTGCGCACCTACGTCAACAGCGTGATCGGCGCCTGCCTGGAGGACATGAGCGGTGCCCGCGCGGTCGTCGAGGACGCCGCTGCAGTCGACCTGATCAACCAGGTGCAGGCCGAAGCGGTCAAGGCGGCGCTCGCGGGCACGCCGGACGCGAACACGCCCGTGTTGTCGATCGCGGCGCCGTTCAGCCGGACGGCGATCATCCCGAAGGGCGACGTCACCGTGCGCGATGTCGCGGGACTCTACATCTACGACAACACGCTGCTGGGCATCAAGTTCACCGGCACGCAGGTCAAGGCCTACCTGGAGAAGTCCGCGGAGTACTTCAAGCAGGTGTCGGGCAGCGGGCCCTTCTCGATCGACGATCTGACGAACGCGGTGACCGCGACCGCGCCGAACGGCACGCCGGACTACAACTACGACGTCATGGGCGGCCTCGACGCTCGGCTCACCTACGACATCGACGTCACGGTCGCACCCGGGAACCGGATCAAGAACCTGGCGTATGACGGCAAGCCGGTCAGCGGTGAGGACAGCTTCATCATCGCGATCAACAACTACCGCCAGTCCGGCGGTGGCGGCTTCCCGGACGTCACGACGGCGCCGGTCGTCTACAACGAGCAGCGCGAGATTCGCCAGATGATCATCGACTGGGTGACGGCCAACAAGGTGATCGATCCGTCGAAGTTCCACACGATCGACTGGCAGCTGGTGTCGGGCAGCGCACCGGTCATCATCTCGTAACCGGCGGGCGCGGCCCGTCGGTTGCCGCTATCCGGTCGATAGCCACAAGCGCGCTGTGCCGCCAGGGGTGATCGGTGCCATCGTGGTGACGACACCTCACCCGACGATCGATCACCGGACGGCCGCTCATGAGTCTGCACCTCGTGGCGGCCGTCATGGTGGTCGCGGCGCTGTGCCACGCCGGGTGGAACCTGCTCGCCGGCTCCCTGCAGATTCACCGCCGCCTCTTCCTTGCCTCGCTGAGTGCGGTGATGGCCCTGTTGGCGCTGCCCTGGGCCGTGCTGCACCCGCCGCACCGGTGGTGGCCGCTCGCCCTGGTGATCCCGCTGCGGGCCGGTCTGCAGTGCGGCTACGTCGTCGGGCTGGCCCGCGCCTACGAGGTACTCGACTTCTCGCTGGCGTACCCGGCGACTCGGGCCACCGGCCCGGTGGTGGCGACGTTGCTCGGCATCGTGGTGCTCGGTGAGCGTCCCGCGCCGCTCGGCCTGGTCGGTGTCGTCGTGGTGAGCCTCGCCATCGGCTCGCTGATGTGGTCGGGGGATCGTCGCGTGGATCGGGCGAGCGGAGACCTCCGCCGTTGGTTGTGGCCGCTCATGACCGGAGCGGTGATCGGCTGCTACAGCCTGGTCGACAAGGTGGGTGTCTCGTACGTGTCGGCGATCAGCTACCTCGCTTGGTCCGAGGGTCTCACCGCGCTGCTGATGTTCGCGCCGGTGGTCACCAGGTCCGGCGGCCGGGAGCGCGCCGCCGCGCTGTTCAGGGGGCACTGGAGGCGTGTCGTCGGGTGTGGCGTGCTCGCTGCGGGCGGGTACGGATTCTCGCTCTATGCGCTGACTCGAACCTACGTCAGCTACGTCTCACCGCTGCGAGAGATGAGTGTGCTCTTCGGTGTGGTGCTGGCCGGGATCACACTCGACGAGCCGCGGATCCGCCAGCGCCTGGTCAGCGCCTGCGGGATCGCGGTCGGCGTGGTGCTCATTGCGCTGGCGTTGTGAACGCCTTGCCGATCGCCACACCGGCGGCTCGCAGCTCGTCCAGCGCGCGCGTTGTCGACTCCGGGGCGACGCCGGCGGTGAGGTCGACCAGCACTCGGGTCCGGAAGCCGGATGTCGCGGCGTCCAGCGCGGTCGCGCGCACGCAGTAGTCGGTCGCGATGCCGACCACGTCGACCTCGTCGATCCGGTGCTCGTGCAGCCAGTCGCCGAGTGCGGTGCCTTCTTCGGTGGCGCCCTCGAAACCGCTGTATGCCGCTTGGTACTGGCCTTTCCGGAAGACCGCCGCGGCCTGCGCGATGACCGGCTGCACCTCGGACCGGAAGTCGGCGCCGGGCGTGCCGACCTCGCAGTGCACCGGCCAACTGTGCACGAAGTCGGGAGCGTCCGACCAGTGGTTGCCCGGATCGATGTGCCAGTCGGCAGTGGCGACGACCTGCTCGTAGTCGCCGGAATGCTCCCCGGCATACGAGGCGATCCGCTCCGCGACCGCGATCCCACCGGTGACGGCGAGCGAGCCGCCCTCACAGAAGTCGTTCTGGACGTCGACGATGACCAGTGCTCGGCTCATGCCGGGTCTCCGTGCAGCCTCGGTGCGGGCAGTGGCAGGTAGGCGCCCATGACCTGCCGGTTGCCGGCGAGATGCCCGAGCGTGCTCCAGCCGCGGTCCTGGTAGAGGCACAGGGCCGGGTCGTCGGTCGCCAGCGTGGTGCCGAGCAGGGCACGGCCGGTGAGGCCGTCCAGCAGGGCGTCGTGCAACCGGCCGCCGATGCCCTGCCGGCGTGCACTCGCGTCGACCGCCAGCTCCACGAGTTCGAAGTGGTCGCGCATCCACTCGCCGGGCAGCTCCGGGAGGCTGCGCGCGACCAGGTCCGGCCACTGCTGGCCGCGGCTGCCGCGATAGCCCCAGGCGAAGCCGAGCACCCGATCGCCGTCCAGTGCCAGCGCCAGCCGGTAGCCGGGGCGGACCCGGTCCCGGTCGAAGAGCTGCGCTCGCCAGTCCGCCTTGTCCGGGAACCGGCCGAACACCTCGTCGTAGAGCGCGAAAATGCGGTCGGCATAGGGCTCTGCTGCGTCGCCGTCGAGCAGCTCGATGCTCGTCATGGCATCCTCTCCTTCTCCGCACGCTGGTAGAGCGTCGGAATGACCGGCTCACCGCGTGACATCTGCCGCGCGGTCGGTGGCAGCTCTGCTCGAGCAGTCTTGTGGTGCTCGCGCGCGTCGTCCAGGGACGTGGTGCAGACCCGCTCGCCGTGCTCGACGAGCGAGATCAGCAGCGGTCGGTCATTCGAGCGTGCCGTGAGCCCCGTCGAGAGGTCGGCCGGCGCGACACCGATGCCGATCACCTCCGCCTCGGCGACGCCGTGCGGGTTGCGCCGGCGCAGCGCGTACTTGCGACCGCCGATCGACATCTTGTCCTTGCTCTTCTTCGCGACCCCCTGGAGCTCGCTGGAGGAATCCTCCCGGGCGACCAGCTTGTAGACCAATCCGGCTGTAGGAGCTCCGGATCCGGTGACCAGCTGGGTGCCGACGCCGTAGCCGTCGACCGGCCCGGCCTGCAGTGCGGCGATCGCGAACTCGTCCAGATCGGACGTGACGACGATCTTCGTGCCGGTCGCCCCCAGCGAGTCCAGTTGCTCGCGGACCTCGCGCGCCTGCTGCAGCAGGTCACCGGAGTCGAGCCGGACCGCGCCCAGCTGCGGGCCGGCGATCTCGATGGCCAGTTGCACCGCCGTGGTCACGTCGTAGGTGTCGACGAGCAGGGTCGTGTCGCTGCCGAACGTGTCGACCTGCGACTGGAACGCCGCCCGCTCGTCGTCGTGCAGCAGGGTGAACGCGTGCGCGGAAGTGCCGGTCGTCGGCACGCCGTACCGCCGCCCTGCCTCGAGGTTGGAGGTGGTGCTGAAGCCCGCGATGTATGCCGCACGCGCGGCGGCGATGGCCGCCTCCTCGTGGGTGCGGCGTGAGCCCATCTCGATGCACGGCCGGTCCTCCGCGGCGGCGGTCATCCGGCTCGCCGCGGACGCGATCGCGGTGTCGTGGTTGAGGATCGAGAGCACCAGCGTCTCCAGGACGACGGCCTCGGCGAAGCTGGCCTCGACGATGAGCATGGGGGAGCCGGGGAAGTAGACCTCGCCCTCGGCATACCCCCAGATGTTGCCGGTGAAGCGGTATGACGAGAGCCACTCGAGGGTCGGTTCGTCCACGACGTTGCGCTCGCGGAGGAAGGCCAGCTCGGCATCGCCGAAGCGGAACTCGGCCAGCGCGTCGAGCAGGCGGCCGGTGCCCCCGACGACGCCGTAGCGGCGGCCGTCGGGCAACCGGCGGGCGAATGCCTCGAAGACGCTGCGCCGTCCGGCGGTGCCGTCCCGGAGCGCGGCACTGAGCATCGTCAGCTCGTAGTGGTCGGTCAGCAGCGCGGTGGACGCGCCAGCGGATGTCGTCACGTGCGTCACTGTAGGGCAGCCTCGCGACCGGCTGTGTCCCTTGCCTATCGTTGACATCGTGTCTGTTGCGCCCCCGGAGCATGCCTCGCCCGACGTCGACCTCGACGTCGACGCGGTGGAGCAGACCGATCAGCCGTGGGTCACCATCGTCTGGAACGACCCGGTCAACCTGATGTCCTATGTCTCGTGGGTCTTCCAGAACTACTTCGGCTACTCCCGTGCGAAGGCCGAGAAGCTGATGATGACCGTCCACCGGGAGGGCCGGGCCGTCGTCTCCTCCGGGCCCCGGGAGCGGATGGAGACCGACACCGAGGCGATGCAGGGCTATGGACTCTGGGCCACTTTCGAGAAGGACTCCTGAGGCCGATGGCTACCGCGTTCAAGCGCAAGGGGTCCCGGATCGTCGCTCGCCTCGACGGCAACGAGCGGGCGATCGTGCGCGAGCTGCTCGACCAGACCAGGCAACTCCTGGCGCCGAGCGGCGTCAGCACCGGTGACCCGGTCGAGGACCTGCTCGCGGGTCTCGGCTCGGTGCAGGACCCGCAGGAGCTGGCCGACCGGGACCCGGCGCTCGCGCGCCTGCTGCCGGACGGCCATCGGGGCGACCCGGAGGTGGCTGCCGAATACCGCGCACTCACCGAGCACGGGTTGCGTCAACGCAAGGTTGCCAACCTCAGCACGGCGATCGAGGCACTGGACCAGCCGGCCGCGCGCAACAAGCTCGAACTGGATCTCGGGCAGGCGCAGGCGCTGCTGGTGGGCCTGGCGGACGTCCGGCTCGCGCTCGGCGAGCGTCTCGAACTGCGCACGGACGAGGACAGCGAGCGGTTGCAACAGGCGCTGGCCGAGGCCGCCGCGGACGGCTCGCAGGACCCGCGGTTGGTGATCGGCCTCTACTACGACTTCCTCACCTGGATGCAGGAGTCCCTAGCGGGGGCCCTGCTCCCGTAGCAATACGATCGGGGCATCATGAGTGAGCCCACCTCCGTCCGCAAGCCCCGCCTCCGTGTCGCGCCGTCGCCCACCGGTGACCCGCACGTCGGCACGGCATACGTCTCGATCTTCGACCTCGCCTTCGCGCGCCAGCAGGGTGGCAGCTTCATCCTGCGCATCGAGGACACCGACCGGAACAGGTTCCAGGCGGACAGCGAGCAGCAGCTCTACGACACGCTGCACTGGCTGGGTCTCGACTGGGACGAGGGCCCGGACAAGGGCGGCCCGTTCGCGCCCTACAAGCAGTCGGAGCGGCTGGGGACCTACCGGCCGTATGTCGAGCAGCTGATCGCCGACGGACACGCCTACTACTGCTGGTGTTCCAGCGAACGGCTGACCGAGATGCGGGAGATCCAGCAGAAGACCAAGCAGCCGACCGGCTACGACCGGATGTGCCTGGGCAAGACCAAGGAGGAGCGGGCGCAGCTGCCCGGCTTCACCGAGACGCCGGTCGTGCGGATGCTGATCCCGGACGACGTCCCGCTGCAGTTCGACGACCTGATCATGGGTCCGACGAAGGCGCCGAAGCCGGACGACCAGGTGATCCTGAAGGCGGACGGCTTCCCGACATACCACCTCGCCGTGGTGGTCGACGACCACCTCATGGAGATCACCCACGTCGTGCGCGGGCAGGAGTGGATCTCGTCCACGCCGAAGCACATCCTGCTCTACCGGTGGCTCGGCTGGGAGACCCCGCAGTTCGCGCACATCCCGCTGCTGCGGGACGAGAAGAAGGCCAAGATCTCCAAGCGCAAGAGCCCGTGGGCCAAGCTCACGTGGTTCCAGGAGCAGGGCTACCTGCCCGAGGCGCTGGTCAACTTCCTTGCGCTGCAAGGGCACCCGCCGATCATCGAGGACGACGGGTCGGAGCGGGAGACGTTCAGCTTCGCAGAGTTCAGCAAGCACTTCGACTGGCACAAGATCAACCCGGCGGGCGCGGTCTTCAACCTGGACAAGCTCAACTGGCTCAACGGGCACTACATCCGGCAGCTGTCCGAGCAGGATCTCGCGCAGCGGCTGCTGCCGGTGCTCCAGCGGGACGGCGCGCTGCCGCAACCGGCCTCGCTGCCGCAGCTCGGCCGGCTGAACGCGATCGTGCCGCTGATCCAGACCCGCATCAACCTGCTGTCCGAGGCCGCACCGCTCGTCGCGCCGTTCTACGTCGCCGACGACCAGTTGGAGATCGCCGAGGACGCCCGAAAGCAGTTGAAGGAGAGTGCTCCCCAGGTCCTGGACGCCGCCATCGCGGCGCTCGAGCCGATCAGCGGCGCCGTCGGCAACCCGGACGGCAGTGGTCGCGAGTGGACGGCGACCCGGCTCGAGGAGGCCCTCCGCGCGGCCATCGTGGACGGGCTCGGGATCAAGCCGCGGCTCGCGTTCGGCCCGATCCGCACCGCAGTGTCGGGTCAACGGATCTCGCCGCCGCTCTTCGAGTCGATGGAGATCCTCGGCAAGGAGTCGACCATGCGCCGGCTCGAGGCGCTGCGTGCGTCGCTCTGAGGCGCGAATCCCGCGGCCGGTGAACGCCGTTCGGCTGCCGGTGCGCGCGGTGCTGCTGGACGTCGACGACACGCTGCTGGACACCACGTCCGCGATGTATGCCGCGGCGACGGCCGCCGTCGCCGCTGTCTGGCCCGGTCAGAGCGAGACGTGGCACCGTGCGGCCGGTGTGCGCTTCCGGCACGACCCGGGCGGCTACTTCGTGCGTTACACGGCCGGCGAGCTGGACTTCGCCCAGATGCGCTCCTCCCGGCTGGCGGAAGTTGCCGCCCACCACGGCCTGGAGCTGCCGTCCGGTGCGACCGCGATGTTCGAGGACACCTTTCGGCCCGAGTTCCTCCGGCATCAGCGCAGGTATGACGACGTCCTGCCCTTCCTGGACGCGTGCCGCGCGGCCGCTCTGCTGGTCGGTGCGCTCACCAACTCCTCGGAAGCCGCGACGACCCCGAAGCTGCTGGCCAACGAGCTGACCGACCGGTTCGCCGTGGTGGTCACACGCGACACGTGCGGTTTCGGCAAGCCCGATCCGAGGGTCTTCCGGCATGCCTGCCGGCAACTCGGCGCCACGCCCGCCGAGACGGCATACATCGGCGACGAGTGGCTGCCCGACATCGAGGGCGCGCAGGGTGCCGGCCTGCGGCCGGTCTGGCTGCGCCGGGGCGGCGTCGACGGCGTCGGCGAAACCGTCGATGTGCCGGTGATCACCTCGTTGGCGGAGCTACGGGTCGGAGCGGCCGGTCTCGAGCTCCTCGATTTGGGTGCAGCGGCTCCGACCGGGTAAGGTCTCACCTCGGTTCACCTCGTCGAACGGCCTTGTGTCGCCGACGAAGTGATACCCCCTTGGGGTATGGTGTAATTGGCAGCACGACTGATTCTGGTTCAGTTAGTCTAGGTTCGAGTCCTGGTACCCCAGCCATCGGCGAAATTCGCCGATTCGGTGGAATCGCACCTTAACCGGTAAGGTTCTTCCAGCCGCGGCCCCATCGTATAGCGGCCTAGTACGTCGCCCTCTCACGGCGGTAACGCGGGTTCGAATCCCGCTGGGGTCACCGATGACACAGCGCCCGAGTCTCGACCGGACTCGGGCGCTTTGTCATGATCGGGTGATGCCTTCGCACGTCTGGTATGCCGCATACGGGTCCAACCTGTCGCCGGAGCGCTTCGACCGTTATCTGAACGGCGGGCGTCCCGAGGGAGCGCTGCGAACCTACGCCGGCTGCCGGAACACCGCTGCACCGAGCGACCGGCGGCCGACCTCGCTCCCGGGACGGGTGTTCTTCGGTGCGGCGTCGCAGGTCTGGGGCGGCGGTATGGCGTTCTACGACCCCGCCGCACCGGGCCCGTCATACGCCACGGCATACCGGCTCACGGTGGAGCAGTTCGCCGACGTGTGGTCGCAGGAGTGCCACCGTCCGCCGGGGGCGGCGGTGCCCGTGGCCGAGGTCGCCGAGCAGGGCAGCTGGCTCGGTGCCGGCGGCCACTACGACCGGATCCTGCGGGTCGGATCGCTCGACGCCGAACCGGTGCTGACCTTCACCTTCGCAGGGAGCGCGCCGACGGCCAATCCGCCGGCGGCTGCCTACGCGGCCACGATCGAGCGCGGCCTGGTCGCGACGCACGGGCTCAGCCCAGCTGCGGCCGCGGCTCACGTCGCCGGCCTCTCAGCCCCCTGAGCGGTCAGGCGGACTCGCCGCGGCGCTGGGTTGCGGCGTGGGCCCGGGCGAGGACCTCGGTCAGCTTGTTGGCGCCCGCGACGACGGTGCCGGCGTGCAGGCGGCCCGGCTGCCGGGACACGCGCTCGATGGGACCGGAGATCGACACGGCGGCGATGACCCGGCCGGACGGACCGCGCACCGGCGCCGAGACCGATGCCACGCCCTGCTCCCGCTCGCTCACGCTCTGCGCCCAGCCGCGGCGTCGAACCGCCGACAGCATGGTCGCGGTGAACTTCGCGCCGTGCAGGCCACGGTGCAGCCGGTCCGGATCCTCCCAGGCGAGCAGCACCTGTGCCGCGGAGCCCGCCTGCATGGTCAGGGTCGCGCCGACCGGGATCGAGTCACGCAGGCCCATCGGACGGTCGGCGGCGGCGACACAGATGCGCTGGTCGCCCTGCCGGCGGTAGAGCTGTGCGCTCTCGCCGCAGTGGTCGCGCAGTGCGCCGAGCACCGGTCCTGCCGCTGCGAGCAGGCGGTCCTCGCCCGCCGCGGAGGCCAGCTCGGCCAGGCGGGGGCCGAGGATGAAGCGTCCCTGCATGTCGCGCGCGACCAGCCGATGGTGCTCGAGCGCGACGGCGAGCCGGTGTGCCGTCGGCCGGGCCAGGCCGGTGTGGGCGACCAGCTGGGCGAGGGTTGACGGGCCCGCTTCGAGGGCGGAAAGAACCACGGCGGCCTTGTCCAGAACGCCGACTCCGCTAGAGTTGTCCATGCACTGATACTGCCGTCTCAGCCCGCGAGACGCAAGTCCTGAGCCGGAAATTGCGGTTCAGGCTTTGTCAGTGGCATGGCAAACCGGGGCAACGAGGCTCTCGGGGGCAGGTTCGATGAAGGAGGGTCCGGCGTGGGAAGCACGTTGGCACAGAAGCTTTGGGAACAGCACGTCGTGCGGCGCGCGGACGGCGAGCCGGATCTGCTCTACATCGACCTCCATCTCGTGCACGAGGTCACCAGCCCGCAGGCGTTCGACGGTCTGCGGCTCGCCGGCCGCCCGGTCCGGCGCCCGGACCTCACGGTGGCCACCGAGGACCACAACGTGCCGACCACGCCCGGCCCGATCTCGGACCCGGTGAGCAAGACCCAGGTCGACACCCTGCGCGCCAACTGCGCCGAGTTCGGGGTCCAGCTCTTCCCGATGGGCGACGCGGAGCAGGGCATCGTGCACATCATCGGTCCGCAACTCGGTCTCACCCAGCCCGGTATGACGATCGTTTGCGGCGACAGCCACACCTCGACCCATGGAGCGTTCGGCGCCTTGTCCTTCGGCATCGGCACCAGCGAGGTCGAGCACGTGCTCGCGACCCAGACGCTGCCGCTGAACCCGTTCAAGACCATGGCGATCAACATCGAGGGTGAGCTGCCCGACGGCGTCACGTCCAAGGACATCATCCTGGCGGTCATCGCCAAGATCGGCACCGGCGGTGGCCAGGGCTACGTGCTGGAATACCGCGGCTCGGCCGTGCGCAACATGTCCATGGAAGCGCGAATGACCATGTGCAACATGTCGATCGAGGCCGGTGCCCGCGCCGGCATGGTGGCCCCCGACCAGACCACCTTCGACTACCTCAAGGGCCGCGACCACGCGCCGACCGGAGCCGACTGGGATGCCGCGGTCGCAGCATGGTCCGAACTCGTCACGGACGACGACGCGGTCTTCGACGCCGAGGTGGACCTCGACGCGAGCCGGCTGACGCCGTTCGTGACCTGGGGAACCAACCCGGGCCAGGGTCTGCCGCTGTCCGCGAACGTGCCCGACCCGGAAGCGTTCTCGGGCGAGAACGAGAAGGCCGCCGCACAGCGAGCCATCGAATACATGGGCCTGACGCCGGGCACGCCACTGCGCGAGATCTCGGTGGACACGGTGTTCCTCGGCTCCTGCACCAACGGTCGGATCGAGGACCTGCGCGCTGCCGCGTCGGTCATCAAGGGACGCAAGGTCGCCAAGGGCGTGCGGATGCTGGTCGTCCCGGGTTCGGCGAAGGTCCGCCTGCAGGCGGAGGCGGAGGGCCTGGACAAGGTGTTTGCGGAGGCGGGCGCCGAGTGGCGGCTCGCCGGCTGCTCGATGTGCCTCGGCATGAACCCGGACCAGCTGTCGGCCGGCGAGCGCAGCGCGTCGACCTCCAACCGGAATTTCGAAGGGCGGCAAGGCAAAGGCGGTCGCACGCATCTGGTCAGTCCGCTGGTCGCGGCAGCCACCGCCGTGCGCGGCACGTTGTCCAGCCCGTCCGACCTGACCCACTCGGCGTGAGCTGACGACAAGACTGCACAAGGAGAAGCTCATGGAGAAGTTCACCCAGCACACCGGTGTCGGAGTTCCGTTGCGGCGCAGCAATGTCGACACCGACCAGATCATCCCGGCGGTCTACCTCAAGCGGGTCACCCGAACCGGCTTCGAGGACGGACTCTTCGCCGCATGGCGCGGTGACGAGACGTTCGTGCTGAACAACCCCGCCTACTCGTCGGGTTCGGTGCTCGTCGCCGGTCCTGATTTCGGGACCGGCTCCTCGCGAGAGCACGCCGTGTGGGCGCTGATGGACTACGGCTTCCGGGTGGTCCTTTCGTCGCGCTTCGCCGACATCTTCCGCGGAAACGCCGGGAAGGCAGGGCTGCTCGCCGCCCAGCTGCGTCAGGAGGACATCGAGCTGTTGTGGAAGTTGCTCGAGAACGAGCCCGGCACCCAGGTGACCGTGGACCTCGAGCAACGGACGGTCACCGCCGGCGAGCACGTCTTCGGCTTCCAGGTCGACGACTACATCCGCTGGCGGCTGCTCGAAGGGCTCGACGACATCAGTCTGACCCTGCGACACGCGGATGAAATCACGAATTTCGAGTCGTCCCGGCCGAGCTGGAAGCCGTCCGCCAGGACTGCCTGAGTCCACGCCCGACAGCCTCGTCGCGCGGGTGACCCATCACGGGTCGCCCGCGCGAATTGCGTTGTTCTACAAAAGATTTGACATCTGGGAGGGACGTGGTGTGGTGCATTTTGCCCGCCTCGGAGGAATTCTCCGACCTGGACCTGCCATGCTCTCAGACCGGCCAAAGCTGTTGTGCCACGGGCAAATAGGGCGGCGTTGCAGGTTGCCGAGTCGGCGTGGTGGGCATACCGTCTTGTCTCAATCGAGCGTCAGCTTGAGGACACGCAATCGGACGCCCGGTCGAACGCCGGCACCACCCGAAGGGGATAAGACCCATGAACAAGGCAGAGCTCATCGAGAGCCTGGAGACCCGGCTCGGCAGCAAGAAGGCTGCGAGCGAGGCTCTGGAGGCCGTCGTGGACGCCATCATCCGCGAGGTCGCCAAGGGCAACAAGGTCGGCATCACCGGCTTCGGCACGTTCGAGAAGATCTCGCGCGCCGCCCGCACCGGACGCAACCCGCGCACCGGGACGACCGTGAAGATCAAGAAGACCTCGGTCCCGAAGTTCAAGCCGGGCACGGCATTCAAGAATGTCGTCGCCAACCCGCGCTCGCTGCCCAAGACCGGCAACGCCGGTGGCCGCGCGTCGAGCAGCATCGCGGCGGCCGCA
Organism: Flexivirga sp. YIM B11880; assembly: GCF_058148645.1. NCBI lineage: Bacteria > Bacillati > Actinomycetota > Actinomycetes > Micrococcales > Dermacoccaceae > Flexivirga > Flexivirga sp. YIM B11880. The sequence goes on from NZ_JBMAMH010000007.1 coordinate 107,095, forward strand.
GCTCCGGCAAAGACTGCCGCGAAGAAGACGACCGCCAAGAAGGCCACCACCAAGAAGACCGCGGCCACGAAGGCCACACCGGCAAAGGCAGCAGCGAAGAAGACGACCGCCAAGAAGGCGACGCCGACCAAGGCCGCGGCGAAGAAGACGACGGCGACGAAGTCAACCGCGGCGAAGACGACGGCCAAGAAGGCCACCACGAAGAAGACCGCGGCGAAGCGCAGCGCGCGTCGCTGAGCTCCGATCCTCCTGGGCGACGGCCCATCCCGTGCACGACGGGGTGGGCCGTCGTGCTGTTCCGGGGGAGGGTGTGCGGCCTGTGCTGCCCTGCGGGTTCAGCGGATCCGCTGGCCGGCGCCGATGCCTTCGATCCAGAGTCGACTCACGCCGCTGCGGCCCACTTCGATGCTGACCCGTTGACCCAGCCGCAGATGACGCAGCTGGGACGCGATGAACGTCGCGGCGTCCACGGTGAGGAGCCGGCCGTTGTCGGTCAGCACCGTCCCGGACCCGGTTGCCTCATCGAAGGTATGAACGGTTGCCTGCATGCCCTCAACTCTAGGGCGCCGAGACGAGGCGCCTGGTCCACGGGCCGACGCCGAGCTCGATCGCCCGGTCCAACGACTCGTCGTCGTCGACGTCGGTGCGCAGCCGAGGCAGGTCCAGCTCGAGCACCGTCGCCGAACGGGCATGGCGGGCCGCAGAGCCCGTGCCGAACCGTGGAACGAGTCGCGACGCGTCGTGATGGCTGATCAGCACTGTGCCGGTGCCCTCGTGATCGGGCACGACCGCCGCCTCGACGGCGGCGCACGCCGCGAGGCCGTCGGAGAGCTCTTCCGGAGTGAGTGCGGGCAGGTCGCCGAGCAGAACGGCGGCAGGGCTGCGCGGAGCACGCACGCTGGCGGCGTCGATGCCCGCAGCGACCGCCGAGTTGAGTCCGCGGCCGGGATCGTCCACGATCACGGCGCCGAGATCCTGCATCTGCAAACGGATTTCCGGGTCCGCCGTCACGACGAGGACCTGCGGAGCCGGCACGACGCGCACGACGGCGCCGAGGGTGTCCAGCGCGATCGCGAGGGCCAGGTCCTGTCGGCGTACGCCGTCCGGTGCACGCAATCGGGACTTGCCGTTCGCACTGTGCTTGACCGGAACTATCACATGCCAGGTCGAGGTGACTGCGGACTCCACGAGATGATGCTCTCAGACACCGCGACGCACTCGACGCGGCGGTTCACTTCCGCCGCGGGTGCGCGGTGGGATTAGATACCAAGGATCGAGGGTGGTCCCGCCCCCGCCTGCACGGGCGGACGGGGCTGCCCGTGCAGACGCCAGGTTAGGAGCAAGCACTCGTGTCGCGCCCCCCGATGAGCGAGAACGTCGAACCGATGTACTCCAAGGTGATCACGACGCTCTACCCGGTGCTGCAGCGCATCACGCTTCGTGACTGGACCGGGATGGAGAACATTCCGCGCGAGGGCGGTTTCGTCGCGGCCTCCAACCACATCTCCAACATGGACCACTTCCCGCTGGCGCACTACCTGGTGGCGGCCGGTCGTGCGCCGCACTACCTGGCCAAGTCCTCGCTGTTCAAGCCGCCGGTGGTCCGGCAGATCCTGCACGGCACCGGCCAGATCCCGGTCTATCGGGGCACCTCCCGCGCGACGTCCGCCTTGTCGGCCGCCACCGCGGCGCTCGAGCGTGGCGCCTGTGTCTGTGTCTACCCCGAGGGCACGATCACCCGGGAGCCGGACTTCTGGCCGATGGTCGGCAAGTCCGGAGCCGCCCGGCTGGCGCTGGAAAGTGGAGTCCCGCTCGTGCCGCTGGCCATCTGGGGGACGCGCGACATGATGTGGCCCTACCGGGACAAGCTGCCGAAGCTCTTCCCCCGCAAGCTGATCCACGTCGCGTCGGGGCCGGCGATCGACCTCGACGACCTGCGCGGCGGTCCGCTCGACGCGCAGAAGCTGCGCATCGCCACCGTGCGGTTGATGGACGAGATCACCCGGCTGCTCGAAGGCATCCGGCACGAGCAGGCGCCGGCAACACGTTTCGACCCGCGCACGCAGCCGTGGGCACGCGGCAGCGGGCACCGCGACGGCATGGCACCGAACAAGGACGTCAAATGACGCGGGTCGCGATGCTCGGCGGGGGCAACTGGGGCACTGCCTACGCCGCGATCATGGCCGATGCCGGTTGCACCGTGCGCCTGTGGGCGCGGCGCGCGGAAGTCGTCGACGAGATCAACACGACGCACCTCAACTCCGGCTACCTGCCCGATCGACCGCTGCCGGATACGATCTCCGCGACGACGTCATACGCGGAAGCCCTCGACGGCGCCGAGATCGTGGTGCTGGCAGTGCCGTCCCAGACGCTGCGCGGCAACCTCTCCGCCTGGCGGCAGCTGCTGCCCTCGGATGCGCCGGTCGTGTCCCTGATGAAGGGCATCGAGCTGGGCACCGGCGAACGCATGAGTCAGGTCATCGCCGAAGCCGGCGAGGTGGACCCGGACCGCATCGTGGTCGTCTCCGGTCCGAACCTCGCACCGGAGATCGCCGCGCGGCAACCCGCGGCCGCCGTCGTGGCGGCGACCAGCCCGCGCGTGCGCGCCAAGGTCGCCGAGGCGAGCGCCACGTCATACTTCCGGCCCTATCTGGGCACCGACGTCGTCGGCACCGAGATCGCCGGCGCGACGAAGAACGTCATCGCGCTCGCCGTCGGCATGGCGTCCGGCATGGGCATGGGCGACAACACCATGGCCAGCCTGCTCACCCGCGGCCTGGCCGAGACCGCCCGTCTGGGAACGGCGTTGGGCGCCGATCCGCAGACCTTCCTGGGGCTGGCAGGGGTCGGCGATCTGGTGGCCACATGTGCGTCCCCGCTGTCCCGCAACCGCACCTTCGGTTATCGGCTGGGCCGCGGTATGTCGCTCGCCGAGGTCATCGAGAGCACCAAGCAGACGGCCGAGGGCGTGAAGTCGTGCGAGTCGATCCTGCAGCTCGCGCAGGGCGTCGACGTCGACGTGCCCATCGTGGAGAACGTCGCGGCCGTCGTGCACGAGGGCCGCGATCCGAAGGACGTCGTGGGCGCGCTGATGTCCCGCGCTCGCAAGCACGAAGGCAGCTGAGTCTGCGGCGCAGTCAGCCGGATCGCCGCGAACTCGGCAGTGATCTCCTGGACTCCGGCAGCGAGGCCTCCAGGCGGACCAGGGACCGTTCGAAGGCCCGTCGATCGGACGCAGTGAGGCCGGACAGCAGCTCGCCCTCCAGCTGCGCGATCTCGCGCCGGCAGCTGCGCAGCACGGTCGAGCCCTTTCCCGTCAGCGCCACGATGCGGTTGCGGCGGTCCTGCGGGTCCGGGTCCCGTCGGATCAGTCCGGCCTCGGCCAGCCGGTCGAGGTTGCCGATCAGCCGGGTCTTGTCACGACCGGTGGCGGCCGACAACTCGGACTGCGTCGGCGCCGCGCCCTCGCCCAGAGCGGCCAGCACGACGTAGTCCCACATGTCCAGGCCATGCCGCTGCAGGATCGGGAGCTCCCCGTCGATCACCGCGTGGAGCAGCCGGTTGAGCAGGAAGCCGAGTTCCGGACGTTCTGGCATTCCCCAAGGATAGACATTGGCATATCGTCTACTGACGTATATGATCTGCACATGTTGACGTTGCTGCGACATACCGCCGAGGATCTCGGCGCCATGGTGGCGCGGATCACCGAATTCGAGCTGGAGCTCCCGACTCCCTGCGCCGGGTGGGACCTGCGCCGGTTGCTCGCCCATCAGCTCGGTCAGCAGGACGGCTTCGCGCAGGCCGTCGCGACCGGGGATGCTCCGGCCGGTGCGTTCGAGCGCGAGACGGTCACCATCGACCGGCTCGAGCCGGAGTGGCGTCGCTCGACAGCTGCGCTGTTCAGCGCATTCGAGAACGCTTCGGTCGACGGGGTGATCCGGCTGGCCGGCTTCGGCCGGCTGCCCGTCGCGACGGTGCTCGGCATGCAGCTGCTGGACACTGCGGTCCACGGGTGGGACGTCGGTAGCGCGCTCGGCGAGACCTACCGGCCGGCCGACGCCGTCGTGTCCGACATCGTGGCCTCGGCCCGCCGGATCGCCGTGCGTCCGGAAGGAGGGTCCCCGGCGTTCGCCGTGCCGCTGGAGGCCGCCGGCGACGACGACTGGGTCACGGCGCTCCGGCTGCTGGGCCGAGCGGCCGGAGCCGGCGCGCGGTGGGACCGAGCCTGATCAGCGACCGCGCAAGGCCGCGTCGAGGTCGCCCCAGAGGTCCTCGACGTCCTCGATCCCGACGGAGAGCCGCACCAGGTCCTCCGGCACGCTGTCCGGCTCGCCGGGATGACGGCGGCGACGCTCCAGGGAGGATTCGACGCCACCCAGACTGGTTGCCGGCAGCCACAATCGAACCCGCTGCTCGAGCTGCTCGGCGGCATCGCGGCCGCCGGCCGGCTCCAGGCACACGATGGCGCCGAATCCGGGGTAACGCACCTGGCTGACCGCCTCGTGCTCCGACAGCCGGACCGCGAGCTCGGCCGCGCTGGCGCAGGCACGGTCCAGACGCAGCTGCAGGGTGCGCATCCCGCGCAGCGCCAGCCACGTCTCGTGCGGGCCGGGGATCGCGCCGCGCAACGTCCGGTGGTTGTGCAGCCGGTCGTGGAGCGCATCGTCGGCGGTGATGGTCGCCCCGAGCACGACATCGGAGTGGCCGGCGAGGTACTTGGTCACGGAGTGCACCACCACGTCGGCCCCGAACTCCAGCGGCCGGGACAGCAGTGGTGTGTTGAAGGTGTTGTCCACGACGGACAGCACGCCGTGTTCGCGCGCCGCGCCGAGCACGACCGGCAGGTCGCAGACCTCGAGCATCGGGTTGGTCGGCGACTCCAGCCAGACCAGGTCGGCCCCGTCGAGCGCCGCGACCGTCGCTGCGGTGTCGGTCGGATCCACCCGGCGTGCGTCCAGCCGTCCGGCCGCGGCCAACTCGTCGAGCAACGTCGTGGTCCCGTTGTAGACGTGCTGGGGCAGCACCACCGTGCCGCCGGGCGGCGCGAGGAGCAGGCAGGCGCTGATCGCCGCCATACCGCTGCCGAACGCGAGTGCCCTGCCGCCCTCGAGGTCGCCGAGCACCTCCTCGAACGTCGACCACGTGCGGTTGCCGAAGCGGCCGTAGGTCGGACCCTCTCCCGCGACATACGTCGAACTGAGCTCGATGCCGGGGCCGGCGGGCGCACCGGCGGTGCGGGTCGGCCGGCCGAGCGCGACCAGACGGGTGGCGGGGGAGTAGCTGGCGTCATGCATGGGCTCAGCTTGGCACGCCGACCGCCGACGAAGCGCGGGCGTCCATCCCGTTGGCGTTAGGCTCGCACCGATGACCACGACCTCCCCGGCCTCCGACGCCGGCAACCACCGCAAGCCCGTCGTTGCAATCGTTTTCGGCGGTCGATCCAGCGAGCACGCGGTCTCCTGCTCCACGGCTGCCAGTGTGCTGCGCGCGATCGACCGCGACCGGTTCGACGTCATACCCATCGGCATCGGGCAGGACGGGCGCTGGGTCCTGGTTGCCGACGACCCGGAGCCGCTGCAGCTGACCGCCCAGCACACTCCGACCGTGCAGGGCGACACGACCGCGCTCATCTCGACCGACCCGGGCGCGCGTGAGGTGATGGTCTTCGCTCCGGACGAGCCACCGCGCACCCTCACCGCTGTCGACGTCGTGCTGCCGCTGCTGCACGGTCCGTTCGGGGAGGACGGCACGCTGCAGGGCCTGCTGGAGCTGTCGGACACCCGCTATGTCGGATCCGGGGTCGCAGCGTCCGCGGTGATGATGGACAAGGCGCTGATGAAGATCGTCTTCGCCGCTGCCGGGCTCCCGGTGGGACCCCACGTCGTGATCACGGACAAGGAATGGATCCGTGACCCGGCAGCGTGTCTGAACAGCGTCGCCAGCCTCGGTATGCCGGTGTTCGTCAAGCCGGCGCGGGCCGGGTCCAGCGTCGGCGTGGTCAAGGTCGAGGACCCCGCCGCACTGGAGGACGCGATCGAGATCGCCCGGGAGTCGGACCCGAAAGTCCTCGTGGAAGCTGCGATTCCGGGCCGAGAGGTGGAGTGCGGCGTGCTCGAGGGGCACGGCTGCGAGCCGCCGCGGGCCAGTCAGATCGGTGAGATCACGGTGACCGGCGATCGCCATACGTTCTACGACTTCGAGGCGAAGTACCTCGACAACGACGCCCAACTGACCTGCCCGGCCGACCTGCCCGACGATGTCGCCACCGAGATCCGCGAACTCTCGGTCAAGGCATTCGACGCCGCCGGGTGTGAGGGCCTGGCACGGGTCGACTGGTTCTACCAGCCCGGCCGGCTGGTGCTCAACGAGATCAACACGATGCCGGGGTTCACCCCGTCGTCGATGTTCCCGCGCGTGTGGGCCGAGTCAGGGCTTGACTACACCGCGCTCATCACCGAGTTGATCGAGCTGGCACTGGAGCGGCCCACCGGTTTGCGCTGAGTCAGCTGCATCGGTGGGGGCCTTGCGGGATCTGCTTCGCCGCGGCGGTGAACGCGCCCAGCGGCGGCAGCGTGTCGTACTTCGTCGGCACCAGCACCTCGATCGCCGGTGACCGGCCGTAGGTGATGTAGCGGCCGCCGTCGGAGAGTCTCGTGCCCACCCAGTCGATGCCGTCGACGGTCACGCAGCCGGTCGAGGTCGGTCCGGGAGAGGTGACGCCGCATCGGGCGATGATCGCCGGGTCGCCCCAGGCGCGCACGGTCGGTGAGTCGGTGCTCACCGTGCGCGATTTCTGCCCCGAAACCGTCGCCGGCCAGTGTCGAGCGGCCTTGGCGCACAACGGGTTGCCCGCCTGGTCCGCAGGTGACGCCTTGACCGTGTCGTCGCCGCACCCGGCCAGTGCCGCAACGATCGCCACGGCACAGGCGCCGGTGACCAGTCGCCTCAAGGGTGGACGACGGTGCAGGTCAGCGTGCGCATGATGCCCGGCGCTTCCTGGATCTTGGCGACCACGAGCGAGCCGAGCTTGTCGAGCGTCTCCGCCTCGGCGCGGGCGATCACGTCGTAGGGACCGGTCACGTCCTCCGACGACAGCACGCCGGGGATCGCACGCACCGCGGCGGCGACCTCCGTCGCCTTGCCGAGGTCCGCCTGGATGAGGATGTAGGCCTGAACCATGAGGATCGTCTCCCGGGTCTCAACGCGAATCCCGCGGTCGGCGGGTGTGCGGCACGGACGCCGCGTTCCGGGAGACGCTACCGTGCAGTCGCTATGGAGCGGTGCGGAAGGGCGGAACCAGACGTATGACGGACACACCCGCGGCCCGCACGCTGGCCGAGGTCGAGGAGCAGGACCTGCTCGACACCGTGCTCCCGCGCTTCGCGACGAGCGACGAGGTCCTGGTCGGTCCGGGCGACGACACGGCACTGCTGCGCGTGCGGTCCGGTGAGGCGCTCGCAACCACCGACACCATGGTGCTCGGCCGGGACTGGCTGGACGAGTGGTCCTCCGCGGCCGACGTCGGGCACAAACTCGTGGTGCAGAACATCGCGGACATCGCCGCCATGGGTGGCCGGTGCACCGGACTGCTCGTGACGCTCGTTGCCGACGAGGACACGCCTCTGCAGTGGGCCGGGGATTTCAGCGCCGGCGTCGAAGCAGCTGCTCGGGAGGCCGGCGCGGTCGTGGTCGGCGGCGACCTCTCCTCGGCGCCGGAGGGCGTGCGGATGGTCAGCATCACCGCGCTCGGCGAGCTGGACGACGTCGCGCCGGTGCTGCGCTCCGGCGCGCGGCCGGGCGACCTCGTCGCCGTACACGGGACGCTGGGGCGGGCGGCCGCGGGGCTGGTGCTGCTGCAACGCGGAACACCGGACCTGGCGCCGGACCTCGTCGCGGCGCAACGTCGCCCCTCCACGGCATACGAACAAGGACCGCTCGCCGCGCGGGCCGGCGCCACGGCGATGCTCGACATCTCCGACGGCCTGCTGCGGGACGCCGGCCGCATCGCCCGCGCCAGCAAGGTGCGCCTGGACCTCGGTCCGGCGGCACTGGCCGGCGACGTCGCGGCACTCGCCGCTGCGGTCGGCGAGGCCGAGGCTCGCAGCTGCGTGCTCGCCGGCGGAGAGGAACACACCCTGCTCGCGACCTTCCCTCGCGCCGACACCGTCCCTGTCGGCTGGCGGGTGATCGGCGCCGTCCGCGACGGAACCGGAGTGACCGTTGGGGGCGATGAGGCCGCACACCACGGCTGGGACCATTTCGGATCGGCAAAGATCGACTGAAACGCTCAACACTCAACGTTGGAATTTGTCAGCTGGGGAGTAGGGTCGGCTCGTTGCGCAATTCCGCCCCGTCCCATCGAGTGCTCGGTGGACCCGAACGAAAGCCGCAGGTGACCCATGCTCATGGATTCGTCCGCGTTGAGACTCGATGCCGGACCGGTCGACTACATCCTCATCGCGCTCTACTTCGTCTTCGTCCTCGGCATCGGCCTCGTGGCCCGACGTCAGGTCTCGAGCAGCGTCGACTTCTTCCTGTCCGGGCGCTCGCTGCCGGCGTGGATCACTGGCCTGGCATTCATCTCGGCGAACCTCGGTGCGACCGAGATCATGGGTATGTCGGCCAGCGGCGCGCAGATCGGCATGGCGACCTTCCACTACTACTGGATCGGCGCCATCCCCGCGATGCTCTTCCTCGCCGTGGTGATGATGCCCTTCTACTACGGCTCCGGCGTACGCAGCGTGCCGGAGTTCATGTACCGCCGCTTCGGGTCGCCCGCGCACCTGGTCAACGCGATCAGCTTCGCGGTCGCCCAGGTGCTCATCGCGGGCATCAACCTCTACCTGCTGGCCACCATCGTCAACACGCTCTTCGGCTGGAGCATCTGGATCTCGACGATCGTCGCGGCGGCGATCGTGCTGTCCTACATCACCCTCGGCGGCCTGTCGGCGGCGATCTACAACGAGGTGCTGCAGTTCTTCGTGATCGTGGCGGCGTTGCTGCCGTTGACGCTGATCGCGATGCACAAGATCGGCGGCTGGAGCGGGCTGTCACACAAGCTGCACTCGATGCACTACCCACACGACCCGATGACGTCGTGGCCGGGACAAGGGCTCACCGGCTTCGGCAGCGCGACCCTGTCGGTCATCGGCATCGTCTTCGGCCTCGGCTTCGTGCTGTCCTTCGGCTACTGGACCACCAACTTCGTGGAGGTCCAGCGCGCGATGGTGAGCAAGGACATGAACTCGGCCCGGCGGGCGCCGATCATCGGCACCTTCCCCAAGATGTTCATCCCGTTCATCATCATCATTCCCGGTATGGCGGCCGCCGGCCTCGGCGCGTTCTCCGGATCGGGCAAGCACGACTACAACAACGCGCTGCTCTTCCTGATGCGCGACCTGCTGCCCAACGGTCTGCTCGGCGTCGCGATCGCGGGCATGCTCGCCGCGTTCATGGCAGGTATGGCGGCCAACATCTCCGCGTTCAACACCGTGGTGTCCTATGACATCTGGCAGGACTACGTGGTGAAGGACCGCGACGACAAGTACTACCTGCAGTTCGGGCGCATCGCGACCGTGGTGGCCACCATCATCGCGATCGGAACCTCGGCGTTCGCCAGCCAGTACAACAACGTCATGGGTTACCTGCAGACCCTGTTCGGCTTCTTCAACGCGCCGCTGTTCGCCACCTTCATCCTCGGCATGTTCTGGAAGAAGATGACCCCGGCCGCCGGCTGGACCGGCCTCGTCGCCGGAACCCTCGGCGCCGTCGTCGTCGGCATCGCGTCGAAGGACGCGCTCGGCGGCCTGTCACAGGGCTGGGTCGGCTTGTCCGGTCAGGGCGCCAGCTTCGTGTGCGCCGGTGCGGCGTTCGTCGTGGACATCATCGTGAGCGTGGTCGTCACCGGCTTCACGGTGCCGAAGCCGGAGTCGGAGTTGCGCGGCCTGGTCAAGTCGCTGACACCGAGAGAGGACCACGCGGAGGCCGCGGTCGCCCACTGGTGGCTGTCCCCGGTGAAGCTGGCCGGCGTCTCGCTGGCGCTCGTCATCATCCTCAACGCGGTCTTCCACTGACCGGCATACGAAAGGAGCTGAGAGATCATGACCGCTGACACGACGTCCGCTCCGCGGAAGCACACCGCCGGGATCTTCGACGTGCGCAACATCATCGCCGCGTTGATGGGCATCTACGGGGTGGTGCTGTTCATCATGGGCCTGGTCAACTTCACCGACACCGACAAGCACAAGGCCGACGGCGTCAACCTCAACCTCTGGTCCGGCTTGTGCATCTTCGTCTTCGCCGTCCTGATGGCGCTGTGGGCCTACCTGCGGCCGATCGTGGTGGACGAGGTCCAGCTCGAGCGCGACAAGGCCGCCGCCGAGCTGGAGAACCCGAACCCGATCAAGGACGACGACTGACGGGCTGAGGACGGTCGACCCCCGGCCGAGAGGCTCAGTAAAAGTCCACAGGCTCAGAACGGCGGCTGGAAAACAGCCGCCGTTCTGAGCCTGTCAGTGTGTTTGTGAGCCTCTCGGCGAGGAGGTCGGGGTGACGCGAAGGCGGGCCGTCCCATCCGGGACGGCCCGCCGTTCGTCAGTGCGGAGTGCGCTCAGCGCTCGCGGCCGGAGGCCGCCGAGGACATCGAGGCAAGCGCTGAGGGCGAGGTACGAGACCTCAGCGCTTGACCTTGCCCGCCTTGAGGCAGGAGGTGCAGACGTTGAGTCGCTTCGGGGTCACACCGGCCTCGCCCACGAGCGCCTTGACGCGCTGGATGTTGGGGTTCCAACGACGCTTGGTGCGGCGGTGCGAGTGCGAGATGTTGTGACCGAAGCCTGGTCCCTTGCCGCAGACGTCGCAGGTGGCAGCCACGGTGAATCTCCTTGGATAAATGGTTGAACGTTCCGGCCCGCGGGCACGCCGCGAGGACGTGTTGTACGCGGGAACCGCCCAATCGTAGCCGAGGGCGCCGCTGCTCTCCAAAACGGGCGGCCGCCGCCGACCGGCGCGGGTGCCACCACCGTACGGCGTTCCCAGGGAGCCTTGTCGCCGGTGCCATAGGCTCAGCGTGCTCGTGCCGTCGACCGGAAAGGTGCCCAGCGTCCCATGCCACTCGCCGAACTCGACCTGGCAGCGCTGCGCCGATGGGTGATCACCGCACGGGCCGACCTGGAGGCGTATGCCGAGGAGCTCAACCGCCTCAACGTCTTTCCGGTGCCCGACGGCGACACCGGCAGCAACCTGCTCATGACGATGAGCGATGCGGTGGACGCGCTCGACGAGGAGGCGCCGGACGACGTCGGAGCGGCAACCGCCGCCATGGCGCGCGCGACGCTGGTCGCGGCACGCGGCAACTCGGGCGTGATTCTGAGCCAGCTGGCCCGCGGGGTCTCGGAGGTCGTTGCCGAGGTCGGACACCAGCCGCTCGACGGACCCCGACTGGCTGCCGTTCTGGCGCGCGCAGCCCGGCTCGCGCAGGACGGCGTGTCGGCTCCCGTCCCCGGCACGATCCTGACCGTCGCCGCGGCTGCCGCCGAAGCGGCGAGCGAGATCAACGGAGCCCTGTCCGACGTGGTCGACGCGGCGGTTGCCGGTGCGGCGCAGGCGCTGTTGCGCACGCGGACGGAGAACGACGTGCTGCGTCGGGCCGGCGTGGTGGACGCCGGCGGTGCGGGTTACCTGCTCGTGCTGGAGGCGCTGCAGCGGGTGGTGCACGGCTCGGGCGGCCTGGCGACGACGGCGGGCACCGTTCCGGAGTGGCTGCGGATCAGCCGCGCCGAGCATCCGGCGGACGCCGGGAACGTCTGTGCCGCGGAGGCCGCCGGAGGCGGCCCGTCATACGAGGTGATGTTCCTGCTGGACGAGGCGACCGCCGAGACGGTCGCGACGCTCAAGACAGCGCTGGACGGACTGGGTGACTCGCTCGTCGTGGCGGGCGGTCCCGACCGCTACTCCGTGCACGTGCACGTCGACGATGTCTCGGCGGCACTGAACGCCGGCGCGGACGCCGGCCGCCCGCACCGCTTCCGCATCACCCGGTTCGCGGACGGCCCGCTCCTCTCGCCGAACGTCACCTGCGTGGTGCTCGCCCTGGTCTCCGGGACGGGTATGGCGGAGCTGGTCTCGAGCACCGGCGTCCGACCGGTGCTGGACTGGCAGGACGCGCAACTGCTGCGACCGCTGCTCGCCACCCGGACGCTGCTGCTGTGCGGTAGTCCGGCAGCGCGTGAGGTGGCCGACCGGCTCTCCGTGGACCACCGGATCGAGGTCATCGGCGACAACGTCGTGGACGTGGCGGCGGCGGCCGCCGTCATCGACACGAGCAGCGACTTCGACCGGATGTGCCGGGCGGCACGCGACGCCGTCGCGGACATCCGCAGCGAACGTGTTGTCGGTGACCCCGGGCAGGATGCCCTCATGCATCTGGTGTCCGCCCTGCTCAGCGACCGGCCGGCGGCCGAGTTGCTGACGCTGGTCGCCGGTGCCCGGCTGTCCGACGAGCGGCTGGCACACCTGGTCCACACCGTGCGGGCGGAGCGCCCGCAGCTCGACATCGCGCAGGTCACCGGCGCCGGCGACGACGCCCTGCTCACGGTCGGGGTGGAGTGAGTGACGATCACCCGGGACAGCCGTCTGCCGGACGTCGTCGGCACGATGGCGTCCAAGCTGGAGAAGCAACGCGGACTGCGCACGGTCGGGGACCTGCTCGACTTCCTGCCGCGGCGCTACCTGGACGCGAGCAAGAGCGGCCGGCTCGCCGATTTCCAGCTCGGCCAGGACGCTGTCCTCGTCGCGACCATCGTCGCGGCGCGGACCAGACCGATGCGCGGGCGCAACGGTAAGAAGATGCTCACCGCCGTGCTCGAGGACGCCGACGGACAACGGGCCTCACTGGTCTTCTTCAGCGCCTATGGGCACGCCGACCGGCTGGTGCAGGGCGCGCACGGGGTCTTCCGCGGCAAGTTGCAGACCTACGGCCATGAGCTGCAGCTGGCGCACCCTGACTACACGCTCTTCTCCGGCGGCGAGGACGATCCGGTCTACCGCGGCGGACTGATCCCGCTCTATCCCGCCGTCAAGGGCGTCACCGACATGCAGCTGTCCCAGGCGATCCGGCTGGTGCTGGAGCAGGTGGAGCTGGACGACCCGGTGCCGGAGGACGTCCGTCGCCGGCGCAAGCTGCTGGACCTGCACGCGGCATACAGCTGTCTGCACTTCCCGATGCAGGACGTCGACTGGGGCCGCGCCAAGCGCCGGCTGCGCTATGACGAGGCGCTCGTCATCCAGACGGTTCTCGCGCAGCGGCGGGCGGAGGCCCGGACGCTGGAGGCGACGCCGCGCGGCGCGGTGAGCGGTGGGCTGCTGGAGGCGTTCGACGCCAAGCTGCCGTTCGAGCTGACCGAGGGGCAGCGGCGGGTCGGCGCGCAGATCGCGCACGACATGGCACAGGGCCACCCGATGTACCGCCTGCTGCAGGGCGAGGTCGGTTCGGGCAAGACCATCGTGGCTCTCCGGGCGATGCTGGCCGCGATCGACGCCGGGGCCCAGGCCGCCCTGCTCGCACCGACCGAGGTGCTCGCGCAGCAGCACGAGCGGTCGATCAGCGCAATGCTCGGTGAGCTGGGGCAGGCGGGCATGCTCGGCGGCGCCGACAACGCGACGCGCGTGGTGCTGCTGACCGGCTCGATGACCAAGTCGCAGCGGCAGAAGGTGCTGCTCGACATCGCGACCGGGCCGGTCGGCATCGTGATCGGCACCCACGCGCTGATCCAGGAGCAGGTGATGTTCGCCGACCTCGGCCTGGTCGTCGTCGACGAGCAGCACCGGTTCGGGGTGGAGCAGCGCGATGCCTTGCGCACGAAGGCAACTCGACCACCGCACGTTCTGGTGATGACTGCGACACCGATCCCGCGCACGGTCGCGATGACCGTCTTCGGCGACATGGACACCTCCGTGCTCGACGAACTGCCGCGCGGGCGGCAGCCGATCACCAGCCACGTCGTGCCCGGCAACCGCGAGTCGTGGATGGTTCGCACCTGGCAGCGGGTCGCCGAAGAGGTCCGCGCCGGTCATCAGGCCTACGTCGTGTGCCCACGGATCGGCGACCCGATGGACGCGGTGCTCGAGAAGGGCTTCGACGACGACGAGCCACCGGCCGGCGAGACCTACGACGCGGGTGAGGAGCCCGAGGTCCAGCGTGAGCTGATCGGGGTCCATCAGCAGCTGGAGCGGCTGTGCGCTGAGCCGGCGCTGCAGGGTCTGCGGATCGAGATGCTGCACGGCCGGATGCCGGCGGAGGACAAGGACGCCGTGATGCAGGCGTTCGGCGCGGGCGACATCGACGTGCTGGTGTCCACCACGGTGATCGAGGTGGGTGTCGACGTGCCCAACGCCACCGTGATGGTCGTCATGGACGCCGACCGGTTCGGCATCTCCCAGCTGCACCAGTTGCGTGGCCGGGTCGGACGTGGCTCCGCCGCCGGTCTCTGCCTGCTGGTCACCGAGACCGAGAACCCCGCAACGGTCGAGCGGCTGGAGGCGGTCGCGGCGACCACCGACGGCTTCCGGCTGGCCGACCTCGACCTCTCGCTGCGGCGCGAGGGCGACGTACTCGGCGCCGCGCAGAGCGGCACCCGCTCCGGACTGCGGCTGCTGCGGCTCAGTCACCCCTCCGATGTCGAGCTGATCGACTTCGCCCGGCACGACGCCACTGCGATCGTCGAGGACGACCCGGGCCTGGTGAAGCATCCGCGGTTGGCGCAACTCGTCGACGAGCGGATCAGCGAGGAGCAAGCCGCGTTCCTGGAGCGCGGATGACCCGCATCATCGCCGGTTCCGCCGGCGGACGCCGGCTGCTCACCCCGTCCGGTGCCGGCACCCGGCCCACCTCCGACCGGGTGCGCGAAGCCCTCTTCGGCCGGCTCGAACACCTCGACGCCATCACCGGAAGCCACGTCGTCGACCTCTATGCCGGCTCCGGCGCACTTGGTCTGGAGGCGGTGTCGCGGGGAGCCGCGTCGGCCCTCCTGGTCGAGTCCGACCGGAAGGCAGCGGCGACCATCGCCAGGAACATCGAGCACCTGCGGCTGCCGAGTGCGAGAGTCCGGACCGCGACGGTCGAGTCAGTGGTCGGCGCGCCGCTGACCCCGGCGGCGGACCTGGTCTTCGCCGACCCGCCATACGCCGTCGAGAACGAGGCGCTCGCCGCCGTACTCACGGCGCTGGTCGAGCACGGCTCGCTGGCAAACTCCGCGGTGCTGGTGGTGGAGCGGTCGAGCCGGTCCGCCGAGCCGATCTGGCCCCCGGGTGTCGAGCTCATCGGCCCTCGCCGCTACGGCGAAACGACCTGCTGGTTCGCCGAGTTCGTCCCCGACGGCGACCCGGCATGATGCCCGGTGATTTAGAGTGCGGTGCATGACCGGCGATCCCAGGCGATGCGTCTGCCCCGGGTCCTACGACCCCATCACCAACGGTCACCTCGACGTGATCGCCCGCGCGAGCGCGCTGTATGGCGACGTGGTGGTCGCGGTGTTGCACAACACCGCCAAGCACGGGACGTTCGACGTGGAGGAGCGGATCGAGCTGATCGCGGCGGCCACCGCGAACCTCCCCAACGTGCGCGCGCTCGCCTTCGGTGATCGGTTGATCGTCGACGTGTGCCGCGAACTCGATGCCGCCGTCATCGTCAAGGGCGTCCGGGGACTCACCGACTACGAGTACGAGCTGCCGATGGCGCTGATGAACCGCGAGATGTCGGGCGTCGAGACACTGCTGCTGCCCGGCAATCCCGCGCTCACGCACTACTCCAGTTCGCTCATCCGGCTCATCGCCCAGCGCGGTGCCGACGTCAGTGCGATGGTGCCGGAGCCGGTGCTCGGTCGGCTGCTCGATCGCCTCGGCCGCGGCTGAACCACGCCGTCGCACCCAGCGTGGCGAGCACGCCGACCACGATGTAGACCACGATGCAGACGATTGGACCGCCGAGGTGACGACCGTCGAAGTACACGATGTTGCGCAGGGCGGTGGTGCCGGCGCCGTTGGGGATCAACGGCCCGATCACCCGCCAGAAGCCCGGCAGCACATCGGTCTGGTAGGCGCCCCCTGCCGAGGGATTGCCGAGGATCACGAAGACGAGGATCGTCACCCCGATGCCGACGATCCCGAACAGCGCCTCCATCGCGATCGTGACCGTGGCACTGGCGAGGACGAGCAGGGTGCCGACACCCCAGAGGGCCCAGAAGTGCCCGGTGAGGGCGCCGAGCAGCTGGTCGACGACCAGCGTGCCCAGCAGGCCGCTCAGCACGGCATACGGGATCAGGACGGTCAGTCGGCCGGCTGCGGCACCGAGGCCGCGGGGACGGGGACTGCCGAGGATGCCGATGGCGGCCGCGACCAGATAACCGCCGACGATCCAGCCGATGACGACGTAGAAACCGGTCAGACCGCGGGCATCGTGGGCCTGCAGCGGCACCAGATCGACGCTGTGTGCCGTCCGGTGCTGCGCTCCCTCGACCCGGCCGATCGTCTGCTCCACGGCGGTCACCGTGGCGGAGCCGCCACCGCTCGCGACATACAGCGTGTCCGTGCTGCTCGTGCCGGACATGACGAGGGCGGCCTTGCTGTCACCGCGGATCACCCGCTGCTTCGCGTCGGTCGGGCCGGTGGCCGCGGAGGCCTTGAGCGGACGGCCGTCGAGCCCGTTGAGCTGCGCGACGACCTGGCCGGTCTTCGGGCCCGCGGCCACCGAGACGCTGATCTGGTGCGGCGTGGGGGAGTGGAAGGCGCCGACATAGCTGAAGATGAAGGCGATCTGCAGGAGCAGCACGCCGACGATCAGCAACAGAGTGCGCGGGGCCGCGGTGCGCCGGAGCTCCCCGCTGAACGTCGTGGGTGGTGCGTCCGGCTCGACGGTGCCCGCTTCGTGCTTGCCGTGGTGCATGCCTGTCATCCTTCGCGCGTCAATTTCTACAGATGTAGTAAGCATACGCCTGCCACCGGTTTGGGAGAGGGGCACCCGACCCGGTAACCTTGACCTTCGGTCTTGTCGTCTCTGGCGAGATCGTGCCATGTCTCCTGCGACAAACTCCGGAAAGATGCACACCGATTCGCGACGCCCGCTGGCCCTTGACACCAAGGAGCTTCCGCGGCGACCCGGCCGGATGCTGGAGGGCGAGCTGCAGGTGGCGGCACCGGAACACTTCGGCACCGACGTGATCAGCGTGCCGGAAGGTCAGCAGATGACCTTGCGGCTGCGCTTGGAGTCGGTCATGGAGGGCGTCCTGGTGACCGGCACGGTCGAAGCCACGGCGACCGGTGCTTGCGTGCGGTGCCTGGAGCCCGTCGATCTGCCGATCGACGTGCCGTTTCAGGAGCTGTTCGCCTACGCCGATCGCGCTGCCCGCCATCATGCGGTGGAGGACAGTGACGAAGACGTGCACGAGCTGGACGGCGACCTCGCCGACCTGGAGCCCGTGCTGCGGGATGCGGTGGTGCCTGCACTGCCCTTCCAGCCGGTATGCCGGGACGACTGCCCGGGTCTGTGCTCCGAGTGCGGAGCACGACTCGCGGACGACCCGACGCACCACCACGAAGTGATCGACCCACGGTGGTCGGCGCTGGCGGACCTCGCCGGTGACGACGACACCGAACCCGACGAGAGGAACTGACGTGGCTGTCCCGAAGCGGAAGATGTCGCGCTCCAACACCCGGTCCCGCCGTGCGCAGTGGAAGGCGACGCCGGTGGCGCTGTCGACCTGTCCGCAGTGCGGTGCGCCCAAGCAGTCGCACGTCGCGTGCCCCGCCTGCGGTGTCTACAAGGACCGTCACTACAGCGCCGCGGAGCGCACCGAGCACCAGGCCTGACGGCCCGGCTTTTCGACGACGTGAGCCCGAGCAAGCGGCAACGTCCCGAACTGGCGCAGCGGCCCGTCGCCGACCTCGCCCGAATCCTCGCTGAGCGATCCGGTCAGGACGTCGACGAGTCGCTGCTTTCGCGTGCGCTGACGCACCGGTCCTACGCCTACGAGAACGGCGGGATCCCGCACAACGAGCGCCAGGAGTTCCTCGGCGACGCGGTGCTCGGCCTGGTCGTGACCGACCACCTCTACCGGGAGCACCCGGACCTGCCCGAGGGCCAGCTGGCGAAGTTCCGGGCCGCCGTGGTCAATTCGCGTGCACTCGCCAAGGTCGGCCGGCAGCTCGAGCTCGGGTCGTACCTTCTGCTGGGCCGGGGCGAGGCGACGACGGGTGGACGCGACAAGGACTCGATCCTCGCCGACACCATGGAGGCCGTCATCGGCACGGTCTACCTCTCCAGCGGCATTCCTGGTGCCACAGCACTCATCCACAGCCTGATGGACACGCTCATCGAACGGTCTGCCACCCTCGGTGCCGGCCTGGACTGGAAGACGTCGCTGCAGGAGATCTGCTCGACGCTCGGGCTCAGCGTGCCGTCCTACCGGGTGGACGAGGACGGCCCGGACCATGACAAGGAGTTCACCGCAACCGTCGTGATCTCCGGCGAAGCGCTCGGCCAGGGCATCGGCCGCAACAAGAAGGCCGCCGAGCAGCAAGCGGCCGAAATCGCGTGGAAAGCGTTGAAGGATCGGGCCGACACGTCCGGCGCCCTCACGTCGCGCGCCACTGCCGACAGTGCCTGAACTGCCCGAGGTCGAAGTCGTCCGCCGTGGGGTCGCGGCACATGTGGTCGGCCGCAGTTTCACCGACGTCCAGGTGTCGGGTCATCGGGTCGCCCGACGGCACCTGCCCGGACCAGTGGACCTCGCCGATCGGCTGCGCGGTCGCGTCGTGTCCGCTGCGCGACGACGCGGCAAGTATCTCTGGCTGGAGCTGGACGACGTGGCGGCGGGGGCCGGTAGCGGCGAGGACGGAGAGGCCCTCGTCATACACCTCGGCATGAGCGGTCAGCTGCTCGTCGAGGCCCCGGAGGCGCCGCGGGAGAAGCACGCCCACGCCCTCTTCGACCTGTCCGACGGCCATCAACTGCGCTTCGTCGACCAGCGCACGTTCGGCGGTCTGCAGCTGGTGCCCCTGGTGGCGGACCGATTCGGGACCGGCACGGTGCCGCAGATCATCACGCATATCGCGCCCGACCCGTTGGAGCCGGCCTTCGATCAGCAGGCGGTCGGTCGCGCGATCCGTCGACGCAGGACCCAGCTGAAACGGGCGCTGCTCGACCAGGCGCTGGTGTCCGGCATCGGCAACATCTATGCGGACGAGGCGTTGTGGCGTGCCCGGCTGCACGGCGAGCGCGCGACCGACAAGCTCACCGCCGCGGCTGTGCGCGAAGTGCTCGGGCACGCCGCCGACGTCATGACCGAGGCGCTCGGCCACGGCGGCACCAGCTTCGACAGTCTCTACGTCAACGTGAACGGCGCGAGCGGCTACTTCGAGCGATCGCTGAACGCCTATGGTAGGCAAGGGAAGCCGTGTCGTCGGTGCGGGACGCCGATGATCCGCGAGGCGTTCATGAACCGATCGTCGTTCAGCTGCCCCAGGTGCCAGCGCCGCCCGCGGGGTTAGGTTGCTCTTCATGAGCCAACTGGAACCGCAGGTCCTGCCCACCGCCGACGAGTCCCTCGACTGGGTCGCGCGCACGTGCGACGGCGGGCTCGAGCGGGCCAGCTCGCTGGTGACGGCCTTCAAGGCCGATCCTCCTGCCGATGCCCGGCAGGTGCTGCAGGCGTGGAACGACATCCACATCGCGCTCGCCGACGCCGCAGGCATCGCGGGGGTCTACTCCCAGGCCGACCCGTCCAGCGCGGTGCGGGCGGCGGCCGACGAAGCCATGCAACGGCTGGACGCCTACTCCACCCAGCTCGGCATGGACCGTGATGCGTTCGCCATCCTCGACGCCGTCGATCCGTCGAACCTGGACGACGACGCGCGTCGCTTCCTGGACCGGGTGCTGCGAGACTTCCGCCGCAGCGGGGTCGACCGCGACGACGCGACCCGGGCGCGCCTCACTGAGCTGGCCGAGCTGGAGCTGAAGGCGAGCCAGGAGCACAGCAAGAACATCCGGGAGGGCGTGCGCTCCATCGCGGTGCCGCCGGAGGCGCTCGCCGGCATGCCGCAGGACTGGCTCGACGCGCATCCGGCCGGCGACGACGGCTTGGTGACGGTCACCACCGACTATCCCGATGCGATCCCACTGATCACCTTCTGCAGCGACGCCTCAACCCGTATGGCGATGACGCTGGAGCGGCTCAACGTGGCCTGGCCGGCGAATGACGCCGTGCTCCAGCGACTGCTCGAGCTGCGCGCGGAGCACGCGAAACTGCTGGGTTACGACACCTGGGCCGACTACGACGCCGAGGTGAAGATGATCGGAAAAGCCTCCGCCATCGGCGAGTTCATCGACAGGATCACCGAAGCCGCGACCGACAGCGCGTTGCGGGACAAGGGCGTGCTTCTCGAGCGGTTCCGGCAGGACGTGCCCGAGGCGACGGACATCTCGTCGGCCGATCTCACGTACTACTCCGAGCTGGTGCGCAAGGAGCAGTACGCCGTCGATGCCCAGCTGGTGCGCACCTACTTCACTTTCGAGAAGGTCCGGCAGGGCCTCCTCGACGTGACCGGCCGCCTCTTCGGCATCGGTTTCCAGCTGGTCGACGCGGCGACCTGGCACGACGATGTGGCGGCATACGACGTGGTGCGCGAGGGCGAACGGATCGGCCGGATCTATCTCGACCTGCACCCGCGGGACGGCAAGTACAAGCACGCGGCACAGTTCGATCTGCGCGGCGGGGTGCGCGGTCGGCAGCTGCCGGAGGGCGTGCTCATGTGCAACTTCGGTCGTGGACTGATGGAGCACGACGAGGTCGTGACGCTCTTCCACGAGTTCGGCCACCTCATCCATCACGTGCTGGGCGGCGACCAGGAATGGATCACCTTCTCCGGCGTCGCGACCGAGTGGGACTTCGTCGAGGCGCCGAGCCAGATGCTGGAGGAATGGGCCTGGGACGCCGACGTGCTGGCGACCTTCGCCACCAACGAGGCCGGCGAGACGATCCCAGCCGAACTGGTGGCGAAGATGCGTCGCGCCGACGACTTCGGGAAGGGCTTCCAGGCCCGCACGCAGATGTTCTACGCCGCGCTGTCGCTGAACCTGCACCTGCGCCGGTATGACGACCTGACCGCGGTCGTGCGTGACCTGCAGGCGAAGTACTCCGTCTTCCCGTATGTGCCGGACACTCATTTCCACTGTGCCTTCGGGCATCTCGACGGCTACAGCTCCGGTTACTACACCTATATGTGGTCGCTGGTCATCGCGAAAGACATGTTCAGCGCGTTCGACCGGGATGATCTCTTCGACGAGGAGGTCTCCGGCCGCTACCGCGACTCGGTGCTCGTGCCGGGCGGCAGCAAGGACGCCGCGGACCTGGTCGCGGAGTTCCTCGGCCGGCCCTACACGTTCGACGCCTACGCGGCCTGGCTGGCGGAGTGACGACACCCTCCCGTTGACCGGCTGCACGACCCCCGCCACACGGCGCCGCTGAGCAGTGAGAACCTGGGCACATGGCGCAGAACTCTTCGGTCGTTGACCAGGTCAGGAAACAGCTTTTCATCGGTGGCGAGTGGCGTGATGCCGAGGGCGGCAAGACGCTCGAGGTCGACAATCCGGCCACCGGGAAGGAGTTGGCGCAGGTTGCCGACGCGTCGGTCGCGGACGGCGAGGCGGCGCTCACCGCGGCCGCCGACACCCAGGCGGAGTGGGCCCGGACGGCGCCCCGCGATCGCAGCGAGATCCTGCGGCGAGCCTACGAACTCATCGTCGAACGCACCGACGTCTTCGCCGAGCTGATGACGCTGGAGATGGGCAAACCGCTGGCGGAGTCACGCGGCGAGGTGGCCTACGGCTCGGAATTCTTCCGCTGGTTCGCGGAGGAGGCGGTGCGCATCTCCGGCCGCTATTCGGTCGCGCCGAACGGCGCCACCCGGCTGATGACGATGAAACAGCCGGTCGGCCCGACGCTGATGATCACGCCGTGGAACTTCCCGCTGGCCATGGGCACCCGGAAGATCGGCCCGGCGATCGCGGCCGGTTGCACCATGGTGGTCAAGCCGGCGGCGGAGACGCCGCTGACCATGCTCTACCTGGCGCAGGTGATGCATGAGGCGGGACTGCCGGCAGGTGTGCTCAACGTGATCACCACGAGCAACAGCGGCGGGGTCATGGAGCCGCTGATCAAGGACCCGCGGTCGCGGAAGCTGACCTTCACCGGCTCGACCCCGGTGGGTCGCAAGCTCATCGAGCAGTCGGCCCAGCAGGTGCTGCGGGTGTCGATGGAGCTCGGCGGCAACGCACCGTTCATCGTGTTCGAGGACGCGGACCTCGATGCGGCGGTCGACGGCGCCATGCTGGCCAAGATGCGCAACATCGGCGAGGCGTGCACCGCGGCCAACCGGTTCTTCGTGCACGCCGACGTGGTGGGCGAGTTCAGCGAGAAGTTCGCGGCACGGATGGCGGCCCTCACGATGGGCGACGGTATGACGGACGGCGTCAACGTCGGCCCGTTGATCAACGCCAAGGCGGTCGACAAGGTGACCGTGCTCGTCGAGGACGCCACCGGTCGAGGGGCGCGAGTGGTGACCGGTGGCGGCAAGGGTGAGGGCGCCGGCTACTTCTTCACGCCGACGGTGATCACCGACCTTCCCGGGGACGCCGACATGGCCCGTGAGGAGATCTTCGGTCCGGTCGCGGCGATCCAGACGTTCACGGACGAGGACGAGGTGATCCGGCGGGCGAACGAGACCGAGTACGGTCTGGTCGGCTACTTCTTCACGCGTGACTACGCTCGCGTCATCCGGGTGAGCGAAGGCCTCGACTACGGCATGGTCGGCGTCAACCAGGGTGTGGTGTCCAACCCCGCGGCGCCGTTCGGTGGGGTGAAGGCCAGTGGTTTCGGTCGTGAGGGCGGGTTCGAAGGCATCGACGAATACTTGGAGACCAAGTACGTCGGCCTCGCCCTCTGAGGCGGCTGCCCGAGCCTGTGGACAACTTCTGCGGCCGGTGAGCGCCTGCTCCTACTCTCGTGCCCACGAGGGAAGGAGCAGGCCATGCAGGATCTGGACGTCGGACCCGGGACGCTGGAGACCGCGGCGACGCTGTTGCGGGCAGCGTATGACGACGGCCCGACGCGGCTGGCCCGCGCGATCGTCGACGACCTCGTCGAGGGGTGCGGCGGCCACCCGGATGTAATGAGCGAATTCGGTGCTGCCTTGCCGCAGCTGGTCGATCTGCTCGGCCAGCACGTCCCGCTCATCGGTGACCGGTTGAGCGCTGCTGCAGCGGCGTACCGCCGGGCGGACTGGATCGCGCGGGTCGCCGCGGGTGGCGACGCATGAGACCAGCGGAGACCGACTCCGACCTGCTGGCGCGGTCGGCCCTGCGGTGCACCGCGCTCGCGGTCCAGCTCTCGGCGATCGAATCGACACTCGACGGCGTGGCCGGAGACCACGGGATGCGCTGGTCCGGGACGGCCGCGGCGATGTTTCGGGCCGGGGTGGCAGATCATCGCCGGTCGGTCGCCGACACCCGCCGGACCGTCGAGCATCTGGCAGCCCTGATCCGCGCCTTCGGCCACGAGGTGGCGGACGCTCAGGCGCGCGCCCGGTTCGCGGGCCACCACGAAGGCGCTCGACCTGTCGCCGAGGACGAGCTGGCGCCGGCCCGCGTCAGGTTCGGCCGCCGGCTGCGATCCGTGGAGTCCGCACTGAACCAGATCCGGCTGCGTCTGGTCCTGCCGCCGGGACGATGGACCGGTCCGGTGCGTCCACCCGACAGCCTGCAGCGGGGTCGGCTGCCGCTGCCGCCGCCGGGACGATGGACCGGTCCGGTGCGTCCACCCGACAGCCTGCAGCGGGGTCGGCTGCCACTGCCGCCGCCGGGACGATGGACCGGGCCGGTCAGACCGCCTGCCTGGGACCGGCACCGGATGCCGCTTCCGGCGCCGGCGCTCGCCGCACCGGTGCCGGTGGCGCCGATGGCCGCGGTGGCGCCGGCATGAGCTTCGAGATTGCACCGCTGGTCCAGTTCACCGACGAGGAGTTGCTGCTGCTCGGGGCGGACCATCCGGTGGTCGACACGCCATACCTCAGCTCACTGGAGCCCGCCCAACGCGCACTCGCGGCGCAGGTCGCCTACCGATCGCTCTGCTCGCACGGCGCCGTCGCCGTCGATGGCGGCGCCGGGATCGAGTTGCCCGAGTCCTACGTCACCATGCTGCGCCTGCGGGCCGCAGCCACCGCCGTCCTCGTGGTCAGCAAGGCAACCGCCGACGCCGGCGTGATGCGTTATCACCATCTGGGGGACGACACCGTGGTGCTGGAGGATGTGAGCGACGCCGGAGCACACGAGTTCCGGCTCGTGGCGCATCGGGACCTCGCCGACGCGCTGCGGTCGTTCTGCGCGGTCGACGGAGCAGCCGACGGAGCCGGCGAGCCGGTGCTGCTGCCGGAGCGTTCCTTCGCCCGCGGGGACTCGGCCGCCGAGTTGTGGGGAGACGGCGTTGCCCAGTTCGATGCCACCGTATGGCGAGCCGCTGCCTCGAGCGACCGGCCGGCGCCGGTGCTCGGTTTCCTGCTCGGCAGCTCGGCCAGCTGGCGCGTGCACCGCGTCGCTGGTCCCGGCCAGGACGGCCGGACCGTCGAGCTGACGCCGATCCGGGCCGCTGACGTCGGCGAGGCGATCGCACGGACGCTGTTGATCGAGGAGGACACCGAGGAACCGCCCCGTCAATGGCATTTAATGAGAGCGTGACCGACTCCGCAGCCAACCCGTCCACGCCTGTCGCGACGGCGGAGGCGGTGCCGTCGGCGCCGCGCACCGTTGCGATCCTCGGCTCGACCGGGTCCATCGGGACCCAGGCGATCGACATCGTCGGCCGCAACCCGGACCGGTTCGAGGTCGCCGCCTTGAGCGCCGGTGGCAGCCAGCCGCGCCTGCTCGCGCGGCAGGCCGTGCAGATGCGGGTGCCGCTGATCGGTCTTGCCGCCGGCGAGCCGGCGGAGTTCATCGCGATCCTTCAGGAGGAGGCGGCGGCTGCCGGTGTCACGTCATACTCGCCGGAAATCCTCGTGGGGTCGGACGCGTCCGAACGGGTGGCCGGGTGCGGTGCCGACGTGGTCCTCAACGGCATCACCGGCTCGATCGGGCTGCGCCCGACGCTGGCCGCGCTGCGGACCGGATCGACGCTCGCGCTCGCCAACAAGGAGTCGCTGATCGTCGGCGGGCCGGTGGTGAAGCGGGCCGCGGCGCCCGGGCAGATCGTGCCGGTCGACAGCGAACACTCGGCCATCGCACAGAGCCTGCGTGCCGGCACCGAGCGCGAAGTGCGCCGCCTCGTCATCACGGCGAGCGGCGGGCCGTTCCGCGGCATGCCGCTCGAGGAGCTGACGAAGGTCACGCCCCAGCAAGCGCTGGCCCACCCGAATTTCGCCATGGGCAAAGTCATCACGACCAACTCGGCGACCCTGGTCAACAAAGGCCTCGAAGTGATCGAGGCGCACCTGCTCTTCGACGTGCCGTTCGAGCGGATCGATGTGGTCGTGCACCCGCAGCAGTTCATCCACTCGATGGTGGAGTTCGTCGACGGCGCCGTCGTGGCACAGATCGGCCTGCCGACGATGCTGGTCCCGATCTCGCTCGGCCTCGGCTGGCCGGACCGGGTCCCGGACGCGGAGACGCCGATCGACTGGGACAAGGCCGCGGACTGGCGGTTCGAGCCGTTGGACGACAACGCCTTCCCGGCGGTGCGGCTGGCGCGGCAGGTCGGTCTGGCCGGCTCGACATACCCCGCCGTCTACAACGCAGCCAACGAGGAATGCGTTGCCGCCTTCCACGGCGGCCGGGTCGGCTTCCCGGACATCGTCGGCACCGTGCAACGCGTCGTGGACGACCACGACGCGTCCTCCGGCGAGCTCACGGTGGACGACGTCCTGGCCGCGGAGGCGTGGGCCCGCGCCCACGCACAGGAGATCCTCGCTCGCTCCTAAGCTCCGCATGAGACGCTGGTAGGCGTGTTGTTCCTGCTCGGCGTGCTCATCCTGCTGCTCGGCATCGGCGTCTCCATCGCGCTGCACGAGCTCGGGCACCTGACGCCTGCAAAGCTCTTCGGTGTCAAGGTCACCCAATACATGGTGGGCTTCGGGCCCACGATCTGGTCGCGGCGGCGCGGGGAGACCGAGTACGGCGTGAAGGCCATCCCACTCGGCGGCTACATCCGGATGATCGGGATGTTCCCGCCGCGGCCGGGCGAAGAGGACGGCTACGTCCGCGCCTCGTCCACAGGTAGGTTCAGCCAGCTGGCGGACCAGATGCGCGAGGACGCCTACGAGCACATCGCGCCGGGCGATGCGAACCGGGTGTTCTACAAGTTGCCGACCTGGAAGAAGGTCGCCATCATGTTCGGCGGCCCCTTCATGAACCTCCTGATCGCGCTGGTGCTGCTCCTCGTGATCGCCAGCGGCATCGGGCTGCCGGCGCAGCAGACGGCCGACATCGCCGCTGTCCAGCGCTGTTCGCCGACCGCGGCTTCGGCCGCCCCGAAGGCCTGCCCGGCGTCCGGGCGCACCGCTGCTGCCGCAGCCGGTCTGCAGGCGGGGGACCGGATGGTGTCCGCCGACGGGCGGAAGATCACCACGACAACGCAATTCACCGATGTCATCCGCTCCCATCCCGGCGACCCGATCCCGCTGGTGGTGCAGCGGGACGGTCGGCTCGTGCACCTCCAGGTGACTCCCAAACTGCAGCGCATGCCCAAGCTCGACAGCAACGGCACCGAGGTCGTCAACTGGAAGGGCAACGTGGAGTATGCCGACGTCGGGGTCGTCGGTGCCTCGATCGGCGGGACCTACCGTGACGAGCGGCAGTCGATCCCCGAGGCGTTCGGCACGTTCGGCAGCGCCCTGAAGCAGACGTCGTCGGTCTTCCTGAAGATCCCGCAAAAGATGATCGGCGTGTGGAACGCCGCCTTCAGCGGGGGGACCCGGGACGAGAACAGCCCGCAGTCGGTGGTCGGGGTCGGTCGCGCGGCGGGCGATGTCGCCGAGTCGAAGTACACGACGACGCAGGACAAGATCGTCGTCCTGCTGATGATCATCGCGTCGCTCAACCTGGCGCTGTTCGTCTTCAACATGGTGCCGCTGCTGCCGCTGGACGGTGGGCACATCGCCGGTGCGCTGTGGGAGGCGGTGAAGCGGCCGATCGCGCGGGCCAGGGGCATCCGTGGTCCCGTCTACGTCGATGTCGCGAAGGCGCTCCCGCTGGCGTACGGCGTGTCGATCGTGCTGCTCGTCATGTTCGCGCTGTTGGCCTATGCCGACATCGTGAACCCGGTGAAACTCGGCTGAGCCCTGCCGGCACAGCGGACCGGTCCTGTCCGCAAGGGCCGGCAGGCTGATTCCGTTCGCAACACCGCCGACGAATTTTCAGGAGCCAGCCCATGTACGCACCTGCTGAGCACGACGAGATCACCGGACTGACCGGTTACATCGAGCAGCAGCTCGACCACCTCCGGGCATCGGTCTACGGGCTGACCGAGGCGGAGGCGAAGTCGACCCCGTGCCGCAGCACGCTGTCCGTCGCGGCCCTGGTCAAACACGCGGCGTACGTGCTGCGCGGCAATGTCGACCGGCTGGATGGGAACACCAGAGCCCTTGATCAGGAAGGGTTTTCGGCATACATGGGCAGTCTGGTCGTCGGCGAGGATGAGTCCGTGAATGCCGTCTTGGAGGAGTTCGACGCCGCCCGTGCAGCGTTCGCCGCGAAACTGGCGGAGACCGACCCCGACGCGAGCATCACCGAACCGCCGGCTCCATGGGACGGGATCTTCGACGCGCGCCCGGCGAAGACGCGCTATCTGCTCGTGCACGTGGTCGAGGAGTTGGCTCGGCATGCCGGGCACGCGGACATCATCCGTGAACAGATCGACGGCGCTTCAGTGCCCGCGCTGGTGCTCACGCTCGAGGGCGCTGCGCCGTCGCAGTTCTTCCAGCCCTTCGTCGCGGCGCCGGGCACTATTGGCGCGTAACGAAATCGGCCGGCGCCGACCCGCGGGTCACGGCAAGGTCGTGGTCATGACGAGCAGCAGTGACCTGTGGGACGCCGACACCGCGGAGCGGTATGACGAGAGCTCTTCCTTCATGTTCGCGCCGGAGGTGTTGGACCCGGCGGTCGACTTTCTCGCCCGACTGGCGGGCGAAGGACCGGTGCTCGAGTTCGCGATCGGCACCGGGCGCGTCGCGATCCCCTTGCTGGACCAGGGGATCCCGGTCTCCGGCATCGAGCTGTCCGCAGCGATGGTCGAGCAGCTCCACGCGAAACGTCCCGACCTGCCGGTGGTTGTCGGCGACATGGCGACCGCTGTCGTCGACGGTGAGTTCTCGCTGGTCTATCTGGTCTGGAACAGCCTGGGCAATGTGCGGACCCAGGCCGAGCAGGTCGAGGTGTTCCGGAATGCCGCGCGACATCTCGCGCCGGCTGGTCGCTTCGTGATCGAGTTGTGGATCCCCGGGATCAGGCGAATGCCACCGGGCCAGACCGCGGTGCCGTTCCACGTCAGTGAGCAGCACACCGGTTTCGACACCTACGACCTGGTGACGCAACAGGGCACGTCGCACCACTACACGCGGGCCGCCGATGGCAGCTTTCGCTACGGCACCAGCAACTTCCGCTACGTCTGGCCGGCCGAATGCGACCTGATGGCACAGCTCGCCGGTATGACGCTCGAGCAGCGGGTCGCCGACTGGCACGGCAGCCAGTTCACCGCAGAGAGCGAGTCGCACGTGTCGGTGTGGCGCATGCCGGGCCGACGATCTTCCGGTCGTTGAAATGCCGTCATGCCGGCCCACTCCAGGTGGACCGGCATGACGGGGTTCAACGGTGCTCCGCCGTTATTCGGTGGTGACTCCACCGCCGGCAGAGCTCTCGGCGCCACCTGCTGATTCGCCCGCGAGCGCGGAGCCCTGAGCCGAGCCCGGCTCGACGCCGGCCTCGTCGGCGCCGGACCGGTGGCGACGATGCGGTTCCGACCGGCGGATGTCGTCCTCGAGGCGGTCACCGAACTGCTCGACGCGGTCCTCGCGCTCGGCGAAGACGGACGCCCCCGGCTTGTTGCCCCACTTCCATTCGTTGAAGAAGATGTTGAGCAACACCGCGCTGATCGCGGCCGAGCTGATGCCGGAGTCCATGATGACGCCGAACCAGTCCGGGAACTTGTCCCAGAAGGTGGGCATACCGACCGGGATCATGCCGAAGGCGAAGGCGACCGAGACGATCACCAGGTTCAGGCCGTTCTTGTAGTCGACCCTCGCCAGCGTGCGGATACCGCTCGCGGTCACCGAACCGAACAGAATGATTCCCGCGCCACCCAGCACCGGGAACGGGATGCCGGCGATCACCGCACCGACCACCGGCAGCAGGCCGAGCACGACCAGCACGCCACCACCGGCGGCGACGGCGAACCGGCTCTTGATCCCGGTGAGCGCCACCAGCCCGACGTTCTGCGCGAAGGCGCTGGCCGGGAAACTGCCGAACAGCGGGGCAACGGTCGTGGCTGCCATGTCCGCACGGAGGCCGGCGGCCACCCGCTTGTCGTCGACCTCGGTCTCCACGATCTCGCCGATGGCCAGGATGTCGGCGGTGGTCTCGGTCATGATCACGAAGATCACGATGGTCATCGAGATGATCGCGCCGATCTGGAACTGGGGGGAGCCGAAATGCAGGAACTGGGGCAGTTCGACGACCTTGGCGTCCTTGACGGAGGAGAAGTCGGCGTGGCCTGTCACGACGGCGATCAGCGTGCCGATCACCATGCCGATCAAGATCGACAGCCGCGAGATCGCACCCTGGAAGAGTCTGCTGATCAGCACGATGATCAGCAGGGTGATCGCCGCGAGGCCGATATTCGTCGGTGAGCCGTAGTCCTTCGCTCCCGGGTTGCCGCCACTGCACCACATGAACGCGGTCGGCAGCAGGGAGGCTCCGATGACGGTGATGATCGACCCGGTCACAACCGCTGGGAAGAACCGCACGATGCGTGCGAAGTAGGTCGATGCGATGACGCCGATGAGGCCGGCCACGATGATCGAGCCGAGGACCGGCCGAAGTCCGTCCTTGCTGGCGATCGACACCATCGTCGATACGCTGGCGAAGGACACGCCCTGGACGATGGGCAGCCGGCTGCCGACCGGTCCGGCACCGAGCGTCTGCAGCAGAGTGGCCACGCCGCTGATGAACAGACCGGCGGTCACGAGCAGCCCGATGTCGGTCGGTTTGAGGTGCGCAGCTCCGCCGATGATGAGGGGTGGGGCGATCACTCCGCCATACATCGTCAGGATGTGTTGGGTGCCGTAGGTCAGCAGGCGGCCGGGACCGTACATCGTGTCCTCGGGACGACCTTGATACCTGGAATCACCCGCGCGTCGTAGGAGTTTCACGGCGCTCACCCTTCAGCAGTCGCGCGGCACGCGGTGCCGGGCGCGGGGCGGGGATTTGAGCTTGTCGATCATGAGGATGGGCTCCCTCTGTTGGATGAACAACGATGACGTGAAAGGAGCGGGTGGCGCAACGGCCCGCCCTGTTCGGGAGACAGGGCCCGCTTTCTCGCAATGTGGAATATTCATTTCAGTACGTGAAAGGGTGACACAGCACATACCATCCGTCAACAGTTTGTTGAAAATGTGGTCGGCGCTGCAGGACGGCCGGTGCGATCAGCCCGCGCTGCGCGAGTAATACTGAGAGGGTGACTGTTTCCCTCGGTATGCCGAGCGCCCCGGCGCCGGTGCTCGCTCCCCGCCGCAAGTCCCGCAAGATCAAGGTCGGCAAGGTGGAGGTCGGGGGTGACGCCCCGATCTCGGTGCAGTCGATGTGCACCACCCCGACCACCGACATCAACGCGACCCTGCAGCAGATCGCCGAGCTGACCGCGGCCGGCTGCGACATCGTGCGGGTCGCCTGCCCCAGTCAGGACGACGCCGACGCGCTGCCCGCGATCGCCAAGAAGTCCCAGATCCCGGTCATCGCCGACATCCACTTCCAGCCGAAGTACGTCTTCGCCGCGATCGACGCCGGTTGTGCCGGCGTGCGGGTCAACCCCGGCAACATCCGCAGGTTCGACGACCAGGTCAAGCAGATCGCCCGCGCGGCCAAGGACGCCGGGGTGTCCATCCGCATCGGCGTCAACGCCGGGTCGCTCGACCGGCGACTGCTGGAGAAGTACGGCAAGCCGACCGCGGAGGCTCTGGTGGAGTCCGCCGTCTGGGAGGCCAGTCTCTTCGAGGAGCACGACTTCCACGAGTTCAAGATCTCGGTGAAGCACAACGACCCGGTCGTCATGGTGCGCGCCTACCAGTTGCTCGCCGCGCGCGGCGACTGGCCGTTGCACCTCGGGGTCACCGAGGCCGGGCCCGCCTTCCAGGGCACGATCAAGTCGGCGACCGCCTTCGGTGCGCTGCTGTCGCAGGGCATCGGGGACACCATCCGGGTCTCGTTGTCCGCTCCGCCGGTCGAGGAGGTCAAGGTCGGCAACCAGATCCTGCAGTCGCTCAATCTGAAGCCGCGCAAGCTGGAGATCGTCTCCTGCCCCTCGTGCGGCCGCGCCCAGGTCGACGTCTACACGCTGGCCGAGCAGGTGACCGCGGGCCTGGAGGGTATGACGGTGCCGTTGCGCGTTGCCGTCATGGGTTGTGTCGTCAATGGTCCGGGGGAGGCGCGTGAGGCCGACCTCGGCGTCGCCTCCGGCAACGGCAAGGGCCAGATCTTCGTCAAGGGCGAGGTCATCAAGACCGTGCCGGAGTCGCAGATCGTCGAGACGCTCATCGAGGAGGCGATGCGGATCGCCGAGGAGATGGGCGAGCCGATCGACGAGGACGCAGCAGGCGGCCCGAGCGTCAGCGTCGGCTGAGATCTGCGCGCTCGCGGACCAGGTCGAGCCACCGCAGACCGGTGCCGTCGAAGGGCCCGCGGCCGTCGCGCAGGGCCGCGAACACCATCCGGGTGTCCGCCTCGGCACGAGCGACGACTTCGGGCGGATAGCCGAATCTCCTTTGGTGTGCGACGAACTCGTCCTCGTCGTCGACGTAACTGAAGCCGTTCTTGCGCTGCATCACGTCCAGGTCGAGGTCGATCATCGTGACGCGCAGCTCGCCACCGGCACGCGACCACCGCGGCCGGGTCGTCGTGTCGACATACACCTGCACCTGGTCGGCGCCGGTGGCGGCGTTGAACGCCGGGGTGAAGCCTGCGTCGGGGAAGAGTGATACCGAGTCGCACTCGAGGTCGAACGCGGCACCGGGCCGCTCGAAATGGGTACCTTCGGGATAGGCGACCCAGCTGCCGTGTTCGTCGACGCCGAGCAGGAAGCCCACGCTCTGCCAGTGCGGGGAGCCGTCCCACTTGCGGTAGTCGGCGTGGACGATCGTTCCGCGGGGAGTGGTCCGATCCGGGGCAGTCATCAGGACGCACTGTATCGGTGAAGTACGACGAATCGATCGGTGGTTTTCGGTGTGCCGCCCGGCGGTGGATGAAAGGCTGGAGCCGTGTTACGGACGCTCAGCGGCGCGCGGTCCCTCGGGCCGGGTGATTTCTCCGCGGCGTTGGATCTGTGTGCGGTCGACCCGCTGGCCAACGTCTTCGTCGCGGCGCGCCTGCTGGAAGGTGGGCCGGCGTTCGCCGGCGCCCTGCTCGGCGTGGAAGAGGGCCATCGGTTGCGCTCGATGTGCTGGACGTCGGCCAATGTGGTGCCGATCGGCGCGGACGGCGCTGCGCTGGACTCGTTCGCGTCCCGGTTGCGCCGCAAACGGCGCAGATGTTCCTCCATCTTCGGTGACGCCGACCAGGTGCTCGGCCTCTGGGCGCGCCTCGAGCGGCACTGGGGAGAGGCACGCTCGGTGCGGCCGGACCAGCCGATGATGGCCGTCTCGACCGTTCCCACCCCCGGCTCCGGCGCCATCGACCGGCGGGTGCGCCGGGCCCGCCTCGACGAGGTCGACCAGGTGCTGCCGGCGTCGGCGGCGATGTTCACCGAGGAGATCGGCTACCCGCCGTATGTCGGCTCGGATCGCGACTACCGGCGGATGGTCACCGCGCTGATCGGTGCGGGCCACACGTTCGTGGTGACCGAGGGGCACCGGGTGGTCTTCAAGGCCGACATCGGATCGCTCGCGGCGGGGGTCGCCCAGCTCCAGGGCGTCTGGGTCGCTCCGGAACGACGCGGTCAGGGGATGGCGACGCCGGCCATGCGCGCGGTGGTGCAGCAGATCATCGAGACCGTGGCACCGACCGTGACGCTCTACGTCAACTCGTTCAACGAGCCGGCGCTGCGGACCTACCACGCCGCGGGGTTCCGGCAGGTGGGCAAGTTCGCGACCATCATCCTCTGAGGGGGCCGGTCAGTCGGCGCTCCACCACTCCGGCGGATCCTGCCCGTAGCGCCGGGGAGCGGAGGGGAAGTCGAGCGGCACGTCCTCGGCGAAGAGCGGCGGCCGAATGTAATCGATTCTGCCGTATGGCGATTCGCTCGACGCGAGCCACAGTGGTGACTCGGGTGCCTCGAAGGTGTCCGCCAGGGCTACGTCGGGGCTCGGATGCTGCAACAGCCACTCGGCGGTGCGCGCGAGGGCCAGCCGTGCGCCGGAGCCGCCCTCGTGCGGGCGGCGGGCAAGCAGCCGCATGGCGGCCGTCGCCATCAGATAACCGGTCGCGTGGTCGAGAGCTTGCACCGGGAGTGCACCGGGGCGGCCCTCCGCGTCGGCATAGGTCGTCGCGATGCCGCAGACCGACTGCACGATGCTGTCGAAACCGCGTTCCGCGCCCCACGGTCCCGAGTCGCCCCAGGCCGAGAGCTCGACGACGACGAGGTGCGGGTGCTCCGCGAGCAGCGTCGCCCGGTCCAGGCCGAAGCGGGTCATGGCGCCCGGCCGGTAACCGGTGAGGACGATGTCCGCGCTGCCGGCGAGCTGCCGGGCAACCTCGAGTTCCTCCGGCTGTCCGAGGTCGAGCAGTGTGGTGCGCTTCGCGAAGCCGGTGTCGAGGTGCTGGTCGAGCAGTTCCGGTCGCGCCGGGCGGTCGACGCGCAGCACGTCCGCACCGAGGGCACCGAGGAAGCGTGCTGCGGTCGGTCCCGCGATGACGCGCGTCAGATCCAGGACCCGGATCCCTTGCAAGGGCAACGAGTTCGACCCATCCAGCGGTCGTCCGGCACCGGTCGGGGTGCCGAGAGTGACCAGCGGTCGATCGGCCACGGCTGCGACGTGGTGCGGATGAGAGCGCCATACCTCCGGCGTTCGCAGCGCCCCGGCGATACCTCCTGCGGCGCGCACGGTCCGCTCGAGTTCCTCGGCGTCCCTGTCCCGGGTGGCGGCCACCGCCTGCGCACGGTCCGCGGCGCCGAGCACGGCACGGATCACCTCCGCGTGATGCGGGTAGTTGCCGTGCAGCCGGATCCAGCCGTCCCGCGTGCGGAAGAACCCGGACAGCTCGCCCCAGGGCCGGACCGGCTCGCCGTCGATCCGCAGCCGGCCGATCGAGCCGAAGGACGCACCGACCAGGCCGCTGGCAACGAAGCACCGCCACGACGAATCTCGCGCCCGCGCAATGGCGTTGGCCGCCGAGGCCGCGGCCGCCACGCTGCCGACCGCGAGGCCTTCGACGTCGAGGGGTCCTGGCCACCAGCGACGCGGGCCGCGCACCAGATCGTCAGTGGCCCACGGCAGCGGTAGCGCCGGCCAGCTCATCGCCCGCTCACGCCCCCGGGTAGAGCGAGGCGGCGTAGCGGTCCTCGCGGTAGTGCTCCTCGACCACCGTCGGGTCGTCATCAGCGCGCCAGAGTTGCTTGGCGACATCGGCATACCGGGTGACCGACTCGGGTCGCCAGGTCTCCGGCTGCCACGCGCCGGAACGCAGCAACGCCTTCGGGCAGTGATAGAAGACCTCCTCGATGTGCACGATGAGGGCCAGTCGCGGCCGATGGCCCTTGACGACCAGGTCGTCGAAGAACGGTCCGTCGGTGACGAGCTGGCCGATTCCGTTGATGCGCAAGGTGTCAGGGCGGCCGGGAATGACGAAGTTGAGGCCGACGTGCGGGTTGGCCAGGAGCTTGCGGAAGCCATCCATCCGCTTGTTGCCGGCTCGCTCGGGCAGCACCAGGGTGTGATCGTCGAGCACGCGGCCGATGCCGGCGGGATCGCCCTTCGGCGAGACATCGCACCGGCCGTCCGGGGAGGCGGTGCCGACGAACACCAATGGCGAGGCCGCCAGCCAGTCCTTGTCCAACGGGTGCAGCCGGTCGCGCACCTTGTCGCGGATCGGCGGGTCCGGTGTTCCGAACGTCTCGAGCTCCTGCACCGTGGTGACGGTCGGGAGATCGCGGTAGGGATTGGCTGCTCGCACCCGTCGACCGTAACGCGTGCCGCAGTCCTCGTGCGTACCCTGAGCTGTATGGCGCCACCGTCGGACTCCGTCGCGCACGTTCCGGGCAATCAGCCGCCTCCGCTGACCGGCCACAACACCGTGACCGGTGACAACGCCCTTCTCACGGCGGTGCGGGCCCAGGCCGGTGACGCAGCCGACCGCGTCCTCGATTCGTTGCTCCCGCTGGGGGAGAGCGCGGGTTCGGCCGAGGCTCGCGAGCACGGGATGCTCGCGAACCAGCACGAGCCGGTCTTCCGCCCGGTCGACCGTTACGGCGCACGCATCGACGAGGTGGACTTCCACCCGAGCTGGCACTGGATGCTGCAACAGGGGGTCGGCTTCGGTCTGACCGGCGCGCCCTGGACGTCCGGCGAGCCGATGCCGCACGTGCGCCGGGCGGCGGCATACATCGCCTGGACCGCGGTGGAGCCGGGGCACGCGTGCCCGATGACGATGACGTATGCCGCCGTGCCGGCGCTCCGTGCCGACGCGACTCTGGCCGAGCAGCTGACCCCCGGGTTGGCTTCGAAGACTTACGATTTCGGGCTGCGGCCCATGGCCGAGAAGCAGGGCCTGCTGGCCGGCATGGGGATGACCGAGAAGCAGGGCGGCTCCGACGTGCGGACCAACCTGACGGTCGCGACGCAGACCGCCGACGGCTACCGGCTCACCGGGCACAAGTGGTTCACCTCGGCGCCGATGAACGACCTCTTCCTGGTGCTTGCGCAAGCGCCCGGCGGGCTGAGCTGTTTCGTCGTGCCGCGGGTGCTGCCGGACGGCACCCGCAACGGGCTGCGGATCGTGCGGCTCAAGGACAAGCTCGGTAACCGGTCCAACGCGTCCAGCGAGCTGGAGTTCGTCGACGCGTTCGCCCAGCGCCTCGGCGGGGAGGGCGACGGTGTGCGCACCATCATCGAGATGGTTGCCGCCACCCGGCTGGACTGCGTGCTGGGGTCGGCGTCCCTGATGCGCCGCAGTCTGGCCGAGGCGATCTGGCACGCGAAGCACCGTCGCGCGTTCGGTGGGCTGCTCGTCGACAAACCGGCGATGCGAAACGTGCTGGCAGATCTGGCGATCGAGTCCGAGGCGGCCACGGCGCTGGGTCTGCGCCTGGCACGCGCGGTGGAGTCTCCCGACGACCCCCGGCAACGGGCACTGCGCCGGATCGGGCTGCCACTGGCGAAGTTCTGGGTCTGTAAACGGACGCCGTTCCACGTCGCCGAAGCGCTGGAAGTGCTCGGCGGCAACGGTTACGTCGAGGAGTCCGGCCTGCCGTTGCTGTTCCGCGAGTCGCCGCTCAACTCCGTGTGGGAAGGCAGTGGCAACGTCAACGCGCTCGATGTGCTGCGGGTGCTGCAGCGGCAGCCGGAAGGCGTCGACGCCTGGCGCGACGAGGTGGAGACGGCGGACTCGCCGGAGCTGCACGACGGGGCCGTCGAGGTGCTCAAGACGATTGCCAGTCTTACGGATCCATCATCCGCCGAGTATGTCGCGAGGTGGCTCGCCGCGCGGATGGCCGTGCTGTTGCAGGCCTCGCTGCTGATCCGGCACAGCCCGGCGGCAGTGGCCGACGCGTTCCTCGCCTCCCGGGTGCTCGGGCAGCACGCGGGGGTGTTCGGCACCCTGCCGGCCGGGCTCGACGCTGCCGCGATCGTGGAACGCGCCGGCGTCCCTCAGTGACCCTGGTGCCGGCGGGGCGGCGTCACGCTGGCGACCGAACCATCCTGCTTCAGCAGCACCGTCGACGCCGTCGGCCGCCGGAAGCTCAGCAGTGACGCGAACGACTTCGCCCGCGCGTCGAACGATCCGTTGCCGAGCTGTGGCAGCCGCCAGTTCTGCTCGACGAACTTGATCACCGAGGCCTGCTCGAGCGGCTGGTGACCGACCGCGTTCACCTTGGAGTACGGCGAGATCACCAGGAACGGCAGCCGCGGCCCGGGCCCGCACCGGTCGTCCTGCGGTCCCGTGCTCGTGACCGGCTCGGGGACACTGGTGCACATCGGCTCGTTGAGCGACGCGTCGCGCGCCCCGGTGCGAATCTTCGCGAACTGATGGTCGTACCAGCCGTCCGAATCGTCATACGTCACCACGATTGCGGTGCTCTTCCAGTCCGGTGACTGCTGGATCGCGTTGATCTCGTCGACCAGGAAGTGCTGTTCGTCGATCGGGTCGGAGTAGCCGGCGTGTCCGTCCTGGTAGGACGGCGCCTTGAGGAACGACACGGCCGGGAGGTCACCTGCCTTCAGCGCGTCGTTGAACCAGCTCAGGTCGTACTGGTGGTTGGCCTGACCGTTGTGCCCGACCTCCGCGAGCGATTTCGGCGGTAGGTGATGCGGATTGGACGTCGACTTGTAGTACTCGAACGGATTGTGGTGCGGGCTGTAGTCCACCGATGTGCCGCCGCCCACGTTGGCGTGGGAGGTGGTGCACTGCGCGTACGTGCCGTCCCCGGCGTACGGGGTGTTGGGCGTGAAGCCACCCTGGAACCATCCCCACGAGACACCGGCTGCGTTCAGCTCGTCGCCGATGTTCTTGCCCTCCATGGCGCCGAGGTTGTTGGTCGACGTGTGGTTGTGGCCGGAGCAGTCGTCGTATGCCGGGTCCGGGTCGTTCGTCATGGTGCCGACGCCCTGCGCGTTCGGCGTGGACACGACATAGCTGTCCGAGGTGGGCGCGCCGGTCTTGGGATCGACCGCGTGGATGCCCCACGTGTTGCCCGACACCAGATTGACGGCTCCCGGTGACGAGGGGCCGTAGTTGGAGCCGTAGTAGTTGTCACTCATCGCATAGTGCTGCGCGTAGTTCCACAGCCCCGTGACCGTGTTGCCGTCGTAGTAACCCATCGCCAGTCCCGGCGCACCGAACTCGCCGGTGCAGGTGTCCACACTGGTGTTCTCGATGAACTTGTCCATCGTGCCGCCGTCGACCGCCTTCTGCTCCGGCAGATAGGCGTGGTTCTGGTCGCAGGTGACCGCCTGGTCCGGCGAGAGCCGGAACGGCTTGTACAGGTTGGGATTCGACCGGATGAGGCCCACGTTCTGCTCGGTGTTCGCCCGCGGTGTGTGACGGGCAGCGGTGAACGTCGTGCCGTCGGTGTTGGCGGCGTGGGGGTAGGTGCCGAAGTAGTGGTCGAAGGACACGTTCTCGTCGAAGAGCACGACGAGGTGCTTGATCGGTGTCGTGGTCCGGGTGTGCGGCGGATGAGGGCGCGGATGCGATGCGTCCGCGGCATGCGCGCTGGACTGTATGGCGACGGTCGTTCCGGCTGCGAGAATGACGGCGCTTGCCGACGCGGCAAGCAGAGCGGGCTTCTTGTGCACAGTTCTTCCTTCCGGGGTGGGTGTTGCGGGGGCTGGGTCACGTGAGCAGGGCGCTCCCGTAGAAATCGGTGGGGCTGCGGACGCCGGGCAGCGCGAAGAAGTAGCCGCCACCGACTGGGGTGATGTAATCGGCGAGCGGTTCGCCGGCGAGCCGGCGCTGCACCGTCACGAACTGCCGGTCCAGGTCGGCGTTGAACGCCCCGAACATCAGGCCCATGTCGAGGTTGCCGACGGAGTCCACGCCGGCGTCGTACGAATAGGAGCGCCGGAGGAACTGCGAGCCGGCGGTGGCAGACGTGCGCGGATTGGCCAGCCGGATGTGGCTGTCCAGCGGGATCGCGCTGCCGCTCGGGTCGTTCGTGTAGTTCGGCGCCGTGAGCTCTGAGCCACCGGTCAGCGGGGCGCCGGAGTCCTTGCGGCGACCGAAGATTCGCTCCTGCTCGGAGGTCGACACACGGTCCCAGAACTCGACCAGCATGCGGATCCGGCGCATGACGTAGTAGCTGCCGCCGGCGGCCCAGGCCGGCTCGCCCGGCGCTGCCCAGACGAGCGAGTCCAGCTGTGCGGCATCCGCGGGATTGGGTCCGGCGATGCCGTCCTTGAAGCCGAGCAGGTTGCGCGGGTGGCCGGCCGGCCGCGGAGCGGAGGTGAACCCGTCCTGTTTCCAACGGATCTGCATCGCACCGCGCGTGGCCCGGCATACCTCCCGCAATGCGTTGATCACCACGTCGCGGTCGTGTGCTTGCAGCGTGAGCAGCAGATCGCCACCACACCACGCCGGATCGAGCTGATCGTCGGCGAAGGTGTCCATGGCGCGCAGCCGCCGGGGTTTGGCATCGGTGAGTCCGAATCTGTCGGTGAAGACGCCGGATCCGAGCGCGACGACGGACTCGAGGGCGCGGGCCGGAGTCGACGGTCCGAGGATCCCGTTGTCACCGGTCGTGCTGATGCCGGGCGATCGCAAGACGCCGCCCGCCGTGAGCGCGCGCAGGGTGGTGGTGAGCGTCCGCAGCAGTGTGATGAGGCCGGCTCGGTCGGCGGTTGTGAGGTCGAACGCGACAATGGTTGCCGCCGACAGCGGGTCGCCGACGATTCCGCTCTGGTGCGTGCCGTGGAACGGCGCGAGTGCGCGCCGCGCCGGAGCCTGCGGCGCCGATGTTTCGGCGACGGCGTGCCCCGCGGTCGCGGCGACCGCAACTGCGCCCGCGCCGCCGGTGAGCAACCCGGCGCGCAACATCGATCTGCGGCTGACTTCACTCATGGTCAATACGTTCTCGGCTCGAGGATGGTGGGGACCGGGGTGAGCAGCTCGGCGAGCTGCGAGATGTCGCTGTCGACGAGCTGGTGGCCGGCGGTGGGCACCGAGTTCGGTGGAGTCGCGTTCCATCGGCCTTGCGCGTCAATGTCATTGCGGGTCTTGACGATCCATCGGTCAGCCGCGGCGAGTCCGGGGAACCGGGGCGCCAGCAGGGGATGGAGCACGTCGAGCAACTCGGCGGTGCCGTCCAGCTGGGCGAGGGCATCGGATAGCTGGGCGTGCGCGCCGTAATCGTGGTGGCCGGTGAGCGTCTGCTGCAGGGTGTCCTCGGTGATCTCGTGGGTGCGGTTCACGACGTCGATCGGTTGGAACTGCGTTGTCTGCAGCTGATTCCGCAGTGTCGTCAGGTCCCGCTGGAGCACGCCGCCGAGGGCGGCCAGCGATGCCGGTGACTGACCGTGCCACAGCCCGTATTCGATGCGCAGCAGGCCGGTCCAGTGCGCGTCATGAACCCCGTCCGGCAACGGGAACGCGGTGCCGGCGACCGCTTCGCCGAGGGCACCGAATGCGCCATACGCGCCGCCCATGGTGTTCCACGTCCGGTTCGCTGCGCGCCACGCGCTCCGGGCCGCCACGCCGTCGTCTCGCCGGAGTGCCGCGGTCAGCGTCTTCGCCTCGCCTTGGAGGGTTTTCAGTCGCGCCGTCACCCGGCGCTGGTATCCGATGACAGCCGGAGCCAGCTGCGCCGACGTGACCGGCTGCACCCCCGGCGCGCCGGCGGCGTCGCCGGTGACCGAGATGTCCGGGCCGTGGACCGGAGAGCCGTCGTTCACCGAGCAGACCAGGTGGTAGGTGCCCGCGGCGAGCGAGGTCCGCAGCGCTGCGCTTGCGCCCGGGCCGAGCGGGTCCACCTCCCCGTAGAGCTTCCCGGCGTCGTCGGCGAGATAGACCTCCTCGGCGTTGACGTCGGTGTTGCGCACCGTCACCTGCACCTCGCCGGCTTCCGCACGGGTCCAGCCCTGACCGCAGTGGCTGCGGGACGCCTGCACCATCGGCACCGCGGAGTCGGGTGAGTTGCCCGGCCGCGCCGCCTGGCCGGTGCTGCAGCCGGTCACCGCGACGAGAGCAAGTCCGGTCGTGGCGAGCAGCGTCTTCCTGCGGCAGGGCACCGCACCAACGTATCGACGGGCAGCGCCTCCGATGTGGCGTCGGCGCCGTCGGATCTGTTGCCGTTGCGAGAAGTTCAGCGAGACGCCCCAGCGCTTTACCTGGCCGTTGCCGAGCTGTCAGGAGCTTCCCAGCTTCCGGCGGCTGTCGTGGCTCGCTATTGCGTTCGGCGCCGCCGGGTGCTGACGGATATCCTGCGGTGTCTTCACATCTGTTCGAAACACCCGAAGGAGCCCCCGTGGCACTGCGTATGTCGACCCTGTTCCTGCGGACCCTGCGCGAGGACCCGGCCGATGCGGAGCTGCCGGGCCACAAACTGCTGGTGCGCGCCGGTTACATCCGTCGTGTCGCGCCCGGCATCTACACCTGGCTGCCGCTCGGCATGCGTGTCCTGAGCAAGGTCGAGGGCATCATCCGCGAGGAGATGGAGCGCATCGGCAGCCAGGAGGTCAAGTTCCCGGCCCTGCTGCCGCGGGAGCCCTACGAGGCGACGAACCGTTGGACCGAGTACGGCGACAACCTTTTCCGGCTCAAGGACCGCAAGGACGCCGACCTGCTGCTCGGTCCGACGCACGAGGAGATGTTCTGTCTCACCGTCAAGGACATGTACTCGTCATACAAGGACCTGCCGCTCGCGCTCTTCCAGATCCAGAACAAGTACCGCGACGAGGCACGTCCGCGGGCGGGCATCCTGCGCGGTCGCGAGTTCATCATGAAGGACTCCTACTCCTTCGACGTCGACCACGCTGGACTGCAGAAGGCGTATGACGCCCACCGTGAGGCCTACATCCGCATCTTCGAGCGGCTCGGCTTCGAATACGTGATCGTCAAGGCCGATTCTGGAGCGATGGGCGGCTCGGCTTCCGAGGAGTTTCTCGCGGTCAGCCCGCACGGCGAGGACACGTTCGTGCGGGACGAGAGCGGCTACGCGGCCAACGTCGAGGCCGTCGAGATCCCGCAGGCACCCGAGGTGGAGGTGACCGCCGGACCGGCGCATGTCGAGCCGACCCCGGACACGCCCACGATTGAGACCCTGGTCAACGCGCTCAACAAGGACCACCCGCGGGCCGACGGCCGGGCCTGGACCGCTGCCGACACCCTCAAGAACGTCATCGTGATGCTCGTCCATCCGGACGGCACCCGCGAGCCGTTGGCCATCGGACTGCCCGGCGACCGCGAGGTCGACCCGAAGAGGCTGGAGGTCAAGGTCGCTCCCGCCGAGGTGGAAGCCTTCGAGGAGAAGGACTTCGCCGCATACCCGATGCTCGCCAAGGGTTACATCGGTCCCGGCACATTGGGGGAGGAGAAGGCCAGCAAGATTCGCTACCTCCTCGATCCCTCGGTCGCCCTCGGCTCGGCGTGGGTCACCGGCGCGGACGAGCACGGCAAGCACGTGCTCGACCTGGTCCACGGCCGCGACTTCACCGCCGACGGCACCATCCAGGCGGCCGAGATCCGCGAGGGGGACGTGTCGCCCACGGGGCACGGCAGGCTCAAACTGGCCCGCGGCATCGAGATGGGGCACATTTTCCAGCTGGGCACGAAGTATGCCGAGGCGCTCGGGCTCAAGGTGCTGGACGAGCACGGCAAGCTCGTCACCGTCACGATGGGTTCGTACGGCGTGGGCGTGACCCGTGCGGTCGGCGCGATCGCCGAGGACAACGTGGACGATGCCGGTCTCATCTGGCCGCGCAACGTCGCGCCGGCCGACGTGCATGTGGTGGCCACCGGCAAGGACGAGGAGGTCTTCGTCAAGGCGGAGGAGATCGTCCGCCAGTTGGAGGTGGCCGGCGTCGAGGTGCTTTTCGACGACCGCCGCAAGGTGTCGCCGGGCGTGAAGTTCAAGGACTCCGAGCTCATCGGGGTGCCAACGATTCTGGTGGTCGGCAAGGGCCTCGCGGACGGCAAGGTCGAACTCAAGGACCGCCGTTCGGGGAATCGCCGCGAGATCGCCCTCGACGACGTGGTCGCTGAGGTGACTCGCGAGATCGCCGAGCCCCAACCGACCCTGTGAGCAACGTCGAAGCCGTCATCTTCGACTGGGGCGGCACGCTGACCCCGTGGCACGACATCGACTTCGAGGCCGAAGCGATGTCGTATGCCGAGGCGTATGGCGACCGGCGGCTCGCCGCGCGCTTTCTCGAGATGGCCGGTGCTGCCTGGGCGCGGGCTCGCGACGAGCACAGCAGCGCCACGCTGGAGCAGATCCTGCGCGACGCGGGCGCCGACCTCGTCGGGCGCGCACACCGGGACGGTCTGACGGCATACCGCAGCTTCTGGGAGCCGCACACGATGACCGACCCGCAGGTGCGGCAACTCTGGGAGGGCTTGCATGACAATGGAATTCGGGTCGGCGTGCTGTCCAACACCATCTGGGACCGCGACTACCACCGCGGCATCTTCGAGCGCGACGGTGTCCTCGACCTGATCGACGGCGACGTCTACTCCAGTGAGATCCCGTGGACCAAGCCGCACCGCGAGGCGTTCCTGGCGGCGGCGAAGGCGGTCGACGCATCGCCGGAGGCGTGTGTGTACGTCGGGGACCGCCTCTTCGAGGACATCCACGGACCGCAACAGGTCGGCATGCGGGCGATCTGGATCCCGCACTCGGTGCTCCCCGAGGCACAGATCGTCGCGACCGAGGCGACGCCCGACGCGGTCGCCCACGAACTACTCGACGTGCTGCGCGTCGTCCGCGACTGGACCGGTTGAGGCGAGGTGCATATATTCCGTCGCGATCTGTCGGCCTGCGCAGTGCTCTGACCTGCGGCGCGACAAGTTATGGACGAGAAGGCATTCTCATGAACCTGTCCAAATCCTCAGACCGTCGCCATCGGCGACAGCCATCGGGCGCGCCACGATGTGTTCGGTTGAGGTCCCTGTCCCGGGATCCCAGGCGGACTGCCTCTGCGGGACAGCCACCGTGGTCGCGCGCCTGGATGGCCCGGCGGC
Organism: Flexivirga sp. YIM B11880; assembly: GCF_058148645.1. Lineage (NCBI taxonomy): Bacteria > Bacillati > Actinomycetota > Actinomycetes > Micrococcales > Dermacoccaceae > Flexivirga > Flexivirga sp. YIM B11880. The sequence continues at coordinate 151,220 of NZ_JBMAMH010000007.1, forward strand.
CTGCGGCGTTGCCGTACAGGGAACGTCTATCGGGACTCGGGAAGTGGTACCGCGACTTGGCACGAACTTGCGGTCAGGGGTCATCTCAGTGGGCGTCAGAGATCTGGTGGATGGTTTCTTCGTCGAACGCAAGAAATCGGGCGACACGGTCTCGGATCAGCAAGCCAATCTGGCCACCTTGGGGCGGAAGACCACTGTCCACCCATCGCATCATGGTGCGGATCAAGTCAGCAGTGCCGATCCATTCCCACGGAGAGCGAACGAGCCAAAACACGCCGCCGGGAGAGGCGTCTTCCCGGTCCGGACGGGTCTCTGGGAGCCCTCTGCGATGATCGACAGGCCACAGTTCTCCGATGCAGGCGAGGCCGGCGAGTTCTTCAACGGGGGTGAACCCCTGAGCCCGCAACGGCGTCACGCCGGGCGGCAATAGGTCGTCGACCGCAAACGTGCCAAGGTCAGCCGCGCGTAGGACTTTTAGCGGATTCCGCACCGTCTCGTCGATGTCTTCAGGATCGGTCTCCTCCCAGCGAGCTTGGCGGGCCACCAAGGCCTCATCGTCACCATCACGGTAGAGAGCCTCACACTGTTCGCAGTACGAAATCCATGAGGCGAAGACCGTTCCCTTGCCGTAGATCGAGAACGATGTCTTTTCTTCGTCGAGATGGTGCACGACCTCTGCCGGGGTCGTACCGCAAAAATCGCAGGACATAGCGCCAACTCAACACCACGAAACGTGTGCCTGTACGACGATCGTCCAATGACCCCCGAGGTGTCGACGCCGCCTAGCCTCAGAACATGGCGTTCGACGAGCGGGTGACGATTACGGGCGATGTGGTGCGGCGGCCGGCGTTCCCGTGGACGCCGACGCTGCATCGGTTGCTGTCTCACCTGCGCGACCGAGGTTTGCGTGTGCCAGAACCCCTGGAGTGCGCTGGTGGGTATGAGTATCTGCGCTACGTACCTGGTGATGCCGGAGAAGAGTCTTGGCGGCATTGCACATCGCTGGATGGTGTGCGTTCGGCGGGAGTGCTGCTGCGGGATGTGCACGATGCGACGGCATCCTGGACCCCACCCGGTGACCATACAACGATCGTCACCCGGGAGCGTGCCACAACACACGATTGCTGACCGAGCTGCGCCGAATGTGCTGCACCGGTCGGCAGCGGCCACCCCTCCCGGTGCGGTTCAGTCTGTGCCCACTTTCTTGCGCCTTGTACTCGTCTGGGCGTTCGCGGTCTTGATGACCTCACGGTTCGCATACACGGTGTACGGCCTGATTATCGACGAGACCGGGGCACAGGTAGGAATCGCGTTCGCGGCCTTTGTGAGCGGCGCAATCGCACTCTGGTGTCTGCGGTCCGCTGTTGTCTTGACCCGACGCAGCCACCGCGCCCAGCACGTCACACACTGACACCGATCACAGCCCCGATGTGGAGCTCACAGCGGTCGGCAGTGAATACCGCACGAACGTCCCGACGAGCGATCCTCATGCGAGACGGCGTTGACGCTGGTGGCATTGCAGTCCACAGTCACTGGATGGATGACAACGGCGATGAGGTCGAGGTCGACCAAGACGTAGAAGACCTCGCCCGCCGCCTGTTTAGACTCGACGCGGCATCCCGCGTCGACGGCTGGGGCATTTCTCTTCTGTCGTCGAAGGTGCGCTCCGAGTTTTTCAAATCGTGGGACACCACAGAGGGGGCGACTAGGCGCTTCTACCGTAAGCAAGCGCGTCAAGTGATCACAGCCAGACACAACCGCGACGCAGAGAGGTGATGCGTCCCGGCAAACGATCGGCATGCGGGGCGGCGTCCTAGGGATCCGACGGAGCCGGACTCCTGCGTACAGCCGGCCATCGCTGCTGAGGGGGCTGTTGCTGGTCAGGCCCGGATCAGCGCACCGCCGTCAGTCGTCGAGGTGTCCGCTGGTATCGCGGGAGCTGTGCAGCACGCGGACAACGAGGATGACGGGATCCTGATCGGGGGCGTCACGGTAGAACACGCCGTACGGGAATCGCCGCATTCGAGCCCGTCGCAGGCCGGCGAACCCCTCGACTGGTGGCGCGCCGTGCGGAAAGGCCCTGATGCGGGAGATCACGGTGTCGAACGCGTCGGCGAAGTTCTGACTCAATGCGGGATCGATCCGCGCGTAGTGGTCCCGGGCGCGCCGCAGATCCTCGACTCCGAGCTCGCCGAGGGCGACCGTCACTCGTTCGGCCACAGCTCACGGCGGACGTCGTCCCACTCACGTCGCGCGCCCGGGTGCTGGTCGAACTCGTCGAGGGCCTCGACAAGGGCACGACGCTCCGCGTCGGACGGAACGTAGACCGACTCGCCGAAGTGCGTCCGCAGCGCCTCTTGGATGACCTCGGAGCGAGAGCGGTGCTCGATGCCTCGGGCCCGTTCGACCAGGTCGTAGAGCTCCTCGGGCAACGTGATCGCCACCTTGTGAACCACAACAGCACCTCCACCTGGTATGACTAAATCATACCCGAGATGTGGGCTGGTTCGCACGTGGCTGACGAGTGCCTACGTCTCGAGTTGGAGCGTCAGAGCTCCGGATCATCAAGGCGCCTGCAGATCGTCGGCAGCTGGATCACCGACTGATGAGAAGTCGTCCATCGGCACGCGCAGGATCTGCCCGAAGACCAGCGCGAAGAACAGCACGAAGGTGATGACGTGCACGCCGGTGCACCACAGGCAGATCGCGTGGATCTGTACGAATTCGGCCCACAGCAGGTAGAAGACCATCAGCAGCCCGATGCCGGCAGCGGCGATCCGCGCGGTGTCGAGCGCGGCCGTCGTACGGCGCCAGACGACCGGCAGGCAGAGGATCGTCATACCCACGAAGAACAGCAGGCCGAGCAGCGCAACGGGCACCCCGGCGATCGACGACCACTGACTTGTCGTCACCTTGGCGCAGTCGATCGCGCCGCTGTCGGAGCACGCCAGCGACGTCGAGCCGCTGTAGTGCTCGAAGGTGAGGTATGCGGCGTCGGCGAGGCCGAGCACGGCGAGCACGAGGGAGACCGGCGGCAGCCACCGTGGGTGGCGCAGGTGCAACAGGTCGTCGGCCATCGACCGCTAGACCCCTGCCTGAGCCTTGAGGACACCGGTCGACGCGCAGACGTCGGAGGGCTCGCCCTTCGTGAGGCTGCACAGCCGGCCGGTGATCACGTTGGCCGCGCCGATGATCGCTTGCGCGGCAGTCGAGTTCGGGTTCTTGAGGGCGTCCGCGATCGACGCGCCAGGCACGTTCTGCATGAAGCCCGCGCCCTGGAACGTCGCACCGACCGAGACGGCCTGGTTGGCGTAGTCGATGAACGGGATCGATCCGCCGGCGTCGTACTTGCTGAACAGCGCGGTCGACGCCTTGTCCGGCGTCTGCAGCTTGTTGCCGGCGCGGTCCGCCATCTCGAAGGTGGTGAAGGTGAGGTACTTGCTGGTGTACTTCGCGTCCAGGTAGGTCAGTGTCGGGATGTTGGCCGGGTTGTCGTTCGCGGTCGACACGGCCGACTTGAGCCCGGTGAACGTGCCGAAGCGGGACAGTGCCGCGGTCAGCGCCCAGCGCTCCATGCCGCAGAACGGGCAGTACTCCGCACCCATGTAGAGCACTTCCGGCTTGCCGTTCTTGGTCAACAGGGAACCGCTGACCTGCTTCGGGGCGGTGTTGGCCGAGCCGCGTCCCACCGCGTTGTACGTCGAAGCCGGGATCGACAGCACGGTGTTGAGGTAAGCCGCATTGGTGGCGGCCGACACCGCCTTCTTGTTCTCCGAGTCTTTCTTGTTCTGGCCGACCACGAAGAACACCGCGACGGCGACGAGCACCACGACGACTGCGGCAGACGTGATGGCGAGCAGCTTCTTCTGGCGGTTTGCGCGCGCCTGCTGCGCCTGCAGGGCGGCGAGCTTCTCGCGGCCGGTGGGTGTTGCCATGGTGGTGTGCGGACCTTTCCATTGATCGGGATCGCGCTGTATGACGGCCAGGCGCCCGGCGTCTCCGGACGGTTCGCCGCCGTGGGCCACGCGGCGCCGACAGACTAGTCGTTTACCCTGTCCGGCGTGACAGAGCAGATCGACTCGGCGTCATCCGGCGTGGCGGCACGCACCCCGTGGCAGCAGCACCCGGCGATGGAGTGGATCGGCGTCGCCGCTCGCCTCATCCTCGGCGTGACCTATCTGGTGGCCGGCGTCCTCAAGGCCCGGGAGCTCGACGCGACCCGGCTCGACACGCGCGCGTTCCGAATCCTGCCCTACGATCTGGGCAACATCTGGGGCACGGTCATGCCGTTCGTGGAGATCCTTCTCGGCTTGCTGCTGATCGCCGGCCTGATGACTCGGATGACGGCCGTTCTCGGCGGGCTGCTGATGATCGCGTTCATCATCGGGATCAGCTCGGTGTGGGCTCGCGGCATCGTGATCCAGTGCGGCTGCTTCGGCAGCAACGGCAAGCTGCCGACCACTGCGGCATACAAATGGGACATCTTGCGCGACGTCGGGCTGTTGATCTGCGCCGGCTGGCTGGTGATCTGGCCCCGCACCAGACTGAGCGCCGATCGCGCGCTCTGGGGGTGACCGGGCCCGTCGCGCTGCGCGGAACCGCTCCCAGCCCACAGTCGTTTCAGGTTCAAGTAACTCCCTAGTTAAGGTGACTTCATGCCACGCCCTGATGCATCGCAGAGACTCGCGGCCAGCAAGCCGAAGGACGGACCGTCCAAGGGCCTGATCGGTGGCATCATCGCCGCGGTCCTGGTCGTCATCGTCGTCGTCGCGGTCTTCGTGACCCAGGCGAACGGGAGCGGCGCCTACTCCGGGCCGGTGCCGAAGGGCGGCACCAGCAACGCGCAGGGTCTGCGTGCCTACCCGACCGTGCAGTTGAAGTCCGGTGCGCCGACGGTGGACCTCTACGAGGACTTCCAGTGCCCGATCTGCAACGACCTGGAGAAGGCCAACGGTGAGCAGATCCTCGCGGACGCCAAAGCGGGCAAGATCAAGCTGGTCTGGCACTTGATGACGTTCCTGGAGGACAACTTCCACAACCAACCCGCTTCGACGATCGCTGCGAACGGCCTTTACTGCGCAGCCGACGCCGGCAAGGCCGCCGAGTATCACAAGGCGACGTTCGCGGGGCAGCGCCCCGAGAGCCAGGAGATGAACGGCGACAGCTTCACCATCGCCAACATCAAGGCCTACGGCAAACAGGCCGGTATCACCGGTGCCGCGCTGACCACGTTCAACTCGTGTGTCGGCAAGGGGACGTACGACAAGTACGTGAAGGCGACGATGGACAACGCAGGTAAGGCCGGCGTCACCGGCACCCCGACGATCTTCATCAACGGCAAGGAGATCAAGAACAGCACGGCCGACTACAGCACCCTGCTGCAGACCAAGGACAGCTGGGACACCGTCCTCGCCAAGCACAAGTGATCGTTACTGAGCAGCCCTGAATGCGACCGGGGTCCCCGCGAAGTATCCGGAGGAGCGAAGCGGGGGAGGAACTTCGTGGGGTTAGGTCATCGCCTTCGCGGCGGTGATCCACCGGGAGAGGGTGTCCTTGTCGGGCACCCTCTCCTGTGTCTCCCAGATCGCGTTCGTCACCATGCGCACGAAACTCCAAGCCAGGGCGCGGTTTTCGTCGATCTCGGCTGCCTCAGCGATGATCCCGAGGCGCAGTCGCAAGTGGGTGCGGACGTTGTGGGCACGCGTCGCCTCGTCCCAGCGGTTCCACAGCGCCGGCGCGACGGCGAAGGCCCATTCGCCGGACAGCGGTTTGGGGTCGATCGCCAGCCACGGCTCCCGGTCGGCGGCGAGCACGTTGTCGAAGTGGAGGTCCTGGTGGATGAGCCGGCCGTCACAGTCATCCCGCAGCGAGCCGAGCGTGCTGGCCGCCTGATCGGTCAGCCGGCGCGGCACGAGCGGAGAGCCGGTGCGGCACAACGAGATCCAGCGCCCGATCTCGTCGCTGAGGCGGGTGAACTGCGGGCCGGCCGGCCGGTCGAGGCGTCGCATCAGCCCGCCGGTCACTTCGCACCCTTCGAGCAGCCCGACGTCGGTGAGGTGCCGGTCGTGCTGCAGCGGCTCCAGCAGCAGTGCCCAGCGTGCTGGGTCCGCAGCGAGCAGCCGCACTGCTCCGTCGCCGGCCCAGGACTGCAACGCGAGGTGCTCGAGCCGCGCCTCCTCGTGCGGCCAGGAGATCTTGAGCACGACGGGCTCGTCGCCGCGGTGGCACGGTATGACGACGGCGCAGACGCCGTGCCACACCGGTCCGTCGGCGCGCAGGCGCCACTGCTCCGCGCACTCCGCCACCAGACGCGGGAGGCGGTCCAACCAGTCGTCGCCGCTGATCTCCGGCTCGCTCGGCCGGCCCTGCACCAGCTCGCGGAACGCCGGCGGAATGCTGCGGCCGAAGTCGCGCAGATCCGTCACGTGACCAAGCCGGGAAACGGTGCCGGCGCGGCGCCCGAGCGCCACAGCTGCGCGGTGGCGTCGGACCACAACCCGGTCAGGCCGAGGAACGAGGGCCGGTCGCCGTGGGTGGCGGCGGCCTGGCCGGCACAGGCGTCGATCAGGTCGGTCAGCACGCGTCGCGCCAGCTCGGTGCGGGTGGCGGTCGTCGTCGGCTGGACCGGCAGCGCGTAACCGTCCGGCTGGAGCGGTGCCTGGTCGCCGAGTGCTGCCTCCCACGCGCTGCGGGTAGGGCGCAGCGCCTCGAGCGTCGCCTCCGCCTGCTTGCGAGCGTGGAGTGGCGTCTTGGCAACGATCACCTCGAAGGCGTAGACGGCCGCCTGCAGCGATGGCAGGACCGCCGTCGCCTCGGCGGTTCTCGGCACTGCACCTCCGGCGATGCCGACCGCCTTGCCGAGCACCTGTGCGGCGGCGGAGTGTGTGACGCCGATGGCGGCGGCCATCGGTAGGTTCCGCGTCGAGACCGCCGACAGGGAGCCGATGCGGACGGCCAAGTGCTGCTCCTCGGCGGCGAGCGGCAGGTGTGCCGGGGTGGTGACCGTCCCGGTCGACGCGGACGCCGTGCGCGTCGGGGCGGGCGTCATACCTTGCGTGGCCATCACCTGGATGAGACGGCTGCGCTGCGCGCGGTGGATGTGCGCCAGACTCTTCGCCCAGGACGAGGACGACAGCGTGGCGGCGGCGATCGTCGCCTCCACCTGTGTCAGCAGCGTGCGGAGCACGGCTTGGTCGGCAGGAGGCCCCTGGGTCTCGATGCCGGGAATGTGAGGTGCATCACGTTCCAGCCGGATGCCGCAGCCGGTGAGGCCGACGACGGCGGCGCCGAGCGCGGCGCCGAGAACGGTGCGTCGGCGCAGGTCGGCACGCTGTTCGGCGTTCGGCATGCTCGCATCCTCGCATGCGGTGCCCGACGGGCCGCGGGCCGCGGCGCCGGCGGTACCGTGTGTCACTCCGCGAACATCATTTGACGTTTTGCGTGCCCAAATGAAACGTTATGCGACGTGGCGACGAAGAGTAATGGCCAGTGGGCGCTCGGCGAGCACGAGCCGCTCAACGCGAACGAGGAGCTGAAGCGCGAGGACGACGGCCTCAATGTGCGGGCCCGCATCGAGGAGACCTACTCGAAGAAGGGGTGGGACTCCATCCCGGCGGACGACCTGCGCGGCCGGATGCGCTGGTGGGGTCTCTACACCCAGCGGCGAGAAGGGATTCCGGGCGGCCAGACCGCCACGCTGACCCCAGAGGAACTTGAGGCGCCGTACTTCATGATGCGCGTGCGCATCGACGGCGGGAAGCTCACGACCGAGCAGGTGCGCGTCATCGCGGGTATCTCTCAGGAGTTCGGCCGTGACACCGCCGATCTCACCGACCGCGGGAACGTGCAGTTCCACTGGATCGAGATCGAGAACGTCCCCGAGATCTGGCGGCGGCTCGAAGCGGTCGGTCTGGAGACCACGGAGGCGTGCGGTGACTGCACCCGGGTGGTGATGGGTTCACCGGTCGCCGGGCTCAGCGTCGACGAGGTGCTCGACGTGTCACCCGCGATCGAGGAGATCAACCGCCGGTATGTCGGCGACCCGGACCTGTCCAATCTGCCGCGCAAGTTCAAGACCTCGATCGCCTGGCTGCCCGACTCCGCGCCGGAGATCAACGACGTATCGTTCGTCGGCGTCCAGCACCCCCAGCTCGGGCCCGGCTTCGACCTCCTCGTCGGCGGCGGACTGTCGACCAATCCCTTTCTGGCACAACGGCTCGGCGTCTTCGTCACGCTCGAGCAGCTGCCCGATGTGTGGGTCTCGGTCGTGCGCCTCTTCCGTGACTACGGCTACCGCCGCCAGCGCAACCGGGCCCGGATGAAGTTCCTGGTCGCCGACTGGGGGGTCGCCAAGTATCGCGAGGTGCTGGAGACCGAATACCTCAAGGCGCCGCTGCCGGACGGTCCCGCGGCGCCGAAGCCGAGCGTCACCATGGACCACGTCGGGGTTCACGAGCAGCGCGGCGGCGGCAAGTATGCCGGCTTCACCGCGGTCGCCGGCCGGCTCAGCGGCACCAAGCTGGCCGCCGTCGCGGACGCCGCCGAAGCGGCCGGATCGCGGCGCATCCGCTTCACGCCATACCAGAAGCTCATCGTGGCCGATGTCCGCGATGACGCCGTCGCACAGCTCGTCGACGCCCTGAAACCGCTTGGGCTCAGCGCGAATCCGACTCCGTGGCGACGCACCATCATGTCCTGCACCGGCGTCGAATACTGCAAGCTGGCCATCGTCGAGACCAAGGAGCGGGCCCACTCGCTGCTGCCGGAGCTCGAGCGGCGGCTGGCCGATCTCTCGCCGGAGACGCCGATCACCGTGCATCTCAACGGCTGCGCCAATTCTTGCGCCCGCGTCCAGGTGGCGGACATCGGTCTCAAGGGACAGATCGTCACCGACCAGGACGGCAACCGGGTCGAGGGGTTCCAGGTCCACCTCGGTGGCCGCCTGGGGCAGGAGGCCGACTTCGGCCGCAAGCTACGTGGCCACAAGGTGACCTCCGCCGAGCTCGGTGACTACATCGAGCGGGTGACCCGCAACTTCCTCGCCGGTCGTGCGGCGGGCGAGAGTTTCTCGGAGTGGGCGGTCCGCGCCGACGAGGAAGTGCTGTTGTGACCGTCACCGAGGTCGGTCTGCGCGAGCTCGCGGCCGAGGGCGCGGCGCAGCTCGCCGACGCGTCGGCGGCGGAAGTGCTTCGGTGGGCGGCCGCCTCCGGGCTGCGGATCGCCGTCGCGGCCTCGATGCAGGACACCGTGCTCGTGCACCTGGCCAGTGTGATCGTGCCGGACGTGGACGTCATCTTCCTCGACACCGGCTACCACTTCGCGGAGACGCTGCAGACGCGCGATCGGGCGGCCGCGTCATACGCCGTGCGGGTGCGGACCATCACGCCACGGCAGACGGTTGCCGAGCAGGACGCCGACTACGGTGTGGCGCTGCACGAGCGTGACCCGGAGTTGTGCTGCGCGCTTCGCAAGACCCAGCCGCTCGACGAGGTGCTCGACGAATATGACGCGTGGGCAACGGGTTTGCGTCGTGCCGAATCGGAGTCGCGGCGCGACACCGAGGTCGTCTCGTTCGACGAACGACGCGACATGATCAAGCTGGCGCCGCTCGCCGCGTGGACCGACGATGATGTCGCCGCCTATGCGGCCGAGCACGAGCTGGTCGCGAATCCGCTGCTTTCGCAGGGTTATCCCTCCATCGGCTGCGCACCGTGCACGCGACGCGTCGGAAGCAGCGACGATTCCCGCTCCGGCCGCTGGGCCGGCATCGGCAAGACGGAGTGCGGCATCCACCTCTAGCAGCCCGTCCACCACCACACCGAGCACCTTCGAGGAGCTGTTCCATGACCACCACGGCGCTGTCCGCCACCGATGTGTCCCTGCGGGAGCTGGAGGCCGAGTCGATCGAGATCATCCGTGAGGTGATCGCCGAGTTCGACCGACCCGCACTGCTGTTCAGCGGCGGCAAGGACTCGGCGGTGTTGTTGCACCTGGCCCGAAAGGCGATCAGTCCCGCCCCGCTGCCGATCACGCTGCTCCACGTCGACACCGGGCACAACCTGCCCGAGGTCATCGAGTTCCGTGACCGGGTCGTGGCGGAGGGAGGCCACCGGCTCGTTGTCGCGGCGGTCGAGGAGTGGCTGGCCGACGGCCGGCTCACCGAACGGCCGGACGGCACCCGCAACCCGTTGCAGACGGTGCCGCTGCTGGACACCATCGCGAGCCAGAAGTTCGACGCCCTGCTCGGCGGCGCGCGCCGCGACGAGGACCGAGCGCGGGCCAAGGAGCGCATCTTCTCCGTCCGTGACGCCTTCGGCGGATGGGATCCGCGCAAGCAGCGTCCGGAGCTCTGGCGCATCTACAACGGTCGCCACGCACCGGGGGAGCACACGCGGGTCTTCCCGATCTCCAACTGGACCGAGTTGGACGTGTGGCGCTACATCGAGGCCGAGGACGTCGAGTTGCCCAGCATCTACTACGCGCACCGGCGTGACGTCTTCCAGCGCGACGGCATGTGGCTCACACCCGGGCCGTGGGGTGGGCCGCGTGGCGCAGAGTCGTTGGAAACGCTGAGCGTTCGCTATCGCACGGTGGGCGACGGATCATGTACCGGCGCGGTGCTCAGCACCGCGGCGACGGTGAGCCAGGTGATCGAGGAGATCTCGGTCAGCACCCTCACCGAACGTGGTGCCACCCGGGCCGACGACCGACTGTCGGAGGCCGCCATGGAGGACCGGAAGCGGGAAGGCTACTTCTAGACATGACCATCGACACCACGACCACCACGACGACCGCGACCGAGCGGGACCAGCTGCGACTGGTGATCACCGGCTCGGTCGACGACGGCAAGTCGACGCTCGTCGGCCGGCTGCTGCACGACACCAAGTCGATCCTGGCCGACCAGTTCGAGGCGACACTCCACGCGAGCCAGGGCCGCGGCGCGACCGAGCTCGATCTCGCACTCCTCACCGACGGACTGCGCGCCGAACGTGAGCAGGGCATCACCATCGATGTCGCATACCGCTACTTCGCGACGCCACGAAGGAATTTCGTGCTCGCGGACACCCCGGGCCACGTGCAGTACACGCGCAACACAGTGACCGGTGCGTCCACCGCGCAGGCTGCGGTGGTGCTCGTCGACGTACGGAACGGCGTCTCGGTGCAGACCCGCCGGCACGCAGCCGTGCTGTCGCTGCTGCGTGTGCCGCACGTCGTCTTCGCCATCAACAAGATGGACGCCGTGGACTGGTCGGAGGAGCGGTTCGCAACCGTCGCCGACGAGGTGCGTGCCGTCGCCGAGCGGGTCGGCCTGGAGGCCACGCACATCATCCCGGTCAGTGCGCTGACCGGTGAGAACGTCGCCACGCCCGGTCCGGACTGGTATGCCGGTCTGCCACTCCTCGACGTGCTGGAACAACTGCCGGCGCAGAGCGCCGCGGACGACGAACCCTTCCGGTTGCCGGTGCAATTGGTGATCCGGCCGCGGACGGCGGAGCATCCGGACTACCGGGGTCTGGCCGGTCGGGTTGCCTCGGGGACCGTGCGCGTCGGAGAAGTCGTCACGGCATACCCGAGTGGCAAGTGCTCGACCATCGTCGGCATCGACGGCGCGACCGGCGACCAGGACACGGCGTCGGCCGGTGAGTCGGTGACGGTCCGGCTCGCCGACGAACTCGACGTCGGCCGCGGCGAGGTGCTGGCGACCGAACAGCCGCTCGGGACGACTCAGGAGCTCGACGCAGTGCTCACCTGGCTCGACGAGCGACCGCCGACTCCCCGCCAGCGGGTGCTGGTCAAGGCGGGGACGAAGACGGTCCGCGCGCTGCTGGCGGCACCGCACGCGCTGTGGCACGTGGACGACCTACAGTGGCAGCAGAGCGAGGAACCGTTGCAACTCAACGACATCGGGCGGATCCGGATCCAGCTCGCGGAGCCGGTCGCGGTGGATGACTACGCGACACACCGGGCCACCGGCGCGTTCGTCGTGATCGACCCCGACACCGGCGCCACGCTGGCAGCCGGACTGACCGGCTCCGAGCTCGGCACGCTCGCCGACTGAACCCCGGCGACTTGCAAGGACATCCTGATGAATCCGTCTCGTAGGGTGACTGTGGTCACCGTGCCCGTCGTCGCTGCGCTCGCGATCGCGTCGCTCAGCGGCTGCTCCCGAAGAGCCGTCGCGGCCGACGTTCCGGCGTCGGCGAGCGACGCCGGAACTCCGGCGCAGACCCTGCGCCTGGGCTACTTCCCGAACGTCACGCACGCCGTGCCGGTGCTCGGGGTGGCCGACGGCGAGTTCGCCAAGGACCTGGGCAGCACGAAGCTGTCCACCCAGCTGTTCAACGCCGGGCCGGCCGCGACCGAGGCGTTGCTCGGCGGCTCGGTCGACGCCGTCTACCTGGGTCCCAACCCGGCGATCAACGCGTTCGCCAAGGCGGGCCCCGGTGCCGTCCGCATCGTCGCTGGCGGCGCCTCCGGAGGTGCGGCGCTGGTGGTCAAGCCAGGCATCAACTCGGTCTCGAAGCTGGCCGGCACGACCCTGGCCACGCCGCAACTGGCGAACACTCAGGACGTCGCCCTGAAGTACTTCCTGAAGCAGGAAGGCTTCACCGTCAACGGCCACGGCGCCAAGAACGTCGACGTCGTGTCGCAGGACAACTCCCAGACGTTGCAGCTCTTCCGGCAGGGCCGGATCGACGGTGCGTGGCTGCCCGAGCCCTGGGCCACCCGGCTGGTGCGGCAGGGCGGCGGCAAGATCCTGGTCAACGAGAAGAGCCGCTGGCCGCAGGGGCAGTTCGTGACCACCAACCTGCTCGTCTCGACCAAGTTCCTCACCGAGCATCCGCAGACCGTCCGGGCGCTCATTCTCGGCCAGGTCAAGACGGCCCAGCGGATCGCCGACGACCCCTCCGGCTCGGCGAAGCTGATCGACGCCGCGCTGACCAAGCTGACCGGCAGTGCCCTGCCGCCAGGGGTGACCGCGGCGGCGCTGCGCAACCTCACGCCGGGCTGGAACCCGTATGCCGCCACACTGCGCTCCACCGCGCAGCACGCGGAATCCATCGGTCTGCTGAAAAAGACCGACCTGAAGGGCATCTACGACCTCTCCATCCTCAACAGCGTGCTGAAGTCCCAGGGACTGCAACAAGTTTCGGATGCGGGGCTGGGACAGGGGACCACATGACCGACCTGTTGACGATCGACCGCCCGACGCCCGGTGCGCAGACCGATGCACGGGTTGTCGTCCGTGCCGTCCGGAAGGAGTTCCGCCAACGCGACCGGGTCGTGACCGCGCTCGACGGCGTCGACCTGACCGTCGCGCCCGGTGAGTTCGTGACCGTGCTCGGGGCGTCCGGATGCGGCAAATCCACGCTGCTGCAACTGATTGCCGGGCTCGACCGCCCGACCTCCGGACAGATCCGGACGACCGAGCGTCCGGCGCTGATGTTCCAGGACTCGGCGCTGTTCCCGTGGCTCACCGCGCGCGGCAACATCGAACTGGCTCTCAAGCTCGGCAAGGTCGCGAAGAGCGAGCGGGCCGAACGTGCCCAGGAGTTGCTCGAGCTGGTCCGGCTCGGGTCCGCCGGTGACCGGCGGGTGCACGAGCTCTCCGGTGGGCAGCGGCAGCGGATCGCCTTGGCTCGCAGTCTCGCCCAGGGGTCGCGACTGCTCCTCATGGACGAGCCGTTCGCCGCGCTGGACGCCATCACCCGTGACGTGCTGCACGAGGAACTCACCCAGCTGTGGCAGGAGAGCGACCTCAGCGTCGTCTTCGTGACCCACAACGTGCGCGAGGCGGTGCGGCTGGGCCAGCGCGTCGTCCTGCTCTCGTCGCGGCCCGGACGTGTGTTGCGCACCTGGGACGTCGACCTGCCGAGTCCACGGTCGCTGGAGGACGCGGCGGTGCTCGACCTGGCGGCGGAGATCACCACGAACCTACGAGCGGAGATCGGTCGCCATGCCGGTGCGTGAAGAGGATCGCGCGGAAGCCGGATTCGCCCGGATCAGCGACGGATTGGATGCCCTCGAGGACCAGCCGACGCCGCGTCGTCGGATCGACCCGGTGGCGATCGTGGCGCCGGTCGTCGTCGTTGTCGCGTTCGTCGGGATCTGGCAGGCGATCTGGGCGTCGGCGATCGAGCCGGAGTACGTCATACCCTCGCCGTCCACGGTCGGCGGCAGCTTGTGGGACATGGTCTCCGACGGCACCGCCTGGACGGCGACGTGGACCAGTCTGCGGCGCGGCGCGCTGGGGTTCCTCCTCGCGCTCGTCATCGGCACCGCGCTCGGGCTGGTCATCAGCCACGTTTCGTTCCTCCGCAAAGGTTTCCGGCCCATCCTGAGCGCGCTGCAGTCGATGCCGTCGGTGGCCTGGGTGCCGTTCGCCGTGTTGTTGCTCGGGCTCAACCCCTCGGCGCTGTATGTCGTGATCCTGCTCGGCGCCGTCCCGTCGATCGCCAACGGGCTGATGGGCGGCCTCGACCAGACCCCGCCGATCCTGCGGCGGGCCGGCACCGTCCTCGGGGCAGAGGGTCTGTCGCTGATCCGCCACGTGCTGGTGCCGGCAGCACTGCCGACCTATCTCACCGGGCTCAAGCAGGGCTGGGCCTTCTCGTGGCGGTCCCTGATGGCCGCGGAGCTGATCGTGAACAGTCCGAAGCTCGGCACCGGTCTCGGCCAGGTGATGCAGAACGGCCGGGACATGAGCGACATGCCGACGGTCATCGCGGCCATGGTGCTGATCCTGTGCGTCGGCATCGCCGTCGAGCTCGGCGTCTTCGCGCCGATCGAACGGAAGGTGCTCCGCGACCGCGGGCTGGCCCCCACGGGCGTCTGACCGCTGCCGCTTGACATCTCAAACCCTGGGATGTCTCTCGGTGGGTGATCCCGACGGGAAGGGTCCACGGGGCAGTGCCTGACGCACGCTAAGGTGAGACTTCCCAAATCGAGAACAGCAGGAGCCGGCGACCCATGACCGCGAACCAGTCCGCCCGCGCCGAACGCGTTGCCGCCGACCTTGCCGAGGCCCTCGGTCCGCTCGATCTCGTCCTCGAAGACCTCTCCGTGATGCCGGCGGGCAAGCGCCGGCTGGTCCGGGTGCTCGTCGACCGCACGGTGCCCGACGCAGCCGGGCCGACGGACGTCGTACCTCCGCTCGACCTGGACCAGGTCGCCGAGGTGACACGGGTGATCAGCGACCGGCTCGACGAGACCGACGCGATGGGGGAGCAGCCCTACGTGCTCGAGGTCAGCTCACCCGGCACCGACCGTCCACTCACGCTGCCACGACACTTCCGGCGCAACGTCGGCCGGCTGGTCGAGGTCACCGTCGCCGAGCAGGCGCCGGTGACCGGCCGCATCGCCCGCGCCGACGACACCGGTTTCACACTCACGGTCAGCGGCCCGAAAGGTGCCACGACCGAGCAGTCCTATTCGTATGACGACAGCCCGCGCGGCGCGGTGCAGGTCGAGTGGGGCCGCAGCAGCGACTCAGAAGGAGAGGACGACTGATGGACATCGACATGGCCGCGTTGCGGGCGCTCGAACGCGAGCGGGACATCCCGATGGACGTGATCGTGCCGGCGATCGAGCAGGCACTGCTGACGGCATACCACCGCGAGGACGGCACCTACCGCAACGCCCGGGTGGAGCTGGACCGCAAGACCGGTCATGTCGTGGTGTGGGCGCGCGAGGACGCGCCCGTCGACGAGGACGGCAACCGCGGTGAGCCGGGCCCCGAGTTCGACGACACGCCGAGCGACTTCGGCCGGGTGGCCGCAGCGACCGCACGACAGGTGATCGTGCAGCGCATGCGAGACGTGGAGGACGAGGCGATCCTCGGCGACTTCCGGGGTCGCGAGGGCGACGTCGTCGCCGGGGTGATCCAGCAGTCCAGCGACCCGCATGCGGTGCACGTCGACTTCGGCACGGTCGAGGGCCTGCTGCCGTCCGCGGAGCAGGTCCCGGGGGAGCGCTACGTGCACGGCGAGCGGCTGCGCTGTTATGTCGTGAGCGTCAAGCGCGGCCCGAAGGGGCCGCAGATCATGCTGTCGCGCAAGCACCCCAACCTGGTGCGCAAGCTGTTCGCGCTCGAGGTGCCGGAGATCGCCGACGGCACTGTCGAGATCTCGGCGCTCGCCCGGGAAGCGGGGCACCGCAGCAAGATCGCGGTGCACGCCAAGCAGCAGGGGGTCAATGCCAAGGGCGCGTGCATCGGCCCGATGGGCTCCCGGGTGCGCGCCGTGATGACCGAGTTGCGCGGCGAGAAGATCGACATCGTCGACTACTCGGACGACGCGGCGCAGTTCATCGCCGCGGCGCTGTCGCCGTCCCGAGTGGAGTCGGTCCAGATCGTCGACGATCGCGCGCGTTCGGCACGGGTGATCGTGCCGGACTTCCAGCTGAGCCTGGCCATCGGCAAGGAAGGGCAGAACGCCCGGTTGGCGGCGAAGCTGACCGGGTGGCGCATCGACATACGACCCGACACCGCCGCGGCCGGCGATGCCGGGCCCGCCCGCTGACTGCGGTAGGCTGGTGGTGAGCGGTCGCACGCGAGGCCGCCGCAATCCTGCTGTTCGCCTGCCCCGGCACGCCGGGCTGCGGACCTGCGTGGGCTGCCGGACTCGCGACGAACGATCAGCATTGCTGCGGGTGGTCGCACTCCCGGGGAATGACGCAGCACAGACCGACGTTGCGTTGCTCGTCCCCGATGAGCGCGGCCGGTTGCCGGGCCGAGGGGCCTGGTTGCACCCCCGGCTGGACTGCCTCGATCTGGCGGACCAGCGGCGAGCCTTTCCGCGGGCGTTGCGGATCACCCACCGGGTGGACCTGACGCGGCTGCGGGAGCGGATCGCCGGGCGATGACACCCGGCATACAGACCGGTATGACGAGTGAACTGTGGCAGGAGCGGCGACGTTCCTGTCGGAAGCAAACGACCGAAGGCGGGTTTTGACGCTGATGAGCACCCGATGAGTACTCAGCGATGAAGCACCCAAACTGGCGGTTCGTGCTGCCCGGCTGACCTGGCCGGCCGACCCGGACCGCCGCAAATTCCGACAAGGAGAAGTGTGGCTAAGGTTCGGGTTCACGAGCTCGCGAAAGAGCTCGGAATGCCAAGCAAGGATCTGCTTGCCTACCTGAAGGAGCAGGGCGAGTTCGTCAAGACGGCGAGTTCGACCATCGAGGCTCCAGTGGTGCGCAAGATCAAGGAGAACCCGCCCGCCGGCGCGAAGGCTGGCGGCGACGGGGCAACGGAGACGAAGGCTCCGGCGAAGCAGGCGGCAGCCAAGCCGCCCACCGCCCAGAAGTCCAGTTCCACGACGACGACACCGGCTCCGGCACCGGGGCCGAAGGCGCCGACGGGCAGGCCTGCGCCCAAGCCCGGCCCGAAGGCCGCACCTCAGTCGACGGCGCCCGAGGCACCGGCCGCACAGCAGGCACCCGCCGCACAGCAGCCACCGGCTGCACAGCAGGCGCCCGCCGCACGGCAGGGACCGGCTGCTCCGGCTCCTGCCGCCCCGGCGGCCAAGCCCGCGGAGACGCCGCCACCTGCCGCCGCTCGCAAGGCGGGTCCGCGCCCGGCGGCTCCCGGTCCGCGTCCTGCCGCTCAGGGCGGCGCCGCTGCCCGCCCCGGCGGCCAGCGTGGCGGCGCACCGCGTCCCGGCGCTCCGCGCCCGGGCAACAACCCGTTCTCGTCCAGCCAGGGCATGCGTTCGGGGGGTCCGGCACGTCCGGGCAACAACCCGTTCGCCCCGAGCCAGGGCATGCCGCGTCCGGCCTCCGCTCGTGGCGGCAATGCCGGGGCGGCGGGTCCCCGTCCGGCTGGCGCACCGCGTCCCGGCGGTCCCCGTCCGGCGGCGCCGCGTCCCGGCGCGCCGCGCCCCAACCCCGGAATGATGCCAGACCGTTCGGCGGTTCGTCCCGGTGAGCGCCCGGCTCGCGGCCGTGGTGGCCCGGGCGGCGGTCCCGGTGGCGGCGGTCCTCGTGGCGGCTTCAGCGGTCGTCCCGGCGGCGGCGGTCGTGGCCCGGGTGGTCGTGGCGGCACGCAGGGTGCGTTCGGTCGAGGCGGCGGAAAGGTCCGCGGTCGCAAGTCCAAGCGCGCGAAGCGTCAAGAGTTCGAGCAGATGCAAGCACCCACCATCGGTGGTGTGCAGGTTCCGCACGGTGACGGTTCGACCGTGGTGCGGATGCGTCGCGGCGCGTCGCTGACCGATTTCGCCGACCGCATCGACGCCAACCCGGCGTCGCTGGTGACGGTGCTCTTCCACCTCGGCGAGATGGCCACGGCCACGCAGTCGCTGGACGAGGACACCTTCGCGTTGCTCGGCTCCGAACTCGGCTACGACATCCAGATCGTCTCCCCGGAGGACGAGGAGAAGGAGCTGTTCAACTCCTTCAACATCGACCTCGAGGCGGAGGAGAACGACGCGGACCTGCGGCCGCGGCCGCCGGTGGTGACCGTCATGGGTCACGTCGACCACGGTAAGACCCGGCTGCTGGACGCCATCCGGCACGCGGACGTGCAGTCCGGCGAGGCCGGTGGCATCACTCAGCACATCGGTGCCTACCAGGTGCACGTCGAGCACGAGGACGAGGACCGCGCGATCACCTTCATTGACACTCCTGGTCACGAGGCGTTCACCGCCATGCGTGCCCGTGGCGCGAAGGTCACCGACATCGCGATCCTGGTCGTCGCCGCCGACGACGGCGTCATGCCG
This sequence comes from Flexivirga sp. YIM B11880, assembly GCF_058148645.1. Lineage (NCBI taxonomy): Bacteria > Bacillati > Actinomycetota > Actinomycetes > Micrococcales > Dermacoccaceae > Flexivirga > Flexivirga sp. YIM B11880. Next base: position 169,937 of record NZ_JBMAMH010000007.1, read on the forward strand.
CAGACGGTGGAGGCGCTCAACCACGCGCAGGCCGCCGATCTGCCGATCGTCGTCGCGGTCAACAAGATCGACGTCGAGGGCGCCAACCCGGACAAGGTCCGTCAGCAGCTCACCGAGTACAACCTGATCGCCGAGGAGTATGGCGGCGACACGATGTTCGTCGAGGTCTCGGCCAAGCAGGGCGTCAACATCGACGGGCTGCTCGAGGCCGTCCTGCTCACCGCGGACGCGGCGCTCGACCTGCGCGCCAACCCCGACCGCGACGCCCAGGGTGTCGCGATCGAGGCCAACCTAGACCGCGGCCGCGGTGCCGTGGCCACGGTGCTGGTGCAGCAGGGCACGCTGCGGATCGGTGACGGCATCGTCGCCGGCACCGCTCACGGCCGCGTTCGCGCCATGCTCGACGAGCACGGCAACAACGTGGACGAGGCGACGCCGTCGCGCCCGGTGCAGGTCATGGGTCTGGCGTCGGTGCCGCGTGCCGGTGACACCTTCGTGGTGGCTCCGGACGACCGGACCGCGCGTCAGATCGCCGAGAAGCGGGAGGCCGCCGACCGGCAGGCCGCGCTGGCCAAGGTCCGCAAGCGGATCAGCCTGGAGGACCTCAACCAGCAGCTCGAAGCCGGCAAGATCGAGACCCTCAACCTCATCCTCAAGGGTGACGTGTCGGGTTCGGTCGAGGCGCTCGAGGACGCGTTGCTGCAGATCGATGTCGGCGACGACGTGGACCTGCGGATCATCGACCGCGGTGTCGGTGCCATCACGATGAACAACATCAACCTTGCGGTCGCCTCGGATGCGGTGATCATCGGCTTCAACGTGCGAGCCGAGGGTCAGAACGCCGAGTACGCCGACAAGGAAGGCGTCGAGATCCGCTACTACTCGGTGATCTACCAGGCCATCGAGGAGATCGAGCAGGCGCTGAAGGGCATGCTGAAGCCGGAGTTCGAGGAGGTCGAGCTCGGCACGGCGGAGATCCGCGAGATCTTCCGGTCCAGCAAGTTCGGCAACATCGCCGGTTCGATCGTCAAGTCCGGTGAGATCAAGCGTGGCTCGAAGGCGCGGATCACCCGTGACGGCAGGGTCGTGTCCGAGAACGTCGAGGTTGCCGGTCTGCGGCGCTTCAAGGATGACGTCACCGAGGTCCGCGAGGGCTTCGAGTGCGGTATCAACCTCGGCTCGTTCAACGACCTGCAGCTGGGTGACCTGATCGCGACATACGAGATGCGCGAGAAGCCTCGCGACTGACGAAGTACGCAACGGCACGGCGACTGACCGGCTCTTGATTGAGCGGCATACTCCCGCGTTGAGCGGCATACGGATTCAGCCCGAATTCGTGTGCCGCTCAATGCATTGATATGCCGCTCGATCAGAAGGACCGCGTCGTGTGCCAGGGTGGGCGCATGCGATTCGGACTGGTCGGCACCGGCTATTGGGCGCGCGAGACGCACGGGCCCGGCATCCAGGCATCGAGCCACGAGCTGGTCGGCGTCTGGGGGCGCGACCCGGACAAGACGGCGGCCGTGGCGAAAACGCTCGGCATCGAAGCGTTTCCCACTCACGACGCCTTGCTCCAGGCCGTCGATGCGGTGTCGTATGCCGTGCCACCAGACGTGCAGGCGCCGCTCGCGACCGAGGCCGCTGCTGCCGGAAAGCACCTGCTGCTGGACAAGCCGGTCGCTCTGGACGTCGCCGCGGCCCAGGAGTTGCGCGATGCTGCTCGGGCTGCCGGCATCCGGTCGGTGGTCTTCTTCACCGCGCGCTACACGCCCGAAACTCGTTCGTGGCTGGACGAACTGGCGGCGCAGGACGGCTGGCGTGGCTCCTGGACCGAATGGGTCGTCGCCAACCAGCGCCCGGAGAGTCCCTACCAGGATTCGCCGTGGCGGCAACGTGAGGGCGCGCTCTGGGACATCGGGCCGCACCTGCTCGGCACACTGATCCCGGCCCTCGGGCCGGTGTACGAGGTCGTGGCCGTGGGCGGCCACGGCGACGCCGTGCACCTGACTCTGACGCACGAATCCGGTGCGGTGAGCACCGCGACACTGGCGCTGTGGGGACCGCCCGCGGCGTACAGCTGGGGCATGCGGGTGTGGGGGGAGCCGGGTGTCAGCTCGGCGCCGGCGGCGACGACGTCTCCGGTGGCGGCGCTCGCGACGGCCGCGGACGAACTCGGCACAGCAGTGGCCGAGAACGGCGAGCACCCGCTAGGGCTCGACCTGGGGACCCGGGTCGTCGAGCTGCTCGCCGACGCCGCAGCCCAGTTGGGCCGGGTCTGACGCTCAGTCGCCCATCGTCAGGACGACCTTGCCGAAACTGTCACCCGCGGCGAGGCGGGCGAAACCGTCACGCGCGTCCACGAGCGGCAGTTCCTCATCGACAATCGGCGAGATTCCTTCTCGAGCAACGAAGTCCACCAACCGGCGCAGCTCGGCCACCGAGCCCATGGTCGATCCGATGACCCGCAGTTGCTTGAAGAAGATCTTGGTCAGCTCGGCCTTGGCCGGCGCGTCACCGGAGGTGGCGCCGCAGATCACGATGGTGCCGCCCGGGTTGAGCGAGTTCACCGAATGACTCCAGGTCGCGGCGCCGACCGACTCCATGACTGCGCTGACCCGCTCGGGCAAGCGCTCGCCGCTGCCGAATGCACGATCCGCGCCGAGCTCGACCGCGCGCGCACCCCGCTCCTCGGCGCGGGACGTCACCCACATCCGCAGTCCGGCGGCCGAGCCGAGCTGCACCAGCGCGGTGGCCACCCCGCCGCCGGCGCCCTGCACGAGCACGGTGTCGCCCGGGGAGACGCCCGCGTTGCTGAAGAGCATGCGGTATGCCGTGAGCCATGCCGTGGACAGGCTGCCCGCGGTGGACCACGACATGCCCTCTGGTTTGGGGACCAGGTTGACCGTCGGCACCACGACCTGCTCGGCGAGCGTGCCGTCATACAGCTCGGACAGGAGGCTGCGGCGCGGGTCGAGCGTCTCGTCCCCGGACCAGCCCGCGCTCGGAATCACGCTGTGAATGATCACTTCTCGGCCGTCATCGGTGACGCCTGCACCGTCACAGCCGAGGATCATCGGCAGCCGGTCGGCGCTGAGGCCGACGCCGCGCAGTGACCACACGTCGTGGTGATTCAGCGACGCGGCCCGCAGGTGCACCCGGCTCCAGTTGTCCGGGACCTCCGGTGCGGGCCGGTCACCGATCTCCAGGGCGGCGAGCGGGTCGGTCGGGTCGAGTCGGGCGGCATACGCAGCAAGCATGGCCCCACCCTACGAGCCAGCCGAGCGATCAGCCCCAGTTGGCGAGCTTGGTCACGCAGAACGGGTGCCCGGCCGGGTCGAGCAGGACCGTCCACGTCTCGCCCGGCTGTTGCTCCGGCTTGGTCGCGCCGAGCTCGACGCACCGGGCGACGGTCGCGTCGACGTCCTCGCCGGCCAGATCGAGGTGGAACTGCTTGTGTCCGTCGTCCGGCCAGGACGGTCGCCGGTAGTCGGGAGTCTCGCCGAAGCCCAGTCGCTGATCGCCCTGTTGCAGCATCGCGTAACCGTCGCCCTGGTGGGCGATCGGCCAGCCGAGCACCGCGCTGTAGAAACTCGCCATCGCGGCCGCGTCGTCGCAGTCGATGGTGACCATGCCGATGCTCGCGGCCGGCGTGGTGGTGTCAGTCATCTGCTGGCTCCTTGCCATCTCGAATGTGCTTGTCCGGCCATCCTCGTAGGCTGCGAGGTATGCCCGCTAGGACAATCGCGACACGTGACGGAGTGATCCTCGATCCGCGCCGTTTCGCCGAACACGCGACGTTGTCCCGGCCCGCCTGCCACCCGTCGCTGGACCCGTGGATCGAGCACTACTGGACGGTCCGGTGGAGCCTGCCGCCCGGTGCGTCATACCGGTCCTCGCTGGTCCCCATCGCGCAGACCAACCTCACCATCGAGTCCGGGCAATGCAGCCGCCCGGGCGTCCGCGAGCCCGGGGTCTTCCTCACGGGGGTGGTCAGCCGCACCCGGTTCGACGTGACGATGACCGGCTCCGGCGGCGTGATCGGCGCGAAGTTCCGTCCCGGGGCGCTCACCGCGATCACCGGTGTGCGGGCGGACCGCCTGCGCGACGAGGTCGTCCCGGCCGCCCGGCTCCTCGCCGGCGCCGACACCTTGGCCGGTCTGCACCCGGCTGCTCCCGACGCGCTCGACCGGCTCGATGCGTTCCTGCTCGCCCGTATGCCGGGCGACGACGGCGAGCTGGCCGTCGTCGCCTCGATGATCCAGGTACTCGAGGAGTCGGCGCCCACGATGTCGGCCAGTGAGCTCGCCGACCGATGTGGCCTGGGGCTGCGCTCCCTGCAGCGGTTGTGCCGGCACTACATCGGCGTCGGTCCGCAGTGGCTGGTCGCGCGGGCGCGGGTGCATGCGGCGATCGCGCGATTGCACGCCGGCGACTACGACTCGCTCGCGTCGCTCGCCGTGGACCTGGGCTGGTTCGACCAGGCCCACATGGGCCGGGATTTCACCGCGTTGGTCGGCGAACCTCCGGGCAGCTACCGGGACCGGGTGCGGCACGGCGCCGACTAGGTCGGGTGGCTAGCGTTGCCCGAGTGACCGAGCACCTGATCCTGCTGGCGCCCGCTGCCAACCGTGTGTATGCCGCTGACACCCCTCGCCTGGCCGAGGCCGAGTTGCGGGTCATGGCAACCGCGTTCGGGCTCCCGGACCCCGACGTGTCGTCGGCTCGGCTCGCTGGCGTCGACTACCTGGCGCTGCGCACCAGCAGCGACCTCACGCCGCACGCGCTCCGCGTGCTCTCGCAGCTGTCCGCGGCACATGCGCTCTTCCGGCGGGACGGCGAGCTGCTCGCACCCGTCGAGCTGCAGCAGACGGCTCGCTATCCGGATGATCTGATCACCATTCAGAAGTACCGGGGCAAGACCAACGAGCAATGGACCCGGCTGCTGCTCAACGTCACGGCCGCCGGGACCCGCTCGCCGGAGAAGCTGCTGGACGGCACGCTGCAGGTGCTCGATCCGATGTGTGGCCGCGGCACCACACTCAACATTGCGCTGTCGCTCGGATTGGACGTGACGGGTGTCGATCTGGACACCAAGGACTTCCAGGCGTATTCGGCGTTCATCAAGACCTGGCTGCGGCAGCACCGGCTCAAGCACAGCGCCGACGAGTCCGGTCTGCGAACGAGCGGCTGCGCTCGCGGCAAGCAGCTGCGGCTCGAGGTGGCGGCGTCCAAAGAGGCGCACCGGGCGGGAGACACCCAGCACGTCACGTACCTGTGCACCGACACGACGGATCTCGAGGGGCTGCTCCGCCCGCGCAGCGTCGACGTCGTCGTGACCGACACTCCCTACGGCGTGCAGCACGGCTCGCACGGCGAGCGGCTGGCTCGCAGCCCGCTGGAGCTGCTGGAGCGGGCGCTGCCGGGTTGGACGCGGGTGCTGCGCACCGGCGGAGCCGTGGGACTGTCCTACAACCGGCACGTCGCTCCCCGCGACGAGCTGGCAGCACTGCTGGACAGACATGGGCTGACGCCGGTGGACACGCCCGCGGATGCCTTCCGGCACCGTGTCGACGCGTCCATCGACCGCGACCTGATCGTCGCCCGCAACCTGGGGTGAAACTAGGGTGGTGGGTTGCCCGACATCGTCCGCACGACTTCACGGAGGCTCACATGGCTGACCCGGCACGCGCCCGCAAGATCGCTGAGCGCACCAAGACTCTCGTGGCCGACTTCATCGAGCGGCGCGTCAAGGACGAGCGCCTCGGCTTCCTGACTGTCACCGACGTCCGGGTGACGGGCGACCTGCAGCACGCCTCCGTCTTCTACACCGTGTTCGGCTCGGACGAGGAACGCGCCGACACCGCTGCTGCGCTCGAGGATTGGCGCGGTCGCATCCGGTCGCACCTGGGCAAGGGACTCGGCATACGACTCACTCCGTCGCTGGAATTCATCCCGGACGCGATCCCGGAGGGTGCCGCCCACATCGAGGAGGCGCTCAAGACCGCTCGAGAGCGCGACGAGGAGCTGGCGCGGGCGAGGGCCGCTGCCGACTACGCCGGAGACGCCGACCCCTACAAGAAGCCGGCCGAGGACGACGTCGCCACAGACTCCGTCGAATGACGCCCGACGGTCTGCTGCTCGTCGACAAGCCGGCCGGCTGGACCAGCCACGACGTCGTCGCGCGCACCCGCCGACTCGCCCGCACCCGCCGCGTCGGCCACGCCGGCACGCTCGACCCGATGGCGACCGGCGTGCTCGTGCTCGGCATCAACCGGGCGACCAAGCTGCTGACCTTCCTGGTCGGCTGCGACAAGACGTACACGGCCACCATCCGGCTCGGTCAGTCGACGATCACCGACGATGCAGAGGGCGAGGTGACGGCGTCGTATGACGCGAGCAGCCTTAGCGTCGAAGACATTTCGGCAGCGGTACACCAACTGACCGGCGACATCCAACAAGTGCCGAGCGCGGTGAGCGCGATCAAGGTCGACGGTGTGCGGTCGTACGCCAAGGTGCGCGGGGGAGACGAGGTGAAGCTGGCCGCCCGGCCGGTCCGGGTGAGCCGCTTCGACCTCCACGGCGAGCGTGCGATCGGTCCGCTGCGCGACCTCGACGTGACGGTCGAGGTGTCGTCCGGCACCTATGTCCGCGCGCTCGCCCGCGATCTGGGTGCCGCCCTCGGCGTCGGCGGACACCTGACGGCGCTGCGGCGGACCCGGGTCGGGCGATTCGAGCTGGCCGACACCCACTCGCTGGACGAACTCGTCGCGGCCGCCGAGCGGGACGTGCCGTTGCCCGTCATACCGATGGGCGACGCCGCTGCGGCGCAGTTTCCGGTGCGCCGGATCAGCCCGGGTGAGGCGACCGACCTGCGACACGGCAAGCGACTCACGGCGGCCCCCGCCCATCCCGAGTTGTCGGCCGCGCTCACCGGCGACGGCGAGCTGGTCGCGATGCTCGACGAGACCGGCCCGCTGGCCAAGTCGCGGGTCGTCTTCCCGGCTGACCGGTCCGGACCGGCCTGACCTTTCGGGCAGTCTTCGGCCGCTAGATGCGACACAGTCGCGTCATGCCGATATGCTCGGCCATCATGGCAACCGTTACCGCACCGCACGCATCGAAGATCGACCGCCTTCGCGGGTTCGCCGCCGATTTCACGCCGGCAGAACGCCGTTCGGTCTTCGGTATGACGGCAGCGGTTATCGCGCTCCACGTGCTCGGCTGGGGCACACTGCTCTTCGTCATCGCGCCGCAGCACTTCACGCTCGGGTCGGACGCTGCCCACGCGCAGGCGTTCGGGATCGGGCTCGGCGTCACGGCATACACCCTCGGCATGCGGCACGCCTTCGACGCCGACCACATCGCGGCCATCGACAACACCACCCGCAAGCTGCTCTCGGACGGCAAACGCCCGATGTCGGTGGGCTTCTGGTTCTCGCTCGGACACTCCAGCGTCGTCTTCGGCCTGTGCTTCCTGCTGGCCCTGGGCATGAAGGCGATCGGCCGGTCGGTCGAGAACGACAACTCCACCTTGCACACGATCACCGGTGTGATCGGCGTGACCGTCTCCGGCACGTTCCTGTGGATCATCGGCATTCTCAACCTGATCGCATTCATCGGCATCGTCCGGGTGTGGCGTCGCGCGCGGGAGGGCCGATTCGACGAGGAGGCGTTGGAGCAGCACCTCAACTCGCGCGGCTTCGTCAACCGGTTCCTCGGCGGCCTGACCAAGTCGGTCAGCAAGCCGTGGAACATGTACCCCATCGGCTTCCTCTTCGGCCTCGGCTTCGACACGGCGACCGAGGTGAGCCTGCTGGTGCTCGCCGGCGGGGCGGCCGTCTCCCTGCCCTGGTACGCCATCCTCACGCTCCCCGTGTTGTTCGCGGCCGGGATGAGCCTGCTGGACGCGGCCGACGGCGTCTTCATGGCCAAGGCCTACCGCTGGGCGTTCGCCAAGCCGCTGCGCCGGCTCTACTACAACGCGACCGTGACCTGGCTGTCGGTCTTCGTGGCCCTGGTCATCGGCACCATCGAACTCTGCTCGGTCTGGGCGGACCGGTTCAACTGGACCGACGGACCGGTGGCCGCGATCGGCTCGATAGATCTCAACGGCGTGGGTTTCGTGATCGTCGGCGTCTTCGTCGCGACGTGGCTGCTCGCCCTCCTCGTATGGCGACTGCTGCGCCTGTCGGAGAAGGATCTGGCGGCGGGCTAAAGTTGCGCCCGTGCTGCGCCTTTCGAAGCTGACCGAGATCCCTGCCGACTTCGGCGAGACAGTGGTCACCATCGGCAACTTCGACGGCGTGCACCGCGGTCACGCGGCACTGCTGCGCGAGGTCGTCGACCGCGCGCACACCCGTGGCGCGCGCTCCTGCGCGGTGACCTTCGAGCCGCATCCGTTGCAGGTGCTCCACCCGGACCGCGCGCCCAAGCTCATCGCCTCGACCACCAGCCGCTACGACCGCCTGGCCGAGAGCGGCCTCGACGCGGTGCTGGTGCTGGAGTTCACCACCGAACTCGCCGCCATGACGCCCGAGGAGTTCGTCCGCGACGTGTTCGTCGGCGGCCTGCACACGATCGAGGTGGTCGTCGGCCGTGACACCCGGTTCGGCGCCAAGAACGCCGGTGATGTCGCGACCCTGCGGCAGCTGGGCCACCGCTACGGGTTCGCCGTCCATGTGCTGCCGGACGTCGGCGAAGGCCACCGGATCTCCTCGACCGACGTGCGACGCGCGCTGGCCGACGGCGCGGTCGACGTGGCGGCACGCGCTCTCGGTCATCTCCACGACGTACGCGGTGTGGTCGTCCGCGGCCTGCAACGCGGCCGCGAGCTCGGCTTCCCGACCGCAAACCTCGGTCCGCGGCCGGAGGGTCTCGTCCCGGCGGACGGCGTGTATGTCGGCTGGCTGGTCCGCGAGGGCACCGCGCCGGACGACCCCGAGCACCGGATGCCGGCGGCCATCTCGGTCGGCACCAACCCCACGTTCGACGACGTCCCGGAGCGGACCGTCGAGGCCTACGTCCTGGACCGCGACGATCTCGACCTCTATGACGAGACGGTCCGGATCGAGTTCGTCCGCCGGCTGCGCGGCAACACCAAGTTCAACTCGATCGACGCCCTCATCGACCAGATGCACCGCGACGTCGCCCAGGCGCGAGAGCTGACCAGACGCCACTGAACCGCCTCCGTCGGCCCTGCCGACCCGGAAGTGAACTGGCGGGTAGTCTCCGTGCCATGACGAAGTCGCTCAGCGCAGAGCAGCCCGGCCTCGAGGTCGTCGAGGGCCGCGCCACCTCGGTCGCCCACCTGTTCGTCGACCGGGTGGCCAAGACTCCGACACGGGAGGCGTTCCGCTATCCGGTGGGTGAGCAGTGGACGTCCGTCACCTGGAGCGAGGTCGACCAGCGGGCCCGGCGGATCGCCGCCGGCCTGGTCGCCCTCGGCGTGCAGCCGGAGGATCGGGTCGCCGTCGCCTCGGCCACCCGGCTCGAATGGGCGCTCGCGGATCTCGGCATCATGCTGTCCGGCGCGGCGACCACGACCATCTACCCGTCGACCACCGCCGACGAGGTGCTCTTCATCGTCTCGGACTCCGGCAGTGTGGTCGTCTTCGCGGAGAACGACGACCAGGTCGCAAAGCTGCGGAGCGGCCGGGACGTCATACCTTCCGTGCAGCAGGTCGTGCAGTTCGACGGAAGTGGGGACGGCGACTGGGTCATCGGGCTCGACGAGCTGGAGGAGCGCGGCGCGGCATACCTCACCGAGCACGAAGGCGTGCTCGAGGAGCGCATCGAGAAGCTCACGCCCCAGTCGCTGGCGACCCTGATCTACACCTCCGGTACCACCGGCCGGCCCAAGGGCGTGCGCCTGCCCCACGACGCGTGGACCTACGAGGCCGCGGCCGTCGACTCGGTCCGGATCCTCGGCGAGGACGACGTGCAGTACCTGTGGCTGCCGCTCGCGCACGTCTTCGGCAAGGTGCTGCTGACCCTCCCGCTCCAGATCGGCTTCCCGACCGCGATCGACGGCCGAGTCGACAAGATCGTCGAGAATCTGCCGATCGTGCAGCCCACCTGGATGGGTGCGGCACCGCGGATCTTCGAGAAGGTCTACGGGCGGATCACCACGATGATGGCCGGCGAGGGCGGTGTGAAGGCGAAGCTCTTCGACTGGGCGAGCGGTAACGCCCGCAGGGTGGCGGCCGCCCGCGCCGCCGGCGAGAAGGTCAGCCCGGTCCTCGCGGCCCAGCACGCCATCGGCGACAAGATCGTCCTCGCCAAGATCCGGGAGCGGTTCGGCGGCCGGGTCCGGTTCTTCATCTCGGGGTCCGCGGCGCTCAACCAGGACGTCGCCCGCTGGTTCGACGCGATGGGGATGCCGATCCTGGAGGGCTACGGGCTCACCGAGACCTCGGCCGCGTCCTGCGTCAACCGCCCGGACGCCAACGTCGTCGGCACCGTCGGCTGGCCGGTGCCGGGCACCGAGGTCAAGATCGCCGACGACGGTGAGGTGCTGATCAAGGGTCCGGGTGTCATGCAGGGCTACCGTGGGCTGGACGACGTGACGTCCGAGACGCTGGTCGACGGGTGGTTCCACACGGGCGACATCGGCGAGGTGTTGCCGACCGGCCACCTGAAGATCACCGACCGCAAGAAGGACCTGTTCAAGACGTCCAATGGCAAATACGTCGCGCCCAGCCTGATCGAAGCGACGTTCAAGGGCATCTGCCCTTATGCGTCGCAGTTCGTCGTCGAAGGCGACGGGCGCAAGTTCGTCTCCGCCCTCGTCACGCTGGACGAGGAGGCCATCGTGGAGTGGGGAGCGGCCAACGGTATGCCGGACTCCGACTACCGCACGATCGTCACCTCCGACGCCGCCCGGGAGATGGTGCAGGGGTATGTCGACGAGCTCAACCTCGGCCTCAACCGCTGGGAGCAGATCAAGAAGTTCATCGTCCTGCCCCGCGACCTGACGGTGGAGGACGGCGAGATCACCCCGTCGCTGAAGCTCAAGCGGACCGTGGTCACCCGCAAGTTCAAGGACGACCTCGACGGCCTCTACGACTGAGTTGTTTGGCTCGACTCCTCGCACGCCAGCCGGGCGCTGACGCTCACAGGCTCGCGACGCGCCCACCTGTCGCGGTCGTCGTCTCGCGGTCGGTTTCCTGAGGGGCGTCGTGTCGCCATACCCTGGTCCGCATGGCAGGTGAGTCACTCTTCCCCGCGCTCGAGCCGTCGCTGGAGCGGGTCAGCAAGCCGATCCAGTATGTCGGCGGCGAACTCAACTCCACCGTCAAGGACTGGCACTGCGGCGGTTTCGCGCCGAACGGCGAGGAGCAGACCGTCCGCTGGACGCTGATGTACCCCGACGCCTACGAGGTCGGGCTGCCCAATCAGGGCGTGATGATCCTCTACGAGGTCCTCAACGAGCGCCCGGACACCATCGCCGAGCGGTCCTATTCGGTGTGGCCGGACATGGAAGCGGCGATGCGCGAGGCCGGTGTCCCGCAGTTCACGGTGGACGCGCACCGCGCCGTCCGTGACTTCGACGTCTTCGGCTTCTCGATGTCGACCGAGCTCGGTTACACCAACATGCTCACCGCGATCGACCTGGCCGGGCTGCCGCTGCACGCGGCGGACCGCACTGACGACGACCCGATCGTGCTGGTCGGCGGGCACGCCGCCTTCAACCCGGAGCCGGTGGCCGACTTCGTCGACGCGGCCGTGCTGGGCGACGGTGAGGAGGCGCTGCTGCAGATCACCGACGTGATCAAGGAGTGGAAGGCCGCCGGGCGCCCGGGTGGTCGCCGTGAGCTGCTGCTGCGGCTCGCCCGCACCGGCGGTGTCTACGTTCCGGCGTTCTACGACGTCGACTACCTGCCGGACGGGCGGATCAAGCGCGTGGCACCCAGCCCCGACGCGCACGGGGTGCCGTGGCGCGTCTCCAAGCACACGGTGATGGACCTGGATGCCTGGCCCTACCCGAAGCAGCCGCTGGTGCCGCTCGCCGAGACCGTGCACGAACGTATGTCGGTCGAGATCTTCCGCGGCTGCACCCGCGGCTGCCGCTTCTGCCAGGCCGGCATGATCACTCGCCCGGTGCGGGAGCGGTCGATCACCGGCATCGGCGAGATGGTCCAACAAGGTTTGGCAGCAACCGGTTTCGAAGAGGTCGGGCTGCTCTCGCTGTCCTCCGCGGACCATTCGGAGATCGCGGACATCACCAAGGGGCTGGCCGACCGCTACGAGGGCAGCCAGACCGGTCTGTCGCTTCCGTCGACCCGGGTGGACGCGTTCAACATCGACCTCGCCAACGAGCTGACCCGCGGTGGTCGGCGCTCGGGGTTGACCTTCGCGCCGGAGGGCGGGTCCGAGCGGATCCGCAAGGTCATCAACAAGATGGTCTCCGAGGACGACCTGATCAACACGGTCGCCGCCGCGTTCTCCGCCGGCTGGCGACAGGTGAAGCTCTACTTCATGTGCGGGCTGCCGACCGAGACCGACGAGGACGTGCTGCAGATCGCCGATATGGCCAAGCGGGTCATCGAGACGGGCCGAAAGGTCAGCGGTCGCAAGGACATTCGCTGCACGGTGTCGATCGGCGGGTTCGTGCCCAAGCCGCACACACCGTTCCAGTGGGCCGCGCAGTTGGGCGCCGAGGAGACCGATGCCCGGCTCGCGAAGCTGAAGGATGCGATCAAATCCGACCGGCGGCTCGGGTCCTCGATCGGCATGCGCTACCACGACGGGAAGCCGGGCATCGTCGAAGGGCTGCTCAGCCGCGGTGATCGCCGGGTCGGTGCTGTGATCGAGGCCGTATGGCGCGACGGCGGCCGCTTCGACGGCTGGAGCGAGCACTTCAGCTTCGAACGCTGGATGCACTGTGCGGCAACGGCTTTGGAAGGCACTCCGGTGTCCGTCGACTGGTTCACCACGCGCGAGCGAGGCGAGCACGAGGTCCTGCCCTGGGACCACCTCGACTCCGGCCTCGACAAGGATTGGCTCTGGGACGACTGGCAGGACGCGATCGACGAGAAGGAACTCGACGACTGCCGCTGGACACCGTGCTACGACTGTGGCGTCTGCCCGCAGATGAACACCGAGATCCAGATCGGCCCGACCGGCAAGAAGCTGCTTCCGCTCAGCGTGGTCTGACTCAGTCACCCACCCGTAACCGGACATGTATGACGTCCCCGAGCCCGACGTCCTCCGCCCGCTGCACGGCCGTCTTCACCGGCATGAGGTAGCCGCCGTTGCGCGGGAACAGCGACGTCGTGAAATCCGTGTCACCGATTCGGCCAGTTGCGGGGATGCACCCCCAGCCATAACTGAGATCAGTTGCCGCGAGCGAAAGTTCGTCCGCCTGCTCGGGCGGCAGCGCGGCGAAGAGGTATGGCGCCGGCCCGCGCCACTCGATGATCTCCGCGTCGAAGTCGAACTCCACGCGTGCCAGCCTAGGACGCCGGCCGCGCCAGCCGTGCCCCGCGCAAGTGCACCGCGATGCTCGGGGCCGCGATGCGCACGATGTCCTCCGGCGACGCATCGGCCATGGTCGGCACCTTCAGCACGTAGCGCGTCATGAGCAGCCCGGCGATGGTCATGAGCACCCCGGTTGCTCGGGCTTCGGCGTCCCGGCCGGCCAGCCGATTCTTGATCCGACCGAGCAACTCCTTGTCCAGGAATTCAACGAAACCGCTCGTACCGTCCTGATTCATCGCCGTCGCGAGCACTCTCTGCACGAGCACGGGACCGACGGCCGGATCGTCCCAGGCACGCAGCACGGTCCGCAGGATGCGGCCGGGCCATTGCTCGACGGGTGCGTCCAGGGCCTCCTCGATGAGGTCCCCGGGGCGCACCGGCAGCTCCATCGCAGCCGCGAAAAGTCCCTGTTTCGAGGCGAAGTGGTAGCTGAGCAGGGCGACGTCGACCCCGGCGTCAGCGGCGATGGCGCGCATCGACGTGCCGGCATACCCCTCACCGAGGAACCGGTGTCGAGCCGACTCGAGGATCTGCCCGCGGGTGTCGGGGCTGCCGGCGCGCCGGCCCCTGGAGTTATTCATCACCGTTGAATCTACCGCGTGGGCGGGCGGACCGTGGAGATCGAGCGCGGTCGTACCGACCGCTCCACAACGAAAGGTCGACGTCATGAATCGCAGCAGAGGCGCCCTCGTCGCCGTCTGTGTCGGGCTCGGCACCGTCGTGTCCGCCGTCTCGTCGCTGATGGTGGCCCTGCCGGACGTGGCCCGCCATACCGGGGCGTCACAGACGCAGTTGTCGTGGATCGTCGACGGCTACGCCCTCACGTTCGCCGCGTTGTTGCTCCCCGGCGGATATCTCGGGGATCGCCTCGGCCGGAGACGGGTGCTGTTCGGCGGGCTCGGGCTGATCATCCTGGCCGCCGCAGGCGGGGCGCTGGTGACCGAGCCGGCCACCCTGATCGGTGTCCGCGTGCTGATGGGCATCGCGGCGGCGCTGATCATGCCTGCGACGCTGTCCACCATCACGGCGACCTTCCCGCCGGCCGAGCGGGTGCGCGGCGTTGCGGTCTGGGCGGGCCTTGCGGGTGGCAGCGCGGTGCTCGGGTTGTTCGCCTCGGGGTTGCTGCTCGAGTGGTTCTCCTGGCAGTCGATCTTCTGGTTCACGGTGGTGCTCGGGCTGATCGCCGGGGCGCTCACCATCCGATCGGTGCCCGAGTCACGGGCCGCCACCCCGGGGCGCTTCGACGTCGGAGGAGCGGTGCTGTCGGTGGCCGGACTCGGTGTCCTGGTGTATTCGATCATCGAGGCGCCGCTCGCGGGCTGGGCCAGCGCTCGGACCGTGGTCGGGCTCGCTGCGGGGGTCGTCGTGCTGCTCGGCTTCGCCGGCTGGGAGCTGCGCACAGCAACCCCGCTGCTCGACGTGCGACTCTTCGGGCGACGCGGCTTCGCCGCCGGGATGCTGACCGTGTCGTCCCTGTTCTTCGCCTTCTTCGGCTTCATCTTCGTCTTCATGCAGTACCTGCAGTTCGTGCGCGGCTGGTCGGCGCTGATCTCGGCCTGCGCCGCCGCCCCGGTCGCGCTGGGTCTGCTTCCCGGCGCGCGGCTCGCGCCGCACCTGGTCGCCCGCGTGGGACTGCGTCCCCTTTGCCTGGCCGGTATGACGCTCGTCGCCGGCGCGATGGCCGGTCTGGCGACGGTGAGCACCGACACCCACTACTGGCTGATCGCGGTGCTGCTCTGGGTCGGCGGCACCGGCATGGGCTGGGCGATGACGCCGGCAACGACCAGCATCACCGACTCCTTGCCGGCCGAAGAGCAGGGTGTCGCATCGGCGATGAACGACGTCGCCCGTGAGGTCGGCGGTGCTCTCGGCATCGCCGTGCTGGGGAGCGTGCTGAGCAACGGCTATCGCTCGGCGCTGGACCTGCGCGGTATGCCGCGGCCGATGGCCGACGCCGCCCGCGACTCCGTCGCCGCCGCCACGGCCTTCCCCGAACCGGCGCGATCGATGGCACGGGACGCGTTCGTCGCCGGCCTCGGCGACACGCTGGCCCTCGCGGCCGCGCTGCTCGTGCTGTGTGCGGTGGCGGTGGCGGTGGTGCTGGGCACGCGTCGGAAGACGGTCGGCACCCGGACTCTCACGCTCGCTCGCCACCACTGAGCTGCCGGTCATCCGCCCGCGACCTGGCTCGTGAGCATGTCGTCGGCGTCGGCGCGACCGGAACATCACCTGGCACGGCTGACTGGCTACCGTGTGCCGGTGGCCACCAGACAACGCGTCCCGGAAGGACCGGCGCCCGACCCGGCCGTGCAGCGTCTTCGCGTGCGGTACGCCAAGCGGGGCCGGTTGCGCTTCTCCTCGACCCGCGACTTCCAGCGCGCGCTCGAGCGTGCGCTGCGACGGGCGTCGGTGCCGGTGGCGTTCTCGGCCGGCTTCCACCCGCATCCCCGCATCAGTTACGCCAACGCGGCGCCGACCGGGACGGCGAGCGAGGCGGAGTACTTCGAGATCCAGCTGACGCAGGAGCGTGAACCGGAGGAACTGCGTGCCGCACTCGACCAGGCACTCCCCGCCGACCTGGTGATCCTGGACGTCGCGCCCGCACTCCCGGAGGCGCTGGCCGATCGGCTGCAGGGCAGCGTCTGGCGCCTGGACTTCGCGGCGGACGACGCGGTCGCGCTCGCGGCCGCGCGCGAGGCGTTGCTGGCACGGGACGAGGCGACGGTCACCCGGATGACGAAACGAGGGGAGCGGGAGTTCGACGTGCGCGGCGCGATCGCCGCGTTGACCGTCGACGGGCCGGCACTGACCCTCGTGCTGCGACACCTCACGCCGCTCGTTCGCCCCGACGATGTGCTCGCCGCCCTCGGTTCGTATGGCGACTTCCGGCCCACCCGTCCACCCCTGATGACCCGCCTCGCCCAGGGACCGCTGGGCGAGGACGGTTCGATCGGCGATCCGTTGCGCTGACCTCCGACCGCGCGGCATTTTCGCCGATGCCGATCGGGCGCCATACCGCCCGTTCGGCATAGGAACGGCCTCCGTCATACCGGTCCGGCGGCGTCCGCTGACTGGTTCGAGGCGGATTGTGTGCGACAATGAACGTGGTCGTCGACAGTGCCACAACCTGCTCGATGCCCCGTCGGCAAACATCTGAGCCCGCGAGATCTCGCGATCAGCCGGATGCTTCGCCCGACGGCGTCCGACCGGACGGTGACGCGACAAGACGCGAACCCCGAGCGTGACGTAACAGATGACTTCGCGTCGCCGCGGCCAGACTTCGGTCGCGAGTGGCGGCCAATCCGCGACATGCGGGTGTGCAGGCCTTGCCTCGTTGTGGGTCACCCGCATGCTGAGAAGAAATGAGGGCCATGGCCCCCCAGGACTCCACACCTTTCCTTGCACCGACCTCGGACTCGGAAGGCGGGGAGCAGACGACTCCCCAGACGACCGCAGCCCCGGCCTCCCCGGCGATGAACTTCGGTCTGCTCTTCCAGGCGCCCGACCCCGAGACGCGGGCGCCGCGCCGCGAGCCGGACCAGGAACCGGCCGCCGAGCCTCGTGAGTCGTCCGCGAACAGCTCCGACGAGAACGACGCCGACACCGACACCGACTCCCAGGGTGGGTCGCGCTCCCGCCGCCGCGGCGGCCGCGGCCGCCGCGCCAAGGACGACGGCGACAGCGGCGACACCCAGAAGTCCGACAAGGGCAAGGGCGCCGAGGACAAGAAGACCGACAACGCCAAGGGCTCCGGCGGCACGTCCGGCGAGGACTCCGAGGACACCTCGGCACCCGACTCGTCCGACGACAGCGACGACTCCGAGGGCCAGTCGGAGGGCAACGCCCGCCGCCGCACCCGGCGCCGCCGTCGCAGCGGTGCCGCCACCGAGGGCGACGACCCGCCCGGCACCGTGACCAAGGTGCGCGAGCCGCGCAAGGACCGCGACGAGGTCACCTCGATCAAGGGCTCGACCCGGCTCGAGGCCAAGAAGCAGCGTCGCCGGGAAGGCCGCGAGGCCGGCCGTCGCCGCACGGTCATCACCGAGGCGGAGTTCCTCGCCCGCCGGGAGAGCGTCGACCGGCAGATGGTGGTCCGCGAAAAGGGCGGCCGCACCCAGATCGGCGTCCTCGAGGACGGCGTCCTGGTCGAGCACTACGTCTCGCGCGAGATCCAGCAGGCCTCGATGGCCGGCAACGTCTACCTCGGCAAGGTGCAGAACGTCCTGCCCAGCATGGAGGCGGCGTTCGTCGACATCGGCCGCGGCCGCAACGCCGTGCTGTATGCCGGAGAGGTCAACTGGGATGCCGCCGGCCTGGAGAACGGGCAGGCGAAGCGCATCGAGAACGCCCTGTCCGGCGGCGACACCGTCCTGGTGCAGGTGACCAAGGACCCGATCGGCCACAAGGGTGCCCGGCTGACCAGCCAGGTGTCGCTGCCCGGCCGGTTCCTCGTCTACGTCCCGGGCAACTCGATGACCGGTATCTCCCGGAAGCTGCCGGACACCGAACGCTCGCGCCTGAAGAAGATCCTCAAGGAGGTCGTGCCGAGCGACGCCGGCGTCATCGTGCGCACGGCGGCCGAGGGTGCCAGCGAGGAGGACCTGCGCGCCGACGTCGAGCGGCTGCAGGCCCAGTGGGAAAAGATCCAGTCCGACGCCAAGTCGGCGAATGCGCCGAGCCTGTTGCACGGCGAACCCGACCTGACCGTCCGAGTCATCCGCGACGTCTTCAACGAGGACTTCAGCAAGCTGGTCGTCTCCGGCGACCAGGCCTGGTCCCAGGTGCACGACTACGTCAACTCCGTGGCACCCGACCTGGCGCAGCGGCTGGAGAAGTGGACCGGCGAGACCGATGTCTTCAGCGTGCACCGCATCGACGAGCAGCTCGCCAAGGCCATGGACCGCAAGGTCTGGCTGCCCAGCGGCGGTTCGCTGATCATCGACCGCACCGAGGCGATGACGGTCATCGACGTCAACACCGGCAAGTTCGTCGGCTCCGGCGGCAACCTGGAGGAGACGGTCACCAAGAACAACCTGGAGGCCGCGGAGGAGATCGTCCGGCAGCTGCGGCTGCGCGACATCGGCGGCATCATCGTCGTCGACTTCATCGACATGGTGCTGGAGTCCAACCGCGACCTCGTCGTGCGCCGGCTGCTGGAGTGCCTGGGGCGTGACCGCACCAAGCACCAGGTCGCCGAGGTGACCTCGCTCGGCCTCGTCCAGATGACCCGCAAGCGGGTCGGGTCGGGGCTGGTCGAGGTCTTCTCCGAACCGTGCGAGCACTGCGGTGGCCGCGGCATCGTCATTCACACCGAGCCGGTGGACCGGCCGTCCGGCGGCAGCACCGGCGGAGGCGGCAACACCAAGTCGCGCAAGGGCAAGGCGAAGAAGGCAGTCGAGGAGCCGGTCAAGCCGTCCGGCGGTCCGACGGCGGCCCAGATCGCGGCGGCGGCTCACGCGGCCGCGCAGGCCGGCGGCAAGAGCCAGCCGGAGTCGACCGGGACGGACGCGTCCGTCTCCGAGACCGACGCAACTGTCGCGCCGACCGAGTCGGCGGTGCAGCCGGCCACCGATGCGGCGCCCGTCGTCACCGGTCGCGCCGGGTCGCAGCGCCCGAGCGCGATCGTGTCGACCGAGGCCGAGACGCCGGACGAGCAGCAGCCCGCCGCGGTGCAACCCGAGCACCCCGCCCGGAAGCTGACCGGCCGGGCCCGCCGACGCGCGACATCCGCGGCCGGAGCCGCCCAGCACGTTGAGACGCCCACCGCGCCGCCGGCGACGATCCCGGCGTTCGAGGCGTCGCCGGACGACGACCGCGTCGCCGGAACGCCTGTCGCAGAGTCCGTCGTCTCGGCCGAGCCGGTGGCGCCGAAGCGCAAGAAGCGGGCCCGGGTGGTCGCGCCGGCCGGACCGCCGAGCGCGGACGCGGACTGACGCCATACCGACTGCCGACCAACGATTTGGAGCAACACCGGCCCGGCCCGTAAACTCGTGCCTCGGTGTGCCCACCGCGCGGGCGTCCCGGTCCTTCCGGGGTAGCTGCCTGCCGGTCCATTGACAAGTGCGCATCCATGACGAAAGAGAGTTCCGACGTGTACGCGATTGTTCGCGCGGGCGGACGCCAGGAGAAGGTCTCCGTGGGCGACGTCCTGATCATTGACAAGGTGGCCGTTGCGCCCGGCGAGAGCATCGAGCTCAAGCCGCTGCTGCTGGTCGACGGCAGCACCGTCACCTCCGACGCCGCCAAGCTGGCGAAGGTCTCCGTGAAGGCGGAGGTCGTCAAGTCGGCCAAGGGCCCGAAGATCACCATCATGAAGTACAAGAACAAGACCGGCTACCGCAAGCGTCAGGGGCACCGTCAGCCGCTGACCCAGGTCAAGGTCACCGAGATCAACGCGTAAACCACCCCACGAAGTTTCTCCCCCGCTTCGCTCCTCCGAATACTTCGTGGGGGCCCCGGAACTTCTCCTAGTCACTCCAAAGAAGTAAGGCTCAGAAACATGGCACACAAGAAGGGTGCGTCCTCGACCCGCAACGGTCGTGACTCCAACGCACAGCGACTCGGCGTGAAGCGCTTCGGCGGCGAGATCGTCGGCGCCGGCGAGATCATCGTCCGCCAGCGCGGCACGCACTTCCACCCGGGCGAGGGCGTCGGACGCGGCAAGGACGACACGCTGTTCGCGCTGCGCGCGGGCGCGGTGCAGTTCGGCGCCAAGCGCGGCCGCAAGACCGTCAACGTCGTGCTGGCCGAAAGCGTCGACGCCTGACACACGGCGCTGGCCGACACTGGTGAAAGGGGCGGGTCCGACTTTTCCGGACCCGCCCCTTCGCCGTCATACACACTGACCGAGGAGAGACGCGTGGCCACCAACTTCGTCGATCGCGTGGTGCTGCATGTTCGCGCGGGCCACGGCGGGCACGGTGTCGCATCCGTGCACCGGGAGAAGTTCAAGCCGCTCGGCGGCCCCGACGGGGGCAACGGCGGCAAGGGCGGCAGCGTCATCCTCGAGGTCGACCCCCAGTCGACCACGCTGCTCGAATACCACCACAGCCCGCAGCGCAGTGCGCCCAACGGTCGTCCAGGTGCCGGCGACGAGCGCAACGGCGCCGACGGCCCCGACCTGGTGCTGCCGGTCCCCGAAGGCACCGTCGTCAAGGACTCCCGTGGCGAGGTGCTGGCCGACCTGGTCGGAATGGGCACCCGGTTCGTGGTGGCGGCCGGTGGCCGGGGCGGCCTCGGCAACAAGGCGCTCGCCTCGCCGCGTCGGAAGGCACCGGGTTTCGCGCTGCTCGGGGAGCCCGGTGAGGAACTGGACATCACGCTGGAGCTGAAGACGCTCGCCGATGTCGCCCTGATCGGCTACCCGTCCGCGGGTAAGTCGAGCCTGGTGTCGGTGATGTCGGCGGCGAAGCCGAAGATCGCGGACTACCCGTTCACCACGCTGGTCCCCAATCTCGGTGTGGTCACTGCCGGTTCGGTGCGTTACACGATCGCGGACGTGCCCGGCCTGATCCCCGGGGCGAGCCAGGGCAAGGGCCTCGGGCTGGAGTTCCTGCGGCACGTCGAGCGGTGCTCGGTGCTCGTGCACGTCGTCGATTGCGCGACTCTCGAACCGGGTCGCGACCCGATGTCGGACCTGGACGTCATCGAGCAGGAGCTCGCCGAGTATGTCGCGGACGAGTCGCTCGGCGGCAAACCGCTCGCCGAGCGCACCCGGATCGTCGTGCTCAACAAGGCCGACGTGCCCGACGCGCGCGAACTCGCCGAGCTGGTCAAGCCGGACCTCGAGGAGCGCGGTCTCGAGGTGCACATCGTCTCGGCGGTGGCGCACACCGGCCTGAAGGAGCTCAGCTACTCGCTCGCCCGGCACGTCGAGCAGGCGAGAGAAGAGATCGAAGCAGCCGTCATCCCGCAACGAATCGTGGTGCGTCCCAAGGCGGTCGACGACTCCGGCTTCAGCATCCGCACGGAGCGGCACGGCGACGACGAGGTGTTCCGCATCGTCGGCGACCGGCCGACCCGGTGGGTGCGGCAGACCGATTTCGCCAACGACGAGGCGGTCGGCTACCTCGCCGACCGGCTCAACCGGCTCGGCGTGGAGGAGGAGCTCTTCAAGGCCGGCGCGGTGCCCGGCTCGACGGTGCTCATCGGCCCGGCCGACAACGCGGTCGTCTTCGACTGGGAGCCGACGCTGGCGACCGGCGCGGAGTTGCTCGGCCCACGCGGCACCGACCTGCGTCTGGACGAGGGCGGTCGAGCGACGCGCGCCGAGAAGCGCGANAACGCGGTCGTCTTCGACTGGGAGCCGACGCTGGCGACCGGCGCGGAGTTGCTCGGCCCACGCGGCACCGACCTGCGTCTGGACGAGGGCGGTCGAGCGACGCGCGCCGAGAAGCGCGAGGCGTTCCACCGTCGCAAGGATGCCCAGCGGGAGGCCCGCGAGGAGCTGGACCGCGAGCGCAAGGCCGGTCTGTGGACCGACCGCGATCCCACGCCCATCGACTCCGATGACTGACGAGCTGCGTGCGGCTGTTGCGTCGGCCGGCACCGTGGTCGTCAAGGTCGGCTCCAGCTCCCTCACCGGCGTCCACGGCGGCCTCGACGCGGAGCGGTTGAGCGCGCTGGTCGACGCCCTCGCGGTGCGCCGGCTGGGCGGCACCGACATCGTGCTCGTCTCCTCCGGTGCCATTGCCGCCGGCATGGTGCCGCTCGGTTTGCGGCGCCGCCCAAGGGATCTGGCCACTCAGCAGGCGGCGGCGAGCGTGGGGCAGGGGGCGCTGCTCGCGTCATACAACGTCGCCTTCGGGCAGCACGGGCTCACCACCGGTCAGGTGCTGCTGACCGCCGACGACGTCACCCGGCGCGGGCACTACGTCAACGCCCGCCGGACCATCGAGCGGCTCCTGGCCCTCGGCGTCGTCCCGGTCATCAACGAGAACGACACCGTGGCGACCCACGAGATCCGCTTCGGGGACAACGACCGGCTCGCAGCGCTGGTCGCCCACCTCATCGACGCCGCGGCGCTCGTGCTGCTCTCCGACGTCGATGCCCTGTATGACGCCCCGCCGTCGCACCCGGGTGCCACGCGCATCGGGGAGATCCGCGATCAGGCGGTGCTGGACACGATCGACGTCGGTGGCACCGGCTCGGTGGTCGGCACCGGCGGCATGGTCACCAAGATCGAGGCGGCGCAGATCGCGACGGCGGCCGGGGTGCCGACCGTGCTGACCGCGGCATCGCTGGCGGCGGCCGCGCTGGCCGGCGAGGACGTCGGCACGATCTTCGCGCCGCAAGGGCACCGGCCGAGTGCGCGGCAGCTCTGGTTGCGCTATGCCACGTCCCCGCAGGGCCGGCTCGCGCTCGACGCGGGTGCCGTGGAAGCGGTCACGCGGCGCGGAAAGTCGTTGCTGCCGGCAGGGATTCGCTCGATCAGCGGTCGCTTCTCGGCCGGTGACGCCGTCGATCTGATCGACGAGTCGGGACATGTGGTCGCCCGCGGCCTGGTCAATTACGACGCCAAGGAGCTGCCCGGGCTGCTGGGACACAACACGCGTGAGCTGGCGCGGACGCTCGGCCCGGCATACGAACGCGAAGTGATCCACCGCGACCACCTCGCGGTCTTCCCGCGGCATGCGGTCAATCCGAGCCGATGACCTCCCAGGCAACGCTGCAGGAGCATGAACAAGGATGTACCAGGTGACCGCCGCAGACGAGCCGACCCGGCCGACCCCGGAGACCGCGGACGACGCCGAACGGCTGGCCGCGGAAGCCGTCGCCGAGAAGCCGCCCACGAAGGAATGGTGGGACGACCCGCGGATGCCGTGGAAGGGCAAGCCGCGCAGGGCCGACATGTGGTGCATCGGACTGATCATCGCGACCGGCGTCTACGGCATGCTCACCATCCCGGTCCGTCCCTGGATCCTGGGCAACTTCGGCGTGCCTGCGCGGGACTACATCCTCGCGTGCTTCAGCGGCTCCAACATCGCGATGGTGGACATCGGTGCGCTGATGCGGGTGGGCGAGCACCACCCGCTGTGGTGGGCGGCGGTCATCGCCGCGTCGCTGACCTCGATCAAGTTCGACTGGCTCTGGTGGTGGGCGGGGCGGCTCTGGGGCCGGGGCGTCATCGACATGGTCGCGGCGCGCTCCAAGTGGGCGGCGCGGACGGCCTACTATGCCGAGAGCATTGCGCGACGCTTCGGCGGGCCGGCCGTCTTCCTGGTGTGGTTCATTCCGCTGCTGCCCAGCTCGATCGTCTACGCGTTCGTGGGTGACGCGCGAATGTCGTTGCGGCGCTTCCTGTTCATCGACTTCCTCGCCGGTCTGGTCTACCGGGGCATCTGGATGTATGCCGGCTACCAGATGGGCGAGCCGGCGAAGGACCTGGTCAACCAGCTGGCGAAGTACAGCCTCTATCTCACCATCGGCGGCCTGATCGTCGTCTTCGTCGGCGTCTACCGGCAGCAACGGCGGTTCGTGTCTCACCAGCGGTGAGTTCCTGCGCATAACTCGCGACGGTCGCGACTTGTGTGCGGGATTGCGGGGCAAAGTCAAACGGTCGAGGCAACATCGGTTCAGGCTGCTGGGGTTTCGAGCAGCTCGGCGAGCCGTTGGGCTGGGGTATGTAG
>NZ_JBMAMH010000008.1:0-184297 GCF_058148645.1 Flexivirga sp. YIM B11880
CGATTTGGCCTGTGTCCCGCTCTCTGGCAGACTGTTCAAGTTGCTTGACGTGCAGTGATCACGTGCGTCGCCGTTCGACTCGAAGCGATTCGAGGAAGGCGAGCCGCGCGACTGCCGCCCCGAAAGCACCCAGTCCGCCGCCAGGCGGGCCGTGCGGGTGAGGTCGGGAAGCGCAAGCCACAGGTGCGAGATCCATCGGTTTCGCCCGGCCACCCACGCCAGAGATGTCGGCGTCGTGCTGCGGAGCACACGCGACACACCCGAGCGCGGGGGTCGGAGCCGGACGCTGGCCCCGCACCGACCAGACCTAAGTAAGTAACGAGTACGGCGAGAGAGAGACACGGGCGAATGGCGGGACAGAAGATCCGCATCCGACTGAAGTCGTATGACCACGAAGTCATCGACAGCTCGGCGCGCAAGATTGTCGACACGGTGACTCGTGCCGGTGCAACGGTGGTCGGCCCCGTGCCGCTGCCGACGGAGAAGAACGTCTACTGCGTTATCCGGTCACCGCACAAGTACAAGGACAGCCGCGAGCACTTCGAGATGCGCACCCACAAGCGGTTGATCGACATCGTTGACCCGACGCCGAAGGCCGTCGACTCGCTCATGCGTCTCGACCTGCCGGCCGACGTCAACATCGAGATCAAGCTCTGATCAGGAGGGATGACTCGACATGACTCACATCACTGAGCGCTCCGTGAAGGGCGTCCTGGGCGAGAAGCTGGGCATGACCCAGGTCTGGGACGAGAACGGCCGGCTGATTCCGGTCACCGTCGTGCAGGCCGGCCCGTGCGTCGTCACCGCCGTCCGCGGCGAGACCGAGGGCTACCACGCGGTCCAGATCGGCTACGGTGCGATCGACCCGCGCAAGGTCAACAAGCCGCTGACCGGACACTTCGAGAAGGCCGGCGTGACCCCGCGCCGCCACCTCGCCGAGATCCGCACCGCTGACGCCGGCGACTACCAGCTCGGCCAGGAAGTCACCGTGGAGACCTTCGAGGCCGGCCAGCAGGTCGACGCCGTCGGGACCACCAAGGGCAAGGGCTTCGCCGGCGTCATGAAGCGGCACGGCTTCGCCGGTGTCAGCTCCTCGCACGGTGCGCACCGCAACCACCGCAAGCCGGGCTCGATCGGTGGCTGCGCCACCCCGGGTCGTGTCTTCAAGGGCATGCGTATGGCGGGCCGCATGGGCGGCGAGCGCCAGACCACCCAGAACCTCACGATTCACGCGATCGACACCGACAAGGGTCTGTTGCTGATCAAGGGCGCCGTTCCCGGCCCCCGCGGCGGCATCGTCTTGGTGAAAACAGCAGCCAAGACGCCCGACTTCGTCAAGGAGGCCTGAGCCAGATGACGACCGTTGACATCAAGAGCGCCTCGGGCGCTGCGGCGGGCACCGTCGAGCTGCCGGCCGAGATCTTCGACGTGCAGACCAATGTCCCGCTGATCCACCAGGTCGTGGTGGCGCAGCTCGCGGCGGCACGTCAGGGCACGCACTCCACCAAGACCCGCGGCGAGGTCCGCGGTGGTGGCAAGAAGCCCTACCGCCAGAAGGGCACCGGCCGCGCCCGCCAGGGTTCGACTCGTGCGCCGCAGTTCGCCGGCGGTGGCACCGTGCACGGCCCGAAGCCGCGTGACTACGTGCAGCGGACCCCCAAGAAGATGAAGGCCGCCGCCCTGCGCGGAGCCCTCTCCGACCGGGCGCGTCACGACCGCATTCACGTGCTGACCTCCGTGGTCGAGGGCGACAAGCCGTCGACCCGGGCGGCAGCCACGCTGCTGGCCGAGCTCACCGAGCGCAAGAACCTGCTGGTGGTCCTGGGCCGCGACGAGCAGACAGCGTTGTTGTCGGTGCGCAACCTGGCCGACGTGCACGTGCTGTTCGCCGACCAGCTCAACACCTACGACGTCCTGTGCGCCGACGACCTGGTCTTCACCCAGGCTGCGCTGGAGCGCTTCCTGGCCGGACCGGCCGCCGCGACGAAGACCGACAAGGACAAGTGATTCTGGCCATGACGCAACTGGGCAAGAACCCGCGCGACATCCTGATCGCGCCGGTCGTCTCGGAGAAGTCCTACGCCCTGCTCGACGAGGGCAAGTACACCTTCCTCGTCGACCCCCGGGCGAACAAGACCGAGATCAAGATCGCCGTCGAGGAGATCTTCGACGTGAAGGTCTCCTCGGTCCACACGATGAATCGGCAGGGCAAGACGCGCCGGACCCGCTTCGGCGTCGGCAAGCGCAAGGACACCAAGCGCGCCATCGTCTCGCTCAAGGAAGGCGCGATCGACATCTTCGGCACGCAAGCCTGAGAACGATCGCCCGCAGACAAGACTCCTAAGGACAGACAATGGCTATCCGCAAGTACAAGCCGACGACGCCGGGCCGTCGTGGCTCGAGCGTGGCCGACTTCGCCGAGGTCACCCGCTCGACGCCCGAGAAGTCGCTGGTGCGCCCGCTGCCGAAGACCGGCGGTCGTAACGCGTCGGGCCGCATCACGACCCGTCACATCGGTGGCGGTCACAAGCGCGCCTACCGCGTGATCGACTTCCGCCGCCTCGATAAGGACGGCATCCCGGCGAAGGTCGCGCACATCGAGTACGACCCCAACCGCACGGCGCGCATCGCGCTGCTGCACTACGCCGACGGCGAGAAGCGCTACATCATCGCGCCGAACCGCCTCAAGCAGGGCGACCAGGTCGAGAACGGCGCGAGCGCTGACATCAAGCCCGGCAACAACCTGCCGCTGCGCAACATCCCGACCGGCACCGTCGTGCACTGCATCGAGCTGCGGCCCGGTGGCGGTGCGAAGATCGCCCGCTCGGCCGGCGCGCGCGTGCAGCTCGTCGCCAAGGACGGCCCCTACGCCCAGCTGCGTATGCCGTCTGGTGAGATCCGCAACGTCGACGTCCGCTGCCGCGCGACGGTCGGCGAGGTGGGCAACGCCGAGCAGAGCAACATCAACTGGGGCAAGGCCGGCCGCATGCGCTGGAAGGGCAAGCGCCCGACCGTGCGCGGTGTCGCGATGAACCCGGTGGACCACCCGCACGGTGGTGGTGAGGGCAAGACCTCCGGTGGTCGCCACCCGGTCAGCCCGTGGGGTCAGGCCGAGGGCCGCACCCGTCGCCCGAAGAAGGAGAGCGACAAGCTCATCGTGCGTCGCCGTCGTACTGGAAAGAAGCGGTAAGAAATGCCCCGTTCATTGAAGAAGGGCCCCTTCGTCGACGATCACCTTCAGAAGAAGGTCGACGCACAGAACGAAGCGGGCACCAAGAACGTCATCAAGACCTGGTCCCGCCGGTCGATGATCACGCCCGACATGCTCGGCCACACGCTCGCCGTGCACGACGGCCGCAAGCACGTCCCGGTCTTCGTGACCGAGGCGATGGTCGGCCACAAGCTCGGCGAGTTCGCCCCGACGCGGACCTTCAAGGGTCACGAGAAGGACGACCGGAAGGGACGGCGTCGCTGATATGTCTACTACTGAGAACACCACCCCGACCGTGGGAGCCAAGGCGCAGGCGCGGTTCGTCCGCATCACACCGATGAAGGCGCGTCGGGTCGTCGACATGGTGCGTGGCAAGAACGTCCAAGAGGCGATCCACCTGCTCACCTTCGCGCCGCAGAGCGCGAGCGACCAGGTCCTCAAGACCCTCAACAGCGCCGTCGCCAACGCCCGCCAGAAGGCGGACCAGGCGTCGGTCGCGTTCGACGAGCGTCTGCTGGTCGTCACCGAGGCGTATGTCGACGAGGGCCCGACCATGAAGCGATTCCGTCCCCGTGCGCAGGGTCGCGCGAGCCGGATCCTCAAGCGGTCGAGCCACATCACTTTGTACGTTGCCCAGCCCGAGCGAAAGGACGGTGGCCGGTAATGGGTCAGAAGGTCAACCCGAACGGTTTCCGTCTCGGCATCACGACGGACCACAAGAGCCGCTGGTTCGCCGACTCGGCCAAGCCGGGCCAGCGCTACCGCGACTACGTCAAGGAAGACGTCGCGATCCGCAACCTGATGTCGACCGGCATGGAGCGCGCCGGCATCAGCAAGGTCGAGATCGAGCGCACCCGTGACCGCGTGCGCGTCGACATCCACACCGCCCGTCCGGGCATCGTGATCGGCCGCCGTGGCGCCGAGGCCGACCGCCTGCGCGGTTCGCTGGAGAAGCTGACCGGCAAGCAGGTGCAGCTGAACATCCTCGAGGTCAAGAACCCCGAGACCGATGCGCAGCTGGTCGCCCAGGGCATCGCCGAGCAGCTGTCGGCCCGGGTCAACTTCCGTCGCGCCATGCGCAAGGGCATGCAGACGGCCGAGCGGGCCGGTGCCAAGGGCATCCGGGTCATGGTCGCCGGCCGGCTGAACGGCGCCGAGATGAGCCGCACCGAGTTCTACCGCGAGGGTCGTGTGCCGTTGCACACGCTGCGCGCAAACATCGACTACGGCTTTTACGAGGCCCGCACCACCTTCGGCCGCATCGGCGTGAAGGTCTGGATCTACAAGGGCGACCTCACCGCCAAGGAACTGGCGCGCGAGCAGGCTGCGGCCCCGAGCCGCCCGGCCCGTGGCCGTCGTGACGACCGCCGTAGCGGCGGCCGCGACGACCGTCGTGGTGGCAACCGCGGACGTCGTGACGCGGGCTCCGCGACCACCGACGCTCCGATGGAGGCTCCGGTCGCCGAGGACGTTGTCGTCGAGGTCGCGCCGACAGAGTCGAGCAACCAGGGAGCTGAAGCCTGATGTTGATTCCCCGTCGTGTGAAGCACCGCAAGCAGCACCACCCCCGTCGCCGCGGTATGGCGAAGGGTGGCACCGCTGTGTCGTTCGGTGACTACGGCATCCAGGCGCTGGAGCCGGCATACGTCACCAACCGGCAGATCGAGTCCGCTCGTATCGCCATGACCCGCTACATCAAGCGTGGCGGAAAGGTCTGGATCAACATCTACCCGGACCGTCCGCTCACCAAGAAGCCGGCCGAGACCCGCATGGGTTCCGGTAAGGGCTCGCCCGAGTGGTGGGTCGCCAACGTCAAGCCGGGCCGGGTCATGTTCGAACTGTCCGGTGTGTCCGAGGAAGTTGCACGCGAGGCGCTGCGCCTGGCGATGCACAAGCTGCCGATGAAGTGCCGCTTCGTCGCGCGTGAAGGTGGTGACCTCTGATGGCAGTGGGTTCGAAGGACCTGACTTCCGCGAAGCTGCGTGAACTGGACGACGCGGCCCTCGCCGACGAGCTCGGCAAGGCCAAGCAGGAGCTGTTCAACCTGCGGTTCCAGTCCGCCACCGGCCAGCTGGAGAACAACTCGCGGCTGCGTGCGGTCCGCAAGGACATCGCCCGCATCTACACCGAGTTGCGTGAGCGTGAGCTCGGCATCGGCCGCACGCAGGAGAAGGCCGAAGCATGAGTGACGAGAACAAGGAAGCAACCGTGACGCAGGAGACCGGCAAGGCCGAGGGCGAGCGCAACTACCGCAAGACCCGGCAGGGCTACGTCGTCAGCGACAAGATGCAGAAGACCGTCGTGGTCGAGGTCGAGGACCGCGTCAAGCACGCGCTCTACGGCAAGGTCCAGCGCAAGACGGCTCGCGTCAAGGCGCACGACGAGCAGGAGTCCTGCGGCGTCGGCGACCGCGTGCTGATCATGGAGACCCGTCCGCTGTCGGCGCAGAAGCGCTGGCGCGTGGTCGAGATCCTCGAGAAGGCCAAGTAATACGTGGTCGTATGCCGCTCGCGGCATACGACAACACACCGCGGTGGCAACACCGCAACCAACATTGACCGTTCCACAAGGCTCGCGTCGTGCGAGAACCAGTGAGACGACAGGAGAAGAAACGTGATCCAGCAGGAGTCGCGACTGCGCGTCGCCGACAACACCGGTGCCAAGGAGATCTTGTGCATCCGGGTTCTCGGTGGCTCGGGACGTCGCTACGCCGGCATCGGTGACACCATCGTGGCGACCGTCAAGGACGCCATCCCGGGCGGCAACGTCAAGAAGGGCGATGTGGTCAAGGCCGTTGTCGTGCGTACCCGCAAGGAGAAGCGCCGCCCGGACGGCAGCTACATCAAGTTCGACGAGAACGCTGCCGTCATCCTCAAGAGCGATGGTGACCCGCGCGGCACGCGCATCTTCGGCCCCGTGGGCCGCGAGCTGCGTGACAAGAAGTTCATGAAGATCATCTCGCTCGCGCCGGAGGTGCTGTAAGCCATGGCAGGCAAGCCGAAGATGAAGATCAAGAAGAACGACCTGGTCCAGGTCATTTCCGGCAAGGACAAGGGCCTGCAGGGCAAGGTCATCTCGGTCGACCCGGAGCGCCGTCGCGTGCTCGTCGAGGGTGTCAACCGGATCACCAAGCACGTCAAGGCCGGTCAGCCGGGTGGCGGTGCCGGTGGCATCGAGGTCACCGAAGCTCCGATCCACGTGAGCAACGTGATGATCGTGGACCCCGAGACGGGCACGCCGACCCGCATCCGCATCCGTGAGGAGCAGGTGGAGCGCGACGGTCGCACCAAGACCGTACGCACCCGCGTGGCCGTGAAGTCCGGAAAGGATCTGGCATGAGTGCAACAGCACCGGAGAAGGTGGCGCCCCGCCTGAAGGCGCGCTACCAGTCCGAGATCAAGGGCCGGCTGCAGGACGAGTTCAAGTTCGCCAACGTGATGCAGGTGCCGACGGTGACCAAGGTCGTCGTCAACATGGGTGTCGGCGACGCCGCCCGTGACTCCAAGCTGATCGAGGGCGCCATCAAGGACCTCGCGGCGATCACCGGCCAGAAGCCGGCGGTCACCAAGGCCCGCAAGTCCATCGCGCAGTTCAAACTGCGTGAGGGTATGCCGATCGGTGCGCACACCACGCTGCGCGGCGACCGCATGTGGGAGTTCCTGGACCGTCTGGTGTCGATCGCACTGCCGCGCATCCGCGACTTCCGCGGCCTGTCGCCCAAGCAGTTCGACGGCAACGGCAACTACACCTTCGGTCTGACCGAGCAGTCCGTGTTCTACGAGATCGACCAGGACAAGATCGACCGGGTCCGCGGCATGGACATCACGGTCGTCACCACTGCGAGCAACGACGACGAAGGCCGGGCCCTGTTGAAGCACCTCGGCTTCCCCTTTAAGGAGAACTGAGCATGGCGAAGAAAGCCCTGGTCAACAAGGCCGAGAAGAAGCCGAAGTTCGCGGTGCGCGGTTACACCCGCTGCCAACGCTGCGGCCGCCCGCACTCGGTCTACCGCAAGTTCGGCCTGTGCCGGATCTGTCTGCGCGAGATGGCCCACCGCGGCGAACTGCCCGGCGTCACCAAGTCGAGCTGGTGAGTCCGGTATGGCGGGCAGCGTCTCGCCATACCTGATCGACCAGCCAACCAAGCAAAAACCACGTAACAACTACACCGAAGGTCCGCACCGGCTCCGGCCAGCAGAAACCACGGTGAGAAGGGCAAGTGCCCACGATGACCATGACCGACCCGATCGCGGACATGCTGACCCGCGTCCGGAACGCCAACTCGGCGCACCACGACTCGGCGACCATGCCGCACAGCAAGCTCAAGACGCACATCGCCGAGATCCTCCAGGCGGAGGGTTACATCGCCGGCTTTCGCGTCGAGGGCGAGGGCGTCGACAAGACGCTCACGATCGACCTGAAGTACGGCCCCAACCGGGAGCGCTCCATCGCCGGCGTCCGCCGCGTGAGCAAGCCCGGTCTGCGGGTCTACGCCAAGTCCACCAACCTGCCGAAGGTCCTCGGTGGTCTGGGCGTTGCCATTTTGTCCACGTCGTCCGGCCTGCTGACCGACAAGCAGGCGGCGAGCAAGGGTGTGGGCGGGGAAGTCCTCGCCTACGTCTGGTGACCCGGAACAGTTAAGGAGATATCGAGATGTCGCGTATCGGACGTCTTCCCGTTCCGGTGCCCAGCGGTGTCGAGGTGACCATCGACGGCCAGGCCGTCGCGGTCAAGGGCCCGAAGGGCCAGCTCGACTTCACCGTGCCGGAGCCCATCAGCGTCGCCAAGGGCGAGGACGGCGTGATCAACGTGTCACGCCCCAACGACGAGCGTGAGTCGCGGTCGCGTCACGGCCTGACCCGCAGCCTCATCAACAACATGGTCGTCGGTGTGACCGACGGCTTCACCAAGAAGCTGGAGATCCACGGCACGGGTTACCGCGTGACCGCCAAGGGTTCGGACCTGGAGTTCGCCCTCGGTTACAGCCACCCGATCCTGGTCAAGGCTCCGCAGGGCATCACCTTCGCTGTGGAGAACCCGACCCGGTTCTCGGTCAGCGGTGTCGACAAGCAGCAGGTCGGTGAGGTCGCGGCCAACATCCGCAAGCTGCGCAAGCCCGACCCCTACAAGGCGAAGGGTGTCCGCTACGAAGGCGAGCACATCCGCCGCAAGGTCGGAAAGGCTGGTAAGTAAGCCATGGCAAAGATTGTGAAGCGTTCCACGAGCAAGGCTGCGGCCCGCGCCCGGCGCCACTTCCGGTTGCGCAAGCGCGTGTCCGGCACCGCGGAGCGTCCTCGCCTGGTCGTCAACCGCTCGTCGCGGCACGTCTTCGTGCAGGTCGTCGACGACACCGTCGGCAAGACCGTTGCATCCGCGTCGACCATGGAGGCGGACCTGCGGGCGCTCGACGGTGACAAGACCGCCAAGGCTCGCAAGGTCGGCGAGCTCGTCGCGGCCCGCGCCAAGGCTGCGGGCGTCGAGGCCGTCGTCTTCGACCGTGGCGGGAACAAGTACGCCGGCCGGGTCGCCGCCCTCGCGGACGGCGCTCGTGAAGGCGGTTTGACACTGTGATCCGCAAGTTCAACGTCGAGAAGAGGAAGCACTGATGCCTGGACCCCAGCGTCGAGGCGCTGCCGGCTCCGGCAGCAGCTCGAACAACGAGAACACCGACCGTCGCGACAACCGCCGCGGCGGGCGTGACAACGACCGTGGCGGCCGCCGCGGCGGCGACGACCGCAACCAGTACCTCGAGCGCGTCGTCACCATCAACCGCGTGGCCAAGGTCGTGCAGGGTGGTCGTCGCTTCAGCTTCACCGCGCTCGTGGTCGTCGGAGACGGCCAGGGCACGGTGGGTGTCGGCTACGGCAAGGCCAAGGAAGTCCCCGCCGCGATCGCCAAGGGTGTCGAGGAGGCGAAGAAGTCCTTCTTCCGCGTCCCGATGATCGGCGGCACCATCCCGCACCCGGTGCAGGGTGAGGCGGCGGCAGGCGTCGTCCTGCTGCGCCCGGCCAGCCCCGGTACCGGTGTCATCGCCGGTGGTCCGGTGCGCGCCGTGCTGGAGTGCGCCGGCATCCACGACGTGCTGTCCAAGTCGCTCGGCTCGGACAACGCGATCAACATCGTGCACGCGACCGTCACCGCCCTGAAGGAGCTGGAGCGTCCGGAGGCCGTTGCGGCCCGCCGCGGCCTGCCGCTCGACCAGGTCGCGCCGGTCGCCATGCAGCACGCGATGGCGGACGCAGCTGCGTCCGCGCAGAGCGAGAAGGCAGGTGCCTGATGGCGAACACGCTCGTTGTGACGCAGATCCGTTCGGAGATCGGTGGCAAGCCGCAGCACCGGGAGACCTTGCGGTCGCTCGGCCTGAAGCGGATCGGCCACACGGTCGAGAAGCCGGACAGCCCGGAGTTCCGCGGCATGGTTCGCGCGGTCGCCCACCTGGTGACCGTCGAGGAGAAGTGAAATGACTGAAGAGAAGACGCACGCACTGAAGGTGCACCACCTGCGTCCGGCTCCGGGCGCCAAGACGGCCAAGACCCGCGTGGGTCGCGGTGAGGGCTCCAAGGGCAAGACCGCCGGTCGCGGCACCAAGGGCACCAAGGCGCGCTACCAGGTGCGCGAGAGCTTCGAGGGTGGCCAGACGCCGCTGCACATGCGGCTGCCGAAGATGCGGGGTTTCAAGAACCCGTTCAAGGTCACCTACCAGGTCGTCAACCTGGACAAGATCTCGGCGCTGTTCCCCGAGGGCGGGGACGTCACCGTCGAGGACCTGGTCGCCAAGGGCGCGGTTCGCAAGGGCCAGCCGGTCAAGGTGCTCGGCACCGGCGAGATCACCGTCGCGGTGAACCTCACCGTGCAGAAGTTCTCCGCTTCGGCCAAGGAGAAGGTCGAAGCTGCGGGTGGCACGATCACCGCTGCGTGATCAGGGCCCTCGTGACCACATCCGCGTGAAGCGCCCTGTGGGAACGACGAAACCACGTGTCTCGTTGTTCCCCAGGGCGCTTTATCGCACTCCCCGACGGCTCGCCCGGCGAGTCGGCCAGGTAATCTCTGCCCAAGCCCAGCTCAAACTTCGGCCCTCCCGCCACAAGCGCGGAGCGCCGGCCCGGACGACTTCCCGTGTGGAGGTAGTGCTCCGGGATTGTCACGGCGCCCCCCTTGCCTGAGGGGCGCGCCCAGGAGGACTCACGTTGCTCAACGTCATCGGCCGCGCGTTCCGCACGCCCGACCTGCGGAACAAGATCTTGTTCACGCTGGCGATCATCGCTGTCTTCCGGCTGGGCTCGCACATCCCGGCACCGGGCATCGACTACAAGCAGGTCCAGCTCTGCCAGCAGGGTTCGGGCGGTCAGCAGTCGCTGCTCGGCCTGGCCAACCTGTTCTCCGGCGGTGCCCTGCTGCAGCTGTCGATCTTCGCGCTCGGGATCATGCCCTACATCACCGCGACGATCATCGTGCAGCTGCTCACCGTGGTGATCCCGAAGTTCGAGCAGCTGAAGAAGGAGGGCCAGGCGGGTCAGACCAAGATGACGCAGTACACGCGTTATCTGACCATCGGCCTGGCGATCCTGCAGTCGTCGACCCTCGTGACCGCGGTGCACAACAATCCGCAGTCGATCCTGGGCAGCGGCCCGGCCTGCTCCAACATCATGACCGACGGCGCGATGCCGACGCTGATCATCATGGTGCTGACCTTCACCGCCGGCACCGGCCTCATCATGTGGCTGGCCGAGCAGATCACCGAGAAGGGCGTCGGGCAGGGCATGTCCCTGCTGATCCTCATCGCGGTCGCCGCTCGGGTGCCGTCGGAGATCTGGTCGATCCGCACCCAGGGCTGGGGCAAGTTCTTCCTCGTCGTGATCATGGGCCTGGTCATCCTGACCGTCGTCGTCTACGTCGAGAACTCCATCCGCCGGCTGCCCGTGCAGTACGCCAAGCGGATGATCGGCCGGCGGATGTATGGCGGGACGTCGACCTACATCCCGCTCAAGGTCAACATGGCCAACGTCATCCCGATCATCTTCGCCAGCTCGCTGCTGTCGTTGCCGGTGATGCTCGCGCAGTTCACCAACCCGCAGACGAGTGCGCATCCGGCCGGCTGGTCGACGTGGGTGTTCAACAACCTCGGTAAGAGCGATCACCCGTCATACATGATCGTCTACACCGTGCTGAACCTGTTCTTCACGTTCTTCTACGTGTCGATCACCTATCAGCCCGACGAGGTCGCGGACGGCCTGAAGCAGTCCGGCTCGTTCATCCCGGGTGTGCGCGCCGGCAGGGCGACCGCGAAGTACATCAACTACGTGCTGACCCGGATCACCGTCGGCGGCGCGATCTACCTGGCGATCATCGCGCTGATCCCGCTCATCGCGCTCGCCCTCGTGGGCACCAACCAGAACTTCCCGTTCGGTGGCGCCTCCATCATCATCCTCGTAGGTGTCGGTCTCGATACCGTCAAGCAGGTCGACTCCAAGCTGCAGCAGCACCACTACGAAGGGTTCTTGAGATAATGCGCCTCATCATTCTGGGTCCGCCGGGAGCAGGTAAGGGCACGCAGGCCGAGCACATCTCGGCCCGGCGCGGCATCCCGCACATCTCCACCGGCGACATCTTCCGGGACAACATCCGACGCGCTACTCAGCTCGGGACGCAGGTCAAGAGCATCCTGGACGCCGGCGGTTATGTGCCCGACGAGATCACCAACCAGATCGTGGCCGACCGGTTGGCCCAGGATGATGCACGCGACGGCTTCCTGCTGGACGGCTACCCGCGCACGGTGGCGCAGGTCGATGCGCTGGACGCGCTGCTGGCGGGTTGGGGTTGCGTGCTGGACGCCGTCATCGAGCTGCAGGTGGCCGAGCAGGAGCTGGTGGCCCGGATCGTCAAGCGCGCCGAGACCAGCGGCCGCAGCGACGACACCGAGGAGGTCATCCGGGAGCGGCTGCGGATCTACCGCGAGGAGACCGAGCCGCTGGTGCGCATCTACACCGAGCGCAACCTGGTGATCGAGATCGACGGCATCGGCGAGCTCGACGAGGTCACCGACCGCATCACCAACGCGCTGGACTCGCTGACCCGCGCGTGATCTTCGGCCGCGAACGGCTGCCGGCCAAGACGCCGGAGCAGGTGCTGCTGATGCGCCGCGCCGGCCTGGTGGTGGGGGAGTGCCTGGCGATGCTGGCCGCGTCGGTGGACGCCGGTATGACGACGGGCCGGCTTGACGCGCTCGCCGAGGAATTCATCCGCGACCACGACGGCGTGCCGAGCTTCCTGGGCTACTACGGATTCCCCGGGACGCTGTGCGTCTCCGTCAACGACGAGGTGGTGCACGGCATACCGGGTGACCGCGAGCTGCACGACGGCGACCTGGTGTCCATCGACTGTGGCGCGATCGTCGAGGGCTGGCACGGGGATTCGGCGATCACCGTGGTGGTCGGCGGGGAGGAGGCGGCCCGGCTCGAGGACCTGCAGCTCTCGGCGGCGACCCGGCGCGCGCTGTGGGCCGGCATCGCGGCCCTGCGCCCCGGCATCGGCATCTACGAACTGGGCGGTGTCATCGAGGACTCGGTCCGCGCGAGCGGCCGGGCGGACGGCCGCGACTACGGCATCCTGGACGGCTACACCGGTCACGGGATCGGCACCGAGATGCACATGGAGCCGACCGTCTACAACGAGCGGGTCCGTCCCAAGGGGCCGACCGTGCAGCCCGGCGCGACCGTCGCCATCGAGCCCATGCTGACCCTGGGCACGCACGAG
The DNA here is from genome assembly GCF_058148645.1 of Flexivirga sp. YIM B11880. Lineage (NCBI taxonomy): Bacteria > Bacillati > Actinomycetota > Actinomycetes > Micrococcales > Dermacoccaceae > Flexivirga > Flexivirga sp. YIM B11880. The sequence goes on from NZ_JBMAMH010000008.1 coordinate 12,964, forward strand.
TCGCACGAACTCGACGACGAGTGGACGGTCGTGACTGATGACGGCTCGCGCGCCGCGCACTGGGAACACACCATCGCGGTGACCGACGGCGGCCTTTGGGTGCTGACCGCCGTGGACGGCGGCGCCGCCGACCTGGCCGCAGTCGGTGCGTCATACGCGCCCATCGGCTGAGACCCGCCGATTTGGGGCGCTCGCGGGTCGCCGGGTAGACTGGACCTTCGGGTCTGGAGTGTCTGCATCTCGCGGCGTTCGGCCATCACCCTCCTGGTTCGGGGTTCGCCCCCAGCGAGCGGGATCGGTGTGTGTCCGAAACGGCTGATGCGGCACGTCATACCCACGCTTCAGGGGCGTTCTCATCCGGAGAACGCCTCGCCGAGAATCAGTTAGGAAGGCATGGCCAAGAAGGACGGTGTCATCGAGATCGAGGGCACGATCGTCGAGGCCCTCCCGAACGCAATGTTCCGGGTGGAGCTGACCAACGGTCACAAGGTGCTCGCGCACATCTCCGGCAAGATGCGACAGCACTACATCCGGATCCTCCCCGAGGACCGTGTGGTGGTGGAGCTCAGCCCGTATGACCTGACCCGCGGCCGGATCGTCTTCCGCTACCGCTGATTCTCGGCACGTTCGCAACCGTCACTGCTTCCGCGGTGGCCCGACTTCAAGACAAAAGGTGCGATGAAGGTCCAGCCGAGCGTCAAGAAGATCTGCGACAAGTGCAAGGTGATCCGCCGCAACGGGCGAGTCATGGTGATCTGCGAGAACGCTCGCCACAAGCAGCGTCAGGGCTGATCACCCGCACGACTCGCGTTCTTCGCCAGGACGCAGAAGAGCACAACTGAACATTTCGATTCGCGTGACCCACACCTCCGGCCATCGGTATGGCGGGAATGTCACCCCGGGAGTAGAGGCCCGGGACCCAGCAATCCACCCACTCCGGGTGATGCGGGAACGGCCACGCACCAGACCTCTACGAGACAACAGGAGAAATGCCTGATGGCACGTTTGATCGGTGTCGACCTGCCGCGCGAGAAGCGCGTCGAGGTCGCACTCACCTACATTTTCGGCGTCGGTAAGACCCGCGCCGACGAGACGCTGGCCGCGACCGGCGTCAACCCGGACACCCGTGTCCGTGACCTCACCGAAGACGAAGTCGTCAAGCTGCGCGACCACCTCGAGGGCAACTACCGCCTCGAGGGCGACCTGCGCCGTGAGATCGCCTCCGACATTCGCCGCAAGGTCGAGATCGGTTCCTACCAGGGCCTGCGCCACCGCCGGGGTCTGCCCGTGCACGGCCAGCGCACCAAGACCAACGCCCGGACCCGCAAGGGTCCGAAGCGCACGGTCGCCGGTAAGAAGAAGGCCAAGTAATCCCTGTCGCCTCTGCGACAGGGACACCTCACACTTCAACGACTTTAGTTTTCAGGAGAATTCATGCCTCCCAAGAGCCGTCAGGCTTCCGGCGCCAAGAAGGTGCGCCGCAAGGAGAAGAAGAACGTTGCTGCGGGGCACGCCTACATCCGCAGCACCTTCAACAACACCATCGTCTCGATCACCGACCCGACCGGTGCGGTGATCTCGTGGGCGTCCGCCGGCCAGGTCGGCTTCAAGGGCTCGCGCAAGTCGACCCCGTATGCCGCGCAGATGGCCGCCGAGGCCGCCGCGCGTCGTGCGATGGACCACGGCATGCGCAAGGTCGACGTCTTCGTCAAGGGTCCGGGTTCGGGCCGCGAGACCGCTATCCGTTCGCTGGCCGCTGCCGGCCTCGAGGTCGGTGCGATCTCCGACGTCACTCCGCAGCCGCACAACGGCGTCCGCCAGCCCAAGCGTCGTAGCTGAGCGACGACAACACACTTCTAAGGAGATTTGACTCATGGCCCGTTACACCGGCCCGATCACCAAGAAGTCGCGTCGCCTCAAGACCGACCTCGTCGGTGGCGACAAGAACTTCGAGATGCGCCCCTTCCCGCCCGGCCAGCACGGCCGTGGCCGGGTGCAGGAGAAGGAATACCTGACCCAGCTGCAGGAGAAGCAGAAGGCTCGCTTCACCTACGGCGTGATGGAGAAGCAGTTCGTCCGCTACTACAAGGAAGCAGCCCGTCGTCAGGGCAAGACCGGCGAGAACCTGCTGGTCATCCTGGAGTCGCGCCTGGACAGCGTCATCTACCGCGCCGGCCTGGCCCGCACCCGTCGTGCGGCCCGCCAGCTGGTGACCCACGGTCACTTCGAGGTCAACGGCAAGCGCGTCGACGTCCCGTCATACCGCGTGGAGCAGTACGACATCATCACCGTCCGCGAGCAGTCCCGGGAGAAGTTCCCGATCCAGCTGGCCCGCGAGACCTTCGGTGACCGGCAGCCGCCGGCCTGGATGCACGTCGTCCCGGGCACGCTGCAGATCCTGATCCACTCGCTGCCGACCCGCGAGCAGATCGACATCCCGCTCACCGAGCAGCTGATCGTCGAGCTCTACTCGAAGAACTAACCCTCGTTCCTCGGGCCAGTTCTTCTCGCCGATGTACGTCGGCTGCGGCTCCTCGCAGGTCGAGCCGCCGGGTGGCAACGAGCAAGCTCGCTGCCACCCGGCGACCGACCTGGTCGTCGCCTCCGCGCCGTCGGCTTGTCGTTCGGTCAGCTTGCCTCGGCGGTCGCCAGCGCCGCTCGTCGTTCGGCGAGGCTGTCGTGGGCCGTCGCCAGGCCGCGTCGGTCGAGTAGGGCGACGATCGAGTAGGGCGAGGCGTTAGCCGAGTCCGTATCGAGATCAGAGCCCGTATCGAGACCACGCGACCGACATACAACTCAATAACGAGAAGCGAATACAGAGTCGCTCCTCGGTTTGCACTAGGCCTCATATAGCGGTGGCCAGTGGAAAGGAAAAGAAGAAGTGCTTATCGCACAGCGCCCCTCCCTGAGCGAAGAGGTCGTCTCCGACAACCGCTCGCGTTTCGTCATCGAGCCGCTGGAGCCGGGTTTCGGCTACACGCTCGGCAACTCGCTGCGTCGTACCCTGCTCTCGAGCATTCCGGGCGCCGCGGTCACCAGCCTGCGCATCGACGGTGTGCAGCACGAGTTCTCCACGATCCCCGGGGTCAAGGAGGACGTCACCGAGATCATCCTGAACGTCAAGGGCCTGGTCGTCTCCTCCGAGCACGACGAGCCGGTCGTCATGTACCTGCGCAAGCAGGGCCCGGGTGAGGTCACCGCCGCCGACATCGCGCCGCCGGCCGGTGTCGAGGTGCACAACCCCGAGCTGCACATCGCCACCCTGAACGACAAGGGCAAGATCGAGATGGAGCTGACCGTCGAGCGCGGTCGCGGCTACGTCTCGGCGCAGCAGAACAAGTCCGCCGACCACGAGATCGGCCGCATCCCGGTCGACTCGATCTACTCGCCGGTGCTCGCCGTGACCTACAAGGTCGAGGCGACCCGTGTCGAGCAGCGCACCGACTTCGACAAGCTGATCGTCGACGTGGAGACCAAGAACGCCATCGCCCCGCGCGACGCCATGGCCTCCGCCGGCAAGACCCTGGTCGAGCTGTTCGGCCTGGCGCGTGAGCTCAACGTCGAGGCCGAGGGCATCGACATGGGCCCGAGCCCGACCGACGCCGCACTGGCCGCGGATCTGGCGCTGCCGATCGAGGACCTGGACCTCACCGTCCGCTCCTACAACTGCCTCAAGCGCGAGGGCATCCACACCGTGGGTGAGCTCGTCGGACGCAGCGAGGCCGACCTGCTGGACATCCGCAACTTCGGTGCGAAGTCCATCGACGAGGTCAAGGACAAGCTGGTCGAGATGGGCCTGCAGCTCAAGGACAGCCCGCCCGGGTTCGACGCGAGCGCGATCGCGGACCGGTATGACGACGAGGACGCCGACGGCAGCTTCGCCGAAGACGAGCAGTACTGAGCCCAGCCACTGAGATAGCTCCAGTCGCGTTGCCGCGCAACACGACTCGACATACAAGGAGAAGTAATGCCTACCCCAACAAAGGGTCCCCGTCTCGGTGGCGGTCCCGCGCACGAGCGGCTGATCCTGGCCAATCTGGCGCAGGCACTGTTCGAGCACGACCGCATCACGACGACCGAGGCCAAGGCGAAGCGGCTGCGTCCGCTCGCCGAGCGGCTGGTGACCTTCGCCAAGCGCGGTGACCTGCACGCCCGCCGCCGGGTGATGACAGTGGTCCGTGACAAGGGCGTCGTGCACCGTCTCTTCACCGAGATCGCGCCCGACATGGCCGACCGGCAGGGCGGTTACACCCGCATCACCAAGATCGGTCCCCGCAAGGGTGACAACGCGCCGATGGCCGTGATCGAGCTCGTCCGCGAGCCGGTCAACGCCAAGCCGAAGCGCGCCGTCGTTGCGGAGGCCGAGGCCGCCACCAAGCGCGCGGTCAAAGAAGACACTGCTGACGCGTCCGCTGTGACCGACGAGGCCGACGTCGTCGTCGAGCCGGTCGACGCCGAGCAGCCGGTCTCGACCGACGCTGCGACCGAGGCATCCTCGACCGAAGCCGTTGCGGACGAGCAGGAGGTCGACTCCGAGAAGGAGTGACTCCCTGGCTGCAGACAGCACTGACCTGGCCCGGACCCGCACGTGCGGATCCGGGCCAGGTCTTTGCCGGTATGACGGTCAGCGCACCGTGACGAGCCGGTGCTGATCGAACACCTTGGCCAGCGGCAGCAGCGCGACGAGCAGGACCACCGGCACGGCATACCCGACCCGCAGCGACCCGGTGCCGATGGCGCCGGTGAGCACCGAGCCCACGAGCGCGCCGACGTAGTTGAACTGGTTGAACCGGGCGATGACCGCGTCCGTGCGAGCACGAGCGACGTCGCCGTCGAGCGCGCCGCCGGACCGGGCCAGCGTGGCCGCGGCCGAGTAGGAGAGCGGGGCCACCACCGCGATGCCGCAGCCGAGGACCAGGAAGCCGAGCACCCCGACCGGCCAGTTCGGGGCGACGACGACGCCGGCGAGCCCGACCACGGCGACGCCGGCGCCGCTCCGCAGCAATCGCCTGGCTCCCAGGTTGTCGGTCAGCCGGTCGCCGGCGACCCGGGCGGCCAGCGACGCGACGAGATAGGGCAACGTCGCCAGCGCGACGAGGCCGCCGGGCGCGTGCAGGGTGTGGTCGAAATAGACCGAGCCCCAGGTCGTGGAGGCGGTGTCGACGGTGTAGAAGATCACGCAGGCCGCGCCGACGACGAGGATCGGGCGCCAGGGGATGCCTTCGGCGGCCTCGGGCGACGGCGCGGTCCCGGAGCCGGGCAGCAGGCTTCCGAACGCCACGACGAGCGGCAGGATCGCCAGACCGCAGGAGAGCGCGGCGATCGACGCGTGTGGCAGCGCGAGGGTCAGCAGGGTGCCGGCGATGCCACCGGCGGTCCACGCCCCGTGGAAGGACGGCAGCATCGTGCGTCGCAGCTGGTGCTCGAGGGACACCGCCTGCATGTTGGTGGTCGCATCCACCATGCCGAGCACGACGCCGTAGATGGCCAGCCCCAGCACGAGGACCGGGATGTCGGGCGCGGTGCCGCTGATCAGCAGCGCGACGACGATCCCCAGCAAACCGGTGCGCAGGACGATCGCGCTGCCGCGGCGCGGCGCGACCTTCTCGGCCAGCAACGAGCCGGCGCCGGCGAGCAGAACGATCATCAGCATGAGCAGCGTCAGGCCGAGTTGCGAGATACCCCAATGATCTTCGAACTTCGGCAGCCGCGTGGTCAGCGAGAGGAAGACGCAACCCTGCGCGAAATACGCCGCGGCGATCGCGGCTCGGGGTGACTGACTCACGCTCGGCATCCTGGCACGTGGCAGCCGGCTGCGGGGCTGAATTGGACGATCGACCATGTTCGCCGATCGATAGGCTGACCGCATGCGGCTGCGGATCGACTTCGGGTATGACGGCAGCGAGTTCTCCGGTTGGGCCGCACAGCCCGGACGGCGCACCGTCGAGCAGGTGCTGTCCGAAGGCCTGGGCACCATCCTGCGCAGCGAGCCGCCCAAGCTCACCGTCGCCGGACGCACCGACGCCGGCGTGCACGCCCGTGGCGCCGTCTGCCACCTGGACGTGGAGGAGCAGTTGTATGCCGCACTGCCCGGCCGGTCGACCCGCACTCCGGAGGAGGCAGCCGTGACCCGGCTCGGCGGTGTGCTGCCGGCCGACGTCGTCGTGCACCGGGTGACACGCGCGGCGCCGGGCTTCGACGCCCGCTTCTCGGCGGTGTCGCGCCGGTACAGCTACCGGTTGGTCGACGACCCGGCCGCGACCGACCCGATCCGGCGACGCGACACCGTCGTGGTGCGCGGTCCCCTCGACCTCGTAGCCATGGACGAGGCTGCTCGGAAGCTGTTGGGGCTGCAGGACTTTGCCGCGTTCTGCAAGAAGCGCGAGGGTGCGACGACCGTGCGCACGCTGCTGGACTACGGCTGGCGCCGCCTGCCGGACGGCGTGCTCGTCGCCACCGTCGTGGCCGACGCCTTCTGTCACTCGATGGTCCGGTCGCTCGTCGGCGCCGTCGTGCCGGTGGGCCTTCGTCGGCGCAGCGTGGACTGGCCGCTCGCGGTGATGACAGCAGGGAGACGCGACCCGGGCGTGACCGTGATGCCGCCGCACGGGCTGTGTCTGGAAGAAGTGAGCTATCCACCGGACGAGGAGCTGGCCGCCCGCGCCGAGACCGCCCGTGCGATGCGCGAGCTGCCCACCGATCGGTGACCACCCGTTCGCCGACAGGCCCAGAAACGCCTCCACAGGCTCACTTACAGCCGGCGGTGGGGCCGATTTTGCTGAGCCTGTCGGCCTTATGTGAGCCTCTCGGCAAAGGGGCGAGGGGCCAGGGGAGCGAGCGGGTCAATAGCGGGGCGATGGCCGGATCGCGAACCGGACCCGGCGGCCGGGTGCCGACTGGGACAGGTGGTCCAGGTCCTCGGCGTCGACCACACCGATCACCGGATAGCCGCCGGTCGTCGGGTGATCGACGTGGAAGACGATGAGTTCACCGCCGCGTGGCGCCTGCACGGCGCCGAGCGGGAGTGCCCGGCTGGCACCATCCCCGGGCGCAGCTGCGAGCCGGAAGCCCTGGAGCCGTATGCCGATCCGGTCGCTGTTCGGCGAGATCTCCCCGAAGCCGCGGGTCAGCGCCGCGCGGGTCTCTGTGCCGAGAAGCTCGGGCCGCGGGCCGAGGGTGAGGTGCAGGGTGAGTTCGTCGCCTGCTGGTATGGCGGGCGGCAGCTCGCCGATCAGCGGCTGACGGGCGACGCGGCTGCCCACCGGGAGGTCGTCGCCGGCGCGCAGCGGGGCCGGTCCGATACCGCTGGAGGTGTCGGTGCTCCACGAGCCGCCGAACTCCCCGGTCGGGACGATGCCGCCGCGTACGGCGAGGTAGGAGCGCAGGCCGTGCTCGGGGCGGCCGAGGCGAAGCACGGAGCCGGCGCGGACCAGCAGCGGGGTGCCGAAGGACACCAGGCTGTCGTCAACCGTGACCGGGCACCACGCACCAGTGACGGCAACCACGACGTCGCGACCGGGGCGCGCTGTCAGGCCGCCCAGCAACACTTCAATCCCGGGGGCGCCGATCTCGTTACCCACCAAGCGGTTTCCCTGCAGGTAGGAACGCCGGTCGGCAGCGCCCGAGATCGTCACCCCTTCACCGGCGCGGCCCGGCCGGCCCAGGTCCTGCACCAGGCACTGCGGCCCGGTCTGCAGGATCTCCAGGTGACTCATCGGCGTCCCCGGGGAGAACTTCGTACGCCGGTGCTCATCGGATCGCCCGGAACTGGACGCCGGCGTCCGGCGTGAGGACAGCCCCGGCGCCCGCCGGGTCGAACAGCAGCTGAGCGGTCCGCCCGATCAGCTGCCAGCCACCGGGGGAGGACCTCGGGTAGATGCCGCAATAGGACCCGGCCAGGCCGACCGATCCGGTCGGGATGGTGCTGCGCGGCGAGCTGCGGCGCTCGACGGCCTGCGTGTGGTCCGGCCGGGTCAGGTAGCCGAATCCCGGCAGGAAACCGAGGAATTCGACCCGCCAGGGCGACTCGGTGTGCCAGTCGACGAAGCCGTCGACCGATCGGCCGAGGACGGCCGCGGTGGCCGCGAGATCCGGCCCGTCATACCGGACCTCGATGGTGAGGGGTGCGACGGCGTCGATGTGCTCCGGTGGCAGCGAGCCGAGGTCCAGCCCGCGCAGCCGCCGGACCGCGTGCGCCAGGTGGTTGTGCGCGCTGGCCGCAGGGATGGCCGGGTCGGAGACGTCCAGCAGGACGGTCGATTCGGCCGGGACGATGTCGACGCCCTCGAAGGCCTGCTCCCGCAGCCACCGGGTCAGCGCCCGGCGCGCAGCGGAGTCGGGCAGCTCGACCAACACTGCCCGCGGCCCGTAGGGCAGCAGGCTGAGCCCCTCACTCATGGCCGATGAACGGAGCGATCCGGACACCGGCGGCGTCGAGAGCTTCGCGCACGCGCCGCGCCATAACCACGGCACCGGGCGAATCACCGTGCAAGCACAGCGATTCCGGGTGCACCTCGAGCACCGAACCGTCGACTGCGACGACCTCGCGATCGCGTGCCATCCGGAGCGCGCGATCGGCGATCGTCTCCGGGTCCGTCAGCACGGCCCCTGGAAGGGTGCGGGAGACGAGGGCGCCGTCCGGTGTGTAGGCGCGATCGGCGAACGCCTCTGGGACCGGCCGCAATCCGGTGTCGGCGGCGGCGGTCAGCAGCGCCGAACCGGGCAGCCCGAGCAGCGGCAAGTGGTCGCCGGCTGCTGCGACCGCGCGCACGACGGCAGCCGCTTGCTCCTCGTGCCGCACCACCGTGTTGTAAAGAGCGCCGTGCGGCTTCACGTAGCTGACACGGGACCCGACACTGCGCGCAATGCCGTCGAGCGCGCCGATCTGGTAGAGCACGTCGGCATACAGGTCGGTGGGCGAGACATCGATGAAGCGCCGGCCGAAGCCGGCGAGGTCCCGGTAGGAGACCTGGGCGCCGATGCGGACCCCAACGGCGGCTGCGGCGGCGCAGGTGCGGACCAGGGTCGCGGGGTCGCCGGCGTGGAAGCCGCACGCGATGTTCGCGGAGGTCACGAGAGGAAGCAACGCCTCGTCATCGCCCAGTTGCCAGCGACCGAATGACTCGCCCAGGTCGGCGTTCAGATCGATGCGCACGGGACCAGGCTACGAGGTCGGTGCCGACGACGTGCTCAGCCGAGCGGCGACGAGGTACGAGGATCGTCTCGAAATGCGGGTGACGCGCACCCGATCAGTGCGTGATGCTTGTCCATCGTGGGCCATATCGATGTGAACGGAGTGCACTACTTCCTGCCGGACGGGCGGCCGTTGCTCGGCGGCGTCAGCCTGCGGGTCGGCGAGGGCGCCAAGGTCGCGCTGGTCGGGCCCAACGGCACCGGAAAGACGACCCTGCTGCGCATCATCGCCGGTGAACTCGACGCGCACGAGGGTGCGATCACCCGGTCCGGTGGTCTCGCGGTCATGCCGCAGTTCATCGGCCGGACCGGGCCGGACGGCGAGCGTGCCGGCCGAAGGACGGACCACGGACACGGGGCTCAGGAGTTCACCGTGCGGCAACTGCTGCTGACCGTTGCGCCGGAGCCGATCCGCAAGGCGGCGAAGGCCGTCGACGACTCCGAGCTCGCCATCATGGAGCGGGACGACGAGCCGGCGCAGCTGGCCTACGCGCAGGCGCTCGCGGACTGGGCGGAGATTGGCGGCTACGAGTGGGAGACGCTGTGGGACGTCTGCACTGTCGCCGCCGTCGGCATACCGTATGACCGAGCGCAGTTCCGTGACGTCTCAACGCTTTCCGGCGGCGAACAGAAGCGGATCGTGCTCGAAGCGCTGCTGCGCGGCCCCGAGGAGGTGCTGCTGCTCGACGAGCCGGACAACTCGCTGGACGTGCCGACCAAGCGCTGGCTGGAGGAGCAGCTCGTCACGTCGGCGAAGACCGTGCTGTTCATCAGCCACGACCGGGAGATGCTCGCCGGCGTCGCGACCCGCATCGCCACGCTGGAGCCGTCCGCTGCCGGTGCCAACGCCTGGGTGCACCCGGGCAGCTTCACGACATACCACCAGGCGCGGGTCGACCGGATCAGCAAGCTGGAGGAGATGCGGCGGCGGTGGGACGAGGAGCACGCCAAACTCAAGCACCTGGTGCAGATGTACAAGATCAAGGCGGCATACAACTCCGACATGGCGGCGCGCTACCGCGCCGCGCAGACCCGGCTGGCGAAGTTCGAGGAGGCCGGACCGCCGGAGGTGGTCCCGTTCGCGCAGCACGTCAGCATGCGGCTCAAGGGCGGCCGGACGGCGAAGCGGGCGGTGATCTGCGAACAGCTCGAACTGATCGGACTGATGGAGCCGTTCGACCTGGAGATCTGGTACGGCGAGCGAGTCGCCGTCCTCGGCTCGAACGGCTCCGGCAAGTCGCACTTCCTGCGGCTGCTCGCCAGGGGCGGGAGCGACCCGGACGTCGAGCACCGGCCAGTGGGCGACAATCCGCCGAAACCGGTGAATCACAGGGGGATTGCGCGACTCGGCTCCCGTGTGCGGCCGGGGTGGTTCGCGCAGTCGGCGCAGGCCGGCGGCACCGGCGCCTGGGACAAACGCACCTTGCTGGAGATCCTGCACCGCGGTGACGAGCACCGCGACGGTATGCCGCGCGAGCAGGCGTCGCGGGCGCTGGACCGCTACGAGCTGGCGCGTGCCGCGGAGCAGACCTTCGGATCGCTCTCGGGCGGCCAGCAGGCGCGGTTCCAGATCCTGCTGCTGGAGCTGTCCGGTGCGACCCTGTTGCTGCTGGACGAGCCCACCGACAACCTCGACCTGCACTCGGCCGAGGCGCTCGAGGCGGGTCTCGACGCGTTCGACGGCACGGTGGTCGCGGTGACCCATGACCGTTGGTTCGCGAAGGGATTCGACCGGTTCCTGGTTTTCGGTGCGGACGGCCGGGTGCGTGAAGCGCCGGCGCCGGTGTGGGACGAGGAGCGAGTCGACCGGCTGCGCTGAGGCCGGCATGCCGTAGCGAGTTCCTGCGCCCAACCCGCGACGGTCGCGACTTGTGAGCGCGGATTGTGGTTTTCCTGCATACAACTCGCGACGGTCGCGACTTGTGAGCGCGGATTGCGGTTTTCCTGCGCCCACCCGCGAGGTCGCGAGGTACGAGCACGGTGACGTGGAGCGGGCCTACCGTGGAAGGCGTTGCGGCCCGACATACCGAAGGAGCAGCATGCCCGTGGAACACGTGCCGGCCGGCACCGCCGACGGCGAATACATTCGGACCCCGAGCGGGGCGCTGGTGCCCGCGGTGATCGATCCGTTCCACCGGGTGCTGCACCACGTCGCGCCGTCCGGCCTGATCGCGGACACCGCGCAGACGACGGGGATGCGGCGGCTGGAGGCGATCAGCGGCAAGACGGTCGGTGCGCAGAATCTGTGGATGGGCGAGACGCACGTGCCGGCGTCGACGGCGTCGGCGAATCACCATCACGGCGAGTCCGAGACCGCTATCTACGTCGTGTCCGGTCATCCTCGCTTCGTGTTCCTCGACATCGAGGGCGACGAGCCGCACGAGCAGATCGTCGAGACCCGTCCCGGCGACTACGTCTTCGTGCCGCCCTGGGTGCCGCACCGCGAGGAGAACCCGGACCCCGACACCGAGGCGGTGGTCGTGATAGCGCGCACCACCCAGGAGGCGATCGTCGTCAACCTGGACGAGCTCGACTGGTCACAGGTCCAGCTCCCGACCTGATCTGCGTTTCGCCCATGCCAGACGGGAGCCCCAGCTCCCGGCTGGCATGGGCGAACTGCCTCAGCGGGTCGGCGGCGGGTCGATCGGCAACAGCGCGGTGTATGCCGCGACCCGCCGCGCGCCGGGGGAGCCGGCTCCCGCGCGGCGATAGCGCTCCATCACCTCGGCGAGTTCGGCGGCCAGTGCAGTCAGTTGCTCCGTCGTGACGAGCACCGCATGGTCGGTCAGTCCGCAGTCGTCGCGCCAGGTGTCCGGCCACTCGCCCGAGGAGTCGACCCACGCGTTCGCGCGTTCAGCGAAGTGCTCCACGTAGTCGTGCTGCAACCACTGCGCGGCGGCGAGATCGTCGTCGTCGAGCAGGTCCGGTTCGTCCGGGCGATCGGCGGGCGTTGCGGCGGCCCACACCCGGCGCCGGCCGGTGCCGGTGCCGGTGTCCTCGACGAGTCCGGCCTCGGCGAGCCGCCGCAGGTGGTAGCTGGTCGCGCCGGTGTGCGTGCCGAGCGCCAGCGCGAGCTCGGTCGCCGTGGCACTGCCGTGCACCCGCAACTGCGCGAGCAGCCGCGAGCGCAGCGGGTGGGCGAGAGCGCGGAGGCGGTCGGACGCGGCGGAGCGGGAGGACGGCATACATGCACAATAGTTGTGCACAAAAGCGCTGTAAACTGCAGTCGGCGGTTCGTCATACGCTCGAAAAGCATTGAAGCAACAAGGGATCGGCAGGATTTGGGCGACCACTGCGCGGCCCGTAAAATTGATCTTCGTTGTGCTTTGCGCACGACCACCGAAACGTCGGGCGGCCCGCAGGTCGCCTTCAGTTCACGAACAACAAGAAAAGGCAGACTCGTGCGTACCTTCACGCCCAAGCCGGCGCAGGTCCAGCAGGACCGCGTGTGGCACGTCATCGACGCCACCGACGTCGTCCTCGGCCGCCTGGCCTCCCAGGCCGCCATCCTGCTGCGCGGCAAGCACAAGCCGACCTTCGCGCCGCACATCGACACCGGTGACTTCGTCATCATCGTCAACGCCGACAAGGTCGCGCTGACCGGCGCCAAGCTGGCGAAGAAGAAGGCCTACCGTCACTCCGGTTTCCCGGGCGGTCTGAAGGCGACCTCCTACACCGACCTGATGGCCAAGGACCCGGCCAAGGCGGTCGAGAAGGCGATCCGCGGCATGCTGCCGCACAACTCGCTGGCCCGTCAGCAGCTGAGCAAGCTGAAGGTCTACGCCGGCCCGCAGCACCCGCACGCGGCGCAGCAGCCCCAGCCGTTCGAGATCAACCAGGTCGCGCAGTAAGCGCCCGCCGGACTTCCAAGGAGAAATAACAGATGACCGACCAGACTCAGGTCGACGTCCTGGAGGACGACGAGCCGCAGCTGACCAGCTACACCTCCGAGTCGAGCACCGCGCCGACCGGTGAGCCGACCGCCCGCCCGAGCGCCTCGGCCCCCGGCGCCGGCACCGGCCGCCGCAAGCAGGCCATCGCCCGCGTGCGCATCGTGCCCGGCACCGGCGAGTGGAAGATCAACGGCCGCACCCTCGAGGAGTACTTCCCCAACAAGGTGCACCAGCAGATCGTCAACGAGCCGCTGAAGGTTCTCGAGCTCGACGGTGCGTATGACGTCCTCGTGCGCGTGCACGGTGGCGGCCCCTCCGGTCAGGCCGGCGCGGTCCGCCTGGGCGTTGCCCGTTCGCTGAATGGCGTCGACCCGGAGCTCAACCGCCCCGCGCTGAAGAAGGCCGGATTCCTGACCCGCGACGCGCGCGTCCCGGAGCGCAAGAAGGCCGGTCTGAAGAAGGCCCGCAAGGCTCCGCAGTACAGCAAGCGCTGATCGCTGCTGCTCGCGAGCAGGAAACGCCCCGGCCGGCTTGCCCGGCCGGGGCGTTTCGCGTCCCGAAGGGCCGACGGTCGGTAGGTCGGGACAGGTCGGCGCGGCGCGCGTGCCGGTCGGACACCACTGGGTGTCTTATTCTGGAAACCGCGTCGCGATGAGCGGCCGTCGTCCACGCCCGCGCGCGATTAACCCGCGGCGCCCGCGGTCGCTTACGCTGCGGTGGGCCGTCTGCGGCCACCGGTGTGCGCCGCACACCGGGCACGACGAGAGTTTGAGGTGATCCATGGGGCGCTTGTTCGGCACCGACGGTGTGCGCGGGCTGGCCAATCGGGACATCACGGCAGAGCTTGCCCTGGACCTGTCGGTGGCGGCTGCACGGGTGCTGGCCGAGGAGGGCGAGTTTGCCGGTCACCGGCCCACCGCCGTCGTCGGGCGAGACCCGCGGGCATCCGGTGAGTTCCTGACGGCGGCAACCATCGCCGGTCTGGCCTCGGCCGGTGTCGACGTGTGGGACGCGGGTGTGCTGCCCACTCCGGCGATCGCGTTCCTGACCGCGGCAGCGGGTGCCGACCTCGGAGCGGTGCTCTCGGCGTCGCACAACCCGATGCCCGACAACGGCATCAAATTCTTCTCTCGCGGCGGCCACAAGCTGCCGGACGCCACCGAGGACGCGATCGAGCGGCACCTGCGCGAGGACTGGCAGCGCCCGACCGGCGCAGCTGTCGGCCGCGTCAAGCGCTTCGACGAGGGCGCGGAGCGGTATGTCGAGCACCTGCTCAACGCGATTCCGCACCGGCTGGACGGACTGCACATCGTGCTCGACACCGCCGACGGCGCAGCCAGCGGCATCGCTCCCCAGGCATTCGAACGCGCCGGTGCCAAGGTCACCGTGATCGCAGCCGAGCCGGACGGTCTCAACATCAACGACGGCGTGGGCTCGACGCACCTTGAGGGCCTTTGCACGCTGGTGCCGCAGGTCGGTGCGGACTTCGGTCTCGCCTTCGACGGCGACGCCGACCGGTGTCTCGCGGTCGACGCGACCGGTGCCCCGGTCGACGGTGACCAGATCATGGCGATCCTGGCGATCGACCTGCACGAGCGAGGCGAGCTGGCCGGCGACACCCTGGTCGCCACCGTCATGAGCAACGAGGGCCTGCTGCAGGCCATGTCCCGCGAGGGCATCCGGGTCGTGCGCACCGATGTCGGCGATCGCTACGTCCTCGAGGAGATGCGTCGCGGCGGCTACGCCCTGGGCGGCGAACAGTCAGGCCACGTCATCATGCTCGAGCACGGCACCACCGGCGACGGCGTGCTGACCGGACTGATGCTGGCCGCACGTGTCGCGAGCACCGGCCGGTCGCTCGCCCAGCTCGCGGGCTGTATGACACGGCTGCCCCAGTGCCTGCTCAATGTTCCCGGTGTCGACAAGCATGCGGTCGACGACCACCCGGTCGTGCAGTCCGCGGTGGCGGAGGCCGAGCGCGACCTCGGCGGCCTCGGCCGGATCCTGCTGCGCAAGTCCGGCACCGAGCCGGTCGTGCGGGTCATGGTCGAAGCCGCCTCTCCGGAGCGGGCGCAGCAGATCGCGCAGCATCTCGCCGCGGTGGTCGCGAGTGAGCTGGCCCTGACGCCCGCCTGAGCGTCCTGACCCGCCGACCACGGGGGCCTGCGGGTCAGGCACATCGCGCGGGCTCGGCACAACGGCGGCTGGTCCGGGCGGCAGCCGTGGCGGGTCAGGCCGCCTGTGCTGTCCTCGCAGCCGCGACGAGCGCCTCGACGGTGTCGCGCAGGGCGGTGCTGACCGGCTCGTGGGCGGTGACATCGACGTCGGCGAGGTCGGCGAGCGCGAAGGTCGCGCTGGCGTCCGGAAGGGGCTGGCCGCCGGCGACGGTCACCGCCAGGTGCGTGTGATCGACGACCGTGGACGTGTTGGCTGCGGCAGACGACACGGCGACCGGCTTGCCGCTCAGCGACGACTGGCCGTAGGGGCGCGAGGCCCAGTCGATCGCGTTCTTCAGGACGGCGCTGATCGTGCCGTTGTTGGCCGGCGACAGCAGGAGCGCCGCGTCGGCGGCACCCAACTGGTCGCGCAGCCGGCGCACCGGCTCGGGTGCCGCGTCGGTGTCGATGTCCTGGTTGTAGAGCGGCAGCAGGTCGAGGTAGTCGACGATCTGCACCTCGGTGCCGGCCGGCGCGACCTGCGCGGCGACGTCCGCCAGCTGACGGTGGATGGAGGCGGCGCGGGGGCTGCCGACGAGAACGGCGAGGGTGGTCATCTTCGGATGCCTTTCGAAGGTCGTATGCGATGTCGAACCAACTAAACGGACCATAGTCCGGTTTTGTTCCGTGCGGCAAGTCGAGCGACCCGCAGATGGGACAATGTGGCCATGACCACACCTCGTGATCTCCCCGTCGCCGGCCCCCAGCCCCGGTTGCGTCGCGACGCCGTGGCCAACACCGACCGGATCCTGTGTGCGGCACGCCGGGTGGTCGATGCCGAGGGTGTCGAGAGCCTCACGATGGACCGGCTCGCCGCGGAGGCGGGTGTCGGCAAGGGGACGGTGTTCCGGGCGTTCGGCAACCGGGCGGGTCTCTTCGCAGCGCTCACGGACGAGTCGGAGCGTCACTTCCAGGCGGCATACCTCTCCGGTCCGCCGCCCCTCGGCCCCGGCGCTCCACCCCTCGAGCGACTGCTGGCGTATGGCGCCGGCCGGTTGCAGCTGCACGGCATCCAGGGGCGGTTGATGCTCGCGCGGGCGCAGGCCCCGGCGGACAAGTTCGACGTCCCGGCCCGCATGGTGTCCGCCATGCACGTGCGCATGCTGCTGCGACAGTGCGGCATCGACCACGACGTGGAGGTGTTCACCGAGGCCTTGCTCGCGCCGCTGGACGCCGAGCTGGTGCATCATCTGCTGACCCGGCCGGGGCTGTCGGAGGACGAGCTGGTCGCCGGGTGGCAGGCGCTGGCCCGTTCCGTGGTGGCCGGCGCCGCCCGGACCGAAGGCTGAGACGGGGGACCGCTGCACGCCCCGACGAGGCACTGTGTGAAAGTCGTAAGTACACACCGGCGGCGTCGTCCGCGGCTGCGGGGACGTGTGCCGGCGCGTTCACTTCTTCTCGAAAGGCGATCAGATGACCGACAAACTCACCGAGGTTCTCTACACGTCCGAAGCGACCTCCAAGGGCGGCCGTGAAGGCACCGTGCAGAGCGCCGACGGCGTCATCGACCTGGCGCTGGGCAAGCCGGGCAGCCAGGCCAACCCGAAGGCGAACCCGGAGACCCTCTTCGCCGCCGGTTACTCGGCGTGCTTCGGTGGCGCACTCGCCGTCGTCGCCGGGCAGGAGGGCATCGACGTCAGCGAGTCCACCGTGACCGCCGACGTCACCCTCGGCAAGAACGAAGGCGGTTTCGGACTCGCGGCGAAGCTGACCGCGAAGATCCCGGGCGTCGACGCTGCCAAGGCGCAGGAGCTGGCCGACAAGGCACACCAGGTCTGCCCCTACTCCAAGGCGACCCGCGGCAACATCGAGGTCACCGTCGTCGGCGAGCCCGCCTGACCCGACCCCCTCGCCGACAGGCTCACATAAGCACCGAGGGGCTCAGAAAATTCGCCTTGATGCGGCGGATTTTCTGAGCCCTTCGGTCGTTCCTGAGCCTCTCGGCAGAACGGGTCTTCAGCGGGGCTGCGCGACGACCGGGTCGCCGACGCTGATCTCGCCTTCGCCGTCGGGGGCCAGATGGTGGCAGAACCACGTCTTGCCGTCCCATTTGCGGTGCTTGCTCAGCGTCCGGATCGGCTCCGTGTTCTTCCGCGTCAGGTCAGTCGGGTCGACCAGCGTCATCACGCACCGGTCGACCGGCTTCGCGGCCCGGAAGGGGACGCCGCCGATCTGCACGGTCGCCCAGTCGTCCTCCGCGAACGCCAGGTCGCCGTCGATCACGACATTCGGCCGGAAGCGGTCGATCTCGACCGGGTCACCGCCCGACTCCTCGATCCACTCGTTCAGCCGCCGCAGCGACGCCAGGGACGCGATCGTGACCGGGTAGCCGTCCTGGAAGGCGGCCCGGTCGGTCGGCAGCGAGAAATCCGGATTGAGCGTCCGCTGCTCCGGGTGTGCGCACCAGACGAGCCGCAGACCCGCCTGCCCGGTCACCTGCGCCAGCCACTCGGTCGCCTCGGGCTCGGTCGCCCGCACGGTCATCGGCGGGCGGCCGAACATCGTCGCCTTGCCGTCCGCGCCGCTCGCCGTCACGGTGTATGACGAGCCGCCCGCCGTGAGCGTCACCGACGGCGCAGCGGCGTCCGGCCGCGGCTGCGCGTGCACCGTGAAGAGCTCCGGCAGCTCACGGGCACTCACCATCGCGCCGCTCTCGTCCACGACCATCCACTCCCGGTCGCCGCGCAATCCGGCGAAGCCGACATACGCGCTCGAAACCGGCGTGATTGCAGTGCTTTTCACCGGGTGAATACGCAGCGAGACGACCTGCATGTCAGCTGTCGGTCGCGGCACGAACCGCCGGCGTCGCGGTGATGACCGACGCCTTGCCGTCGCTCAAGGCGTAGGTCGCGCCCACGATGCCGAGGTCCCCACGCTGGACGGCGTCGTGGACGATACGGGACCGCTCGACGAGCAGATCTGAGGTCGCGCGCACGTGCCGTGCGCCGACATCGGCAGGTGTGCACGTGCCCGCCGCCTGTGCGGCGGCGACGCTCGGCATCACCTCCACGGCGATGTCCCGCACGTAGCCCGGCGGCATGGTGCCGGACTCGGCGGCGTCGATCGCCGCCGCCACAGCGCCGCACGACTGGTGGCCGAGGATCACGATCAGCGGCACGTCGAGCAGCGCGACGCCGAACTCGATCGAGCCGAGGACGGCGTCGTCGATGATGTGCCCGGCGGTGCGGACGACGAAAATGTCGCCCAGGCCCTGGTCGAAGATGATCTCGGAGGCGACTCGGCTGTCACCGCAGCCGAACAACACCGCGGTCGGGTTCTGGCCACCTTCCAGCAGGTGCCGGCGCTCCAGGTCCTGGTTGGGGTGCAGCGCGGTGCCCGACACGAAGCGCTCGTTGCCGGCGAGCAACTGGTCCCACGCCTGCTGTGGCGTGATGCGCTCGGCCATTACAGAGCCGGCCGGGTGGTGATCGTGAAGGCGGTCGGCTTCGCGGTGACTGCGAAGAAATCGTCGCCCTTGTCGTTCACGACGATGAAGGCCGGGAAGTCCTCCACCTCGATCTTCCAGATTGCTTCCATTCCCAACTCCGGATATTCAAGAACTTCAACGTGTTTGATGCAGTCCTTGGCCAATCGGGCGGCCGGGCCGCCGATCGAGCCGAGGTAGAACCCGCCGTGCGCCTGGCACGCGTCGGTGACCTGCTTGCTGCGGTTGCCCTTGGCGAGCATCACCATCGAGCCGCCGGCTGCCTGGAACTGGTCGACATACGAGTCCATCCGGCCGGCGGTCGTCGGCCCGAACGAGCCCGAGGCATAGCCGTCCGGCGTCTTCGCCGGACCGGCGTAGTAGACCGCGTGATCCTTCAGGTATTGCGGCATCTCCTCGCCGGCGTCGAGGCGCTCCTTGATCTTCGCGTGCGCGATGTCGCGCGCGACGACGAGCGGTCCGGTCAACGAAAGCCTTGTCTTGACGGGATGTTTCGTCAGCTCCGCCCGGATCTCGTCCATCGGGCGGTTGAGATCGATCCGCACGACGTCGGTGGCCGAGAGGTCCTCGTCGGTGGTGTCCGGCAGGAAGCGCGCCGGGTCGGTCTCCAACTGCTCGATGAAAACACCGTCGGCGGTGATCTTGCCCAGGCACTGCCGGTCGGCCGAGCAGCTGACCGCGATCGCGACGGGCAGCGACGCGCCGTGCCGGGGAAGCCGGACCACGCGCACGTCGTGGCAGAAGTACTTGCCGCCGAACTGCGCCCCGATGCCGAAGTTGCGCGTCAGCTCCAGCACCTGCTCTTCGAGCTCGACGTCGCGGAAGCCGTGCGCGGTGGTCGCGTCGCCGGAGGTCGGCAGCTCGTCGAGATACTTGGCGCTCGCGTATTTGGCTGTCTTCAGGGCGAATTCGGCGCTGGTGCCGCCGATCACGATTGCCAGGTGGTATGGCGGGCAGGCGGCGGTGCCGAGGGTCCGCAGTTTCTCGTCGAGGAACTTCATCATCGCCGCGGGGTTCAGGATCGCCTTGGTCTCCTGGTAGAGGAAGGACTTGTTGGCCGAGCCGCCGCCCTTGGCCATGAAGAGGAACTTGTAGGTGTTCTCGTGACCCGCAGCCGTGTCGGCATACAGCTCGATCTGCGCGGGGAGGTTGGAGCCGGTGTTGGTCTCCTCCCACGTCGTGATCGGAGCCATCTGGGAGTAGCGCAGATTGAGCCGGGTGTAGGCGTCATACACACCACGGGCGATCGACGCCTCGTCGGGCGCGTCGCCGTCGACGAGCACCTGAGATCCTTTCTTGCCCATGACGATCGCGGTGCCGGTGTCCTGACACATCGGCAGCACGCCCGCCGCGGCGATGCCGGCGTTCTTCAGCAGGTCGAGCGCGACGAACTTGTCGTTGTTGCTGGCCTGGTCGTCGTCGAGGATCTTGCGCAGGAACGCCAGATGCGCCGGGCGTAGGTAGTGCGCGATGTCGTGCATGGCCGTCTCGGTCAGCAGCCGCAGGGCGTCCGGATCCACTTCGAGAAACGTCCGCCCACCAGGCCCTTCGACGGTGCGCACGCCGTCGGCGGACAGCTTCCGGTAGGTGGTCTGGTCGTCGCCGATGGGCAACAGGTCTTCGTAGGCGAAATCTGCCATGACGTCGGGCGGTCTCCTCGTGGACTCGGTACGCGCGGGGGTCGCTTCAGCGTATCGGGGCCCGGACTGTCGCGAATCGGCAACCTTTGACAGTTGTCCGTCCGTAGTACGAGACAACGGGGCCGAACTGGTGTAGACACCAGAGACGTGTAACTGCTCGAATCCCGATGGAGCGATGCATATGAAACGTCTCAGGCCACCTCGTCGTGGCACCAAGTTCACCGCACTGGCAGCAGCGATGCTGATGGCGTCCACGGGGCTCGCCGCATGCGGCGGCAGCAGCAGTGGTTCCGGCCCGGCGCACCTGACCTGGTACATCAACCCCGACGTGGGCAACACCGACGCCACCAAGGGGGGCCAGGCCACTCTGGCGAAGGAGTGCTCCGACGCCTCGGGCGGCAAGTACCAGATCAAGGTGCAGTTGCTGCCCAACTCGGCCAGCGACCAGCGGATCCAGTTGCTGCGCCGGCTCGCCGGCGGTGACCCGACCATGGACCTGATGAGCGTCGACCCCGCGTTCGTCAGTGAGTTCGCGGCGGCTGGCTATTTCGCGCCGATGCCGAAGAACATGGTCAAGCAGTTCACCGCGGACCGGGTGCAGTCGTCGATCGACGCCTCCACCTACAACGGCAAGCTGATGTCGGTCCCGTTCTGGGCCAACACCCAACTGCTCTGGTACAAGAAGTCGGTCGCTCAGAAGGCCGGTCTCGACATGAGCAAGCCGGTGTCCTGGGACCAGCTGATCTCCGCGGCACAGAAGACCAACAAGCAGATCGGTGTGCAGGCCGCCCTCTACGAGGGCTATTCGGTCTGGATCAACGCGCTGGTCACCGGCGCGGGCGGGAAGATCGTCGACAACCCCAACGCGACCTACGACAAGATCAAGTTGGGGCTGGACTCGGCGGCGGGCCGTGACGCGGCCCGGATCATCCACAAGGTCTCCTCCACCGGGGTCGGCGGTCCGGCGATGGGCTCCTCGCAGGAGACGCAGTCGCTGAACCTCTTCATCAGCCCCCAGGGCGGGTTCCTGGTCAACTGGCCCTACACCTATGCCGCCTACACCGGCAAGGACAAGTCCGACGTCGCGGCCACCATGTATCCCGAGACGGTCGCCGGCACGAAGTCCCGCCCGCCCTACGGCGGCATTCAGCTGGCGGTCGGCAAGGACAGCAACCACCAGGCGCTGGCCTACCAGGCCGCGGCGTGCATCACGAGCACCAAGCACCAGGCGGACTACATGGCCGCCTCGGGCAACCCGGCCAGCAGCAAGGCGGCATACAACACCGCCGAGGTGAAGAAGGCATTCCCGAACGGCATCGCCGCCGAGATCCGCAAGTCCCTGGACGTCGCGGCCGCCCGGCCGCTCACGCCCTACTGGGGTGACATCTCCACCGCGCTGCAGCAGCGGTTCAGTCCTCCGGGCGCCGTCAACCAGAAGACTCCGGCCACCACGCAGTCCTTCATTCTGAAGGTCCTGAACGGGAAGGCGCTGCTATGACCACCGCGATCGACACCCCGAGCACCGAGCTGAGTGCCGAGGAGAGGGCGCACCTGTCCGACCGGGCCAAGGGTGAGCGCAACCTCGGCTGGCGACTGGCCGGACCGGCCTTCATCATCATGCTGCTGGTCACGCTCTATCCGATTTGCTACGCGATCTATCTGTCGTTGTTCAACTACCGGCTGACCGACCCGGCGGGCAAGAAGCTGGTCGGGCTGCAGAACTACGTCACGGCACTGTCCGACCCGTTGTTCTGGCAGGCGTTCGTCACGACGTTCGTCATCGTGGTGGTGACGCTCGTCTTCGAGCTGATCCTCGGTATGGCGATCGCCATGGTCATGCACAAGGTCGTCTGGCCTCGTCGGACGCTGCGGACGATCGTGCTGATCCCTTACGCGATCGTCACCGTGGTCTCCGGCTTCTCCTGGTTGTATGCCGCGCAGATCAGCACGGGCTTCTTCAACCACTGGCTGCACTTCATCTCGGTCGGCGCCTTCCCGCTGGACTACAACTGGTTCGGCGGCCGGTGGTCGTCACTGGCGATCATCTGCCTGTCGGAGATCTGGAAGACCACGCCGTTCATGTCGCTGCTGCTGCTCGCCGGTCTGGCCCAAGTCGACTCGGCGCAGGAGGAGGCGGCGAAGGTGGACGGTGCCACTTGGTGGCAGCGGTTCACCAAGGTGATCCTGCCGAACATGAAGGCCGCCCTAATGGTGGCGCTGCTCTTCCGCACCCTGGACGCCGTCCGCATCTACGACAACCCGTATGTCATGACCGGCGGCGCCAACAAGACCGAGACGTTGTCGATGCTGGTCGGCACCGAGACGGTCAGCCGGGTGGAGATCGGCATGGGATCGGCGCTCGCGGTGATCCTGTTCATCATTGTGCTGATCATCGCGTTCATCTTCGTGAAACTCTTCAAGGTCGACCTCACGACGAGCGGAAGGGGCTGAGCCGTGGAGACCAACATGAGCACCAAGTCCAAGAACGGCCTGGGTGTCGCGTCGATCGTCATCATGATCTGGACGCTCATCCCGCTGCTGTGGATTCTGGCCACGTCGCTGAAAAGCACCGCGGCTCTTGCCGACCCGACCCAGAATGTGCTCGGCAACTTCTGGCCGAAGAACATCACCTGGGACAACTACAAGCTGATCTTCACCGGTGGCGCGAAGGACTTGTTCCTCCCGGCGCTGTGGCACTCGATCGTCGTCTGTGTCGTGGCGACGATCATCAGCGTCATCCTCGCAACGTTCTGCGCCTACGCCATCTCGCGGCTGAACTTCCCGGGCAAGAAGCTGATCCTCACGACCGCGCTGGCCGTCTCGTTCTTCCCGACCATCGCCATGGTGACTCCGCTGTTCAACCTGTGGCGGCAGATCGGCTTGTTCGACACCCTCCCGGGCCTGATCATTCCCTACCTGGCGCTCACGCTGCCGTTGTCGATCTGGATCCTGTCGGCCTTCTTCCAGCAGATCCCGTGGGAGATGGAGCAGGCCGCCCAGGTGGACGGCGCCACCAGTTGGCAGGCGTTCGTCAAGGTCGTGGCGCCGCTCGCGGCGCCCGGTGTGTTCACGACGGCGATCATCGCGTTCTTCACGGCGTGGAACGACTTCGTGTTCTCGTCCAACCTCACCGCGGGACGCGCGCAGACCGTCCCGGCAGCGCTGAGCTTCTTCACCGGCGCCAGCCAGTTCGTCCAGCCGACCGGAGCCATCTGCGCGGCAGCGGTCGTCGTCACCATCCCCGTCGTCATCCTCGTCCTGGTCTTCCAGAAGAGGATCGTTGCCGGCCTCACCTCAGGTGCGGTCAAGGGCTAAGGAGAGATCAATGTCGAGCATCGAACTCAAGCACATTGTCAAGAAGTATGGCGACGGCTTCCCCGCCGTCAACGACGTCAACCTGGACATCAAGGACGGCGAGTTCGTCATACTCGTCGGCCCGTCCGGCTGCGGTAAGTCCACCCTGCTCCGGATGATCGTGGGCCTGGAGGACATCACCTCCGGCGAATTGGAGATCGAGGGCAAGCGGGTCAACGACCTCGCGCCCCGGGACCGCAACCTGGCCATGGTGTTCCAGAACTACGCGCTCTATCCGCACCTGACCGTCTACGAGAACATCGCCTTCCCGCTGCGGCTCGAGAAGGGCAAGCACAGCAGCGAGGAGATCGACAGCAAGGTCCGCGCGGCCTCGAGCATGCTGGAGCTGGACGAGCACCTGCAGCGCAAGCCGGGCAACCTGTCCGGTGGCCAGCGGCAGCGGGTCGCGATGGGACGGGCGATCGTCCGGGACGCCGACGCGTTCCTCTTCGACGAGCCGCTGTCCAATCTGGACGCCAAGCTGCGCGGTCAGATGCGCACCGAGATCGCGCGCATGCAGCGCCGGCTCGGCATCACCACGGTCTACGTGACCCACGACCAGATCGAGGCGATGACCCTCGGTGACCGGGTCGCGGTGCTCAAGCGCGGCATCCTGCAGCAGGTGGCCTCGCCGCGTGAGCTCTACGAACAGCCGGTCAACCTCTTCGTCGCCGGCTTCATCGGCTCACCGCCGATGAACTTCCTGCCGGCCAAGGTGGAGGGCGACACGCTGAAGCTGCCGTTCGTCGACGTCCCGATCAGCGGAGCTCTCGCCGAGCAGGTCAAGGGCAAGGAGGTCGTGATCGTCGGCCTGCGGCCCGAGCACATCAAGGACTCGACGGTGGAGGCGGCCCCGGAGCACGCGGTGAGGTTCAACCAGATCGTCGACCAGACCGAGTGGCTCGGCAACGAGCAGTACGCCTACATCCCCTACGAGGCGGACGGCGCGGTGCGCGATCAACTCGAAGAGCTCGACCGCGACCTCGACGGCGAAGGGCTGCGCACCCAGATGATCGTCAACCTCGACCCGCGCTCGCGCGTCATCGAGGGCGACGAGGCACAGCTGGCGTTCGACCCGGCCGTCATGCACGTCTTCGACCCGCAGACGGGTGAGAACCTCACCCGGGACGAGCAGAGGGCCGCAGAGATCGCGGCCGACTCGGAGAAGATGCGCAAGGCCGCGCTGGAGCGGGCGCGCAAGCGGGACGCTGCCGACAGCGAGAAGTCCGCGTAGTCCCCTCCTGCCGAGAGGCTCAGATCACGCCGAGAGGCTCAGCAAATCCGGGATCGCGACCGGGTTTTGCTGAGCCTCTCGGCGTCTTTGTGAGCCTCTCGGCACGAGGGTGGCGTGAAGTGGCCCGTACGGTGAGTGCATGACTGATGTGCACCGTCCTGTTGTGCTGATTACCGGAGCGACCCGAGGGATCGGCCGCGCCGTCGCGGACGCGCTCGCGTCGGACCACCGGCTGCTGATCGGCGGCCGGTCGGCCGCCGCTGTTGCGCAAGTGTGCGCGGAGTTGCCGGACGCGGCTCCGTTCGTCGCCGATCTCACCGACGAGGCATCGGTCGCGGCGGCTGTCGAGCGGCTGGACGCGGTGCCCGAGCTCGCCGGGGTCGTCCACTCCGCAGGAGTGCTGGGCAGTGGGGCAGTCGCGGATCTCGAGCGGCGCGACTGGCGGCATACCTTGGAGGTCAACGTGGTGGCCGTGGCCGACCTGACCCGACGGCTGCTGCCCAAGCTGCGCGCCGCGCGGGGCACGGTCGTCGTCGTCAACTCCGGTTCCGGGCTGCGCTCCAGCGCCGAGGGCAGCCTCTACTCGGCGTCCAAGTTCGCGGTGCGCGCGTTCGCCGACGGGTTGCGCCAGGAGGAGCGGGCGCACGGCGTGCGGGTGTCGACCGTCTATCCCGGGCGGGTGGCGACCGACATGCAACGGGAGTTGCGGGATTACGAGGGCGGCGCGTATGACGAATCCGATTACCTGCGTCCCGAATCAGCCGCAGCCGCTGTGCGGTTCGCGTTGACCGTGCCCGACGAGGCGTGTGTCGAGGATCTGTCGATCCGTCCGCGCTGAGGCTGATCAGACCAGCTCGGCGCGCCTCGGGGGGTTGGCGCCGGCTCGGCTGACCGTGATCGCCGACGTGGCGATCGCCCGGTCGACGGCCGGTCGCAGGTCGTCGGCGGTCGCGCGCCGCAGCCGCTCCCGGGCCTCGACCGAGCCGAGCAGCTCGGCGTCGAGCAAGGCCGACAGCAGACCCGACTGGAACGAGTCGCCGGCACCGACCGTGTCGATCACCGAAACGCTTCTGCCGGCTACGGTTTCGGTCTCTCCGGTCGCCGTGACGTGCATCAGTGCGCCATCGCCACCGCGCGTCACGACCACGAGCGCCGGTCCCAGCAGACCCCACAGCGACACGACCTCGGTGAGGTCGGCGTCCGCGCCATACAGCCAGGCGACGTCCTCGTCGCTGGCCTTCACGACGTCGGAGTAGCCGATGAGTTGCTCCAGGTGCCCGCGGACGTCGTGCGCCCCGGCGATGAGCGACGGCCGGGGGTTCGGGTCGAACGACACGGTGGCGTGCCGCCGCGCCAGCAGCATCGCGTCCGCGACCTTCGTCGCACCCGGCTGCAGCGCCGCGGCGATCGAGCCGGTGTGGAAGTGCCCGACGTCAGTGGGCAGGGGATAGGGGAGATCCCATGTCAGGTCGAATTCGTATGTCGCAGAACCGGTCTCGTCCAGAACAGCCAAAGCGGTCGGCGTGTGGGAGGCGCTGAGACTGCCCTCGACCAGCGGCACCCCATCGGCCGCCAGCTGCCGGACGATCAGTTCCCCGTGCGCATCGTCGGCGAGGTATGCCGCCAGCCGGACAGGGTGCTCCAGCCGGGCCAGACCGATCGCGACGTTGAGCGGGCTACCGCCGATGTGCTCGGTCACCGGGCCGTCGACCGGGTGCACGATGTCGATCAGCGCCTCGCCGACCACCAGGGTGTCGACCATCGAACGAGTCTCCTTCGCGCTCAGACCTCGGCCAGACCCGCGGCGAGCTGCTGCAGCTTGGCCATCGGATGCACCGCGTCGATGGAGCGGATGGTGCCGCTCTTGGACCGCATGACCAGCGAGTGCGTCGTGCAGCCGCCGCCGCGGTAGCGGACGCCGCGCAGCAGCTCCCCGTCGGTGATGCCGGTGGCCACGAAGAAACAGTTGTCGCTGCGGACGAGATCGTCGGTGGTGAGCACCGCGTCGAGGTCGTGGCCGGCGTCGATGGCACGCTGGCGCTCGTCGTCGTCCTTGGGCCACAGCCGGCCCTGCAGGACACCGCCGATGCACTTCATGGCGCAGGCGCTGATGATCGCCTCGGGGGTGCCGCCGATGCCCAGCAACAGGTCGATGCCGGTGTCCGGCCGGGCGGCCATGATCGAACCGGCGACGTCACCGTCGGAGATGTAGCGGATGCGCGCGCCGGCGTTGCGGATCTCCTCGGCCAGCGCCACGTGCCGCGGCCGGTCCAGCAACACGACGGTCACGTCCGAGACGCTGCCGTGCTTGGCCTTCGCGACCCGGCGGATGTTCTCGGCGACGGGCAGGCGGATGTCCACGACGTCCGCAGCCTCGGGACCGGTCGCCAGCTTGTCCATGTAGAAGACCGCGCTCGGGTCGTACATCGAGCCGCGCTCGCTGACCGCCATGACGGAGACGGCGTTCGTCATACCCTTCGCGGTCAGGGTCGTGCCGTCGATGGGATCCACCGCGACGTCGACGTCCGGGCCGGTGCCGTCGCCCACCCGCTCGCCGTTGAACAGCATTGGTGCTTCGTCCTTTTCGCCCTCACCGATGACGACGACGCCGTTCATCGAGACGGACGCGACCAGATGACGCATGGCGGCGACGGCCGCGCCGTCCGCGGCGTTCTTGTCGCCGCGCCCCACCCAGCGGCCGCCGGCCATGGCGGCGGCCTCCGTCACCCGTACGAGTTCGAGCGCCAGGTTACGGTCCGGGGCTTCCGGGGTGAGACTGTCGGACGGCATGAGATCTCCTCGGAGCATTCACGTAGTGGGTGCGGCACGACTCTATCGGTCGGGCGCGTCGCCCCGGGCCACGACCGTCGTCGAGTGGTTTGGGACCATGCACCACGTGAATGACATGAGTGGCGACGTGGGCGCCGGCACCGGATCGGGCGCTGCACCCGAGGCGGCGAACGGGCCCGAGGGTCAGCCACCGGCGCGACGCCGCGGGCTCGGCTCCGTGCGCAGCATGATCATCTCGATGGTGATCGTGGTGCTCGCCGTGCTCGGCTGGTGGGCGTTCGTGCCACGGTCCGACCAGCCGGCGCAGCCGGTCGCCGACATCGCCGGCATCGCCCGCGAGGTCGGCATCTCCGAGCACTGGGACCCGGCCGTCGCCGACGGGTTGCCGACGGGCTGGCAGCCGGTCAACGTCCGGCTCGTCACCGCTGTTCGGCTGCCCGACACCTGGCAGGCGGGGTATGACGTGCCGGGTGACAAATACATCCGCGTGCTGCAGACCAAGGACGGCGGCTCGGACTGGGTGCAGACCCAGACCGGCGGCGGCGCAGGGCAGGGCAGCGTCACGATCGACGGTGTGCGGTGGTCGAAGGTGGAGCGGGCCGACGGCGGCGAACGCAGCCTGGTGCGCAGTGCGCCGCTCGGCGGACTCACGACCGTCGTCGACGGCACTGGTGACTGGTCGCAGCTGACGCGTTTCGCGACGGCGCTCAAGCCGTTGAGCAGGAGTTCGCTCGCGACGAAGGGCGCCACCACGGCCGCGGGCTAGTCGTCCGCGGCGTCCTCCGTCATCGCGTCGATCTTCTGCTGCGCACCGTCCAGCCAGCGCTCGCAGTGCGCCGCCAGCGCCTCACCGCGTTCCCACAGCCGCATCGACTCCTCGAGCGTCTCGGTGCCGCTCTCCAGGCGGGCCACGATCGCCGCCAGTTCGTCGCGCGCGTCCTCGTAGCCGAGCTCGGCCACATCGGCGTCGGCGTCGTCGTCGGGTGCGGCGTTCTTCGGCATACCGGGCAGCCTAACCAGAGCGCGACACCCGGCTTCGCCCCGCGGCGCGTCAGCACGCCGCGTCACGGGTAGGGCTGGGCGGGAGGTGACAGCGTGCCGAGCAAGTCGCGTGGTGGCGAGCCGTTGTCGGCATACCGCAAGAAGCGGAAGTTCGACCGCACGCCCGAGCCGTCCGGGGACCCCAGACCGGCGCCGACCGCGAAGGGGGCGCGGCGCTTCGTCGTGCAACGGCACCGCGCCCGGCGGCTGCACTACGATCTGCGGTTCGAGATCGATGGTGTGCTGGTCAGCTGGGCGGTGCCCAAGGGGCCGACGCTCGACCCGGACGTGCGACGGATGGCGGTGCACGTCGAGGATCATCCGCTGGAGTACGAGGACTTCGAGGGCGTCATACCGGCCGGGGAGTACGGCGGCGGCGACGTCATCGTCTGGGATCGCGGCACCTGGGAGCCGCACAACACCGATGACCCGGCCAAGGCCGTCGCGGACGGCGATTTCCACGCGGATCTGTACGGCGAGAAGCTGCGCGGCCGCTTCGTGCTGGTGCGCCGCGGCGAGCCGTCGGATCACGAGCAGTGGCTGCTGCTGCACAAGCACGACGACGACGCGGTGCCCGGCTGGGATCCGGAGGACCATCCACGCTCGGTGCTGAGCGGCCGCACCAACGACGAGGTGAAGGCCGAACCGGACCGGCTCTGGCGCTCCGACCTGCCGGCCGCCGCCGCCTCGGTCGAGCTCGACGGCGCGCCGGTCGCCGGTCCTGACGAGGACGCCCTCGCCGCGCTGGACGACCTCGGCGACCACGGCACCTGGCGGGTCTTCGGTCGGTCGCTGCGGGTGACGAACCTGGACAAAATCCTCTTCCCCGGCACCGACGACGCCGAGCCGGTCACCAAGCGCGAACTGCTGCGCTACACCGCAAGCATCGCGCCGACCGTGCTGCCGTATGTCGCCGGCCGCGCGCTCAACATGCACCGCTATCCGGAAGGCGCCGGCCACAAGGGCTTCTGGCACAAGTCGCTGCCGGGGCACGCACCCGACTGGCTGGCCCGGTGGGAGAACCCCGCGGCCGAGACCGGCGAGGCCCACACCTATCTGGTCGCCAACGAGCCGGCCGCGCTCGTCTGGGCGGCCAATTTCGGGGCGCTGGAATGGCATCCGTGGACGTCCCGCACCGACGAGCCGGAACAGCCGACCTATGCGTTGTTCGATCTGGACCCAGGGGAGAAGACCTCCTGGGAGCAGGTGCTCGAGCTGGCCCGCTTGCACCGGACGGCGTTCGAGCACCTGGACGTGCGGGCCTTCCCGAAACTGACCGGCCGCCGTGGCATCCATATCTGGGTGCCGATCGCCCGCGGGCCGAGCTTCGAGCAGACCCGCGCCTGGGTGGAGCAGGTGTCCCGGACCGTGGGCGCGGTGCTGCCCGAGCTGGTGAGCTGGAAGTGGGTCAAGAACGAGCGTCGTGGTCGTGCTCGCCTCGACTACACCCAGAACGCCATCAACAAGACGCTGGTCGCCCCCTACAGCCCGCGGCCGGCACCGGGCGCACCGGTGTCCGCGCCGATCAGCTGGGACGAGCTGGACGACCCGGAGCTGCGACCGGACCGGTTCACCATCCGCACCATCGGTGACCGGCTCGCCGAACGGGGTGACCTCTTCCGCGGCGTCCTGTATGCCGAGCAGCGCCTGCCGCGACTGCACTGACGCGCCGGCGCGGTCAGGAGACCGGACGGACGGCGAAATCGCCGGATGCGACGGTGACGCGCAGCAGCTCGTCGGCCTCCGCCGTCGCGACGTCGGTGACCACCGCGCCGTCGGCGTGCCGGACGACGGCATACCCGCGCTCGAGCGTCTGCAGCGGCGACAGGGCGCGCAACTGGCCGCGCAGGTGCGCGACCTGGTCGTGCGCGCGATCCAGTCGGTGCGTCACCCGGGCGCGTGACCGGTCGCGCAGTGCTTCGACGGTCGCGCGCCGGGTGGCGACCATCGTGGCCGGCGCCACGAGCACCGGTCGGCTGCGCAGCTGCTCCAGGTGCCGCCGCTCGACGGTGAGCCGGCGGTGCAGGCCGCTCGCACCGCGGGTGCGCAGCTGACGCAGCCCGCGCAACTCGTCGGCGAGGTCGGGCACGATCCGCTTGGCTGCGTCCGTCGGCGTGGACGCGCGGACGTCGGCGACGAAGTCGAGCAGCGGCGTGTCCTCGTCGTGCCCGATCGCGCTCACCACCGGGGTGCGCGCTGCGGCCACCGCCCGCACCAACGTCTCGTTGCTGAACGGTAGGAGGTCCTCGAAGCCGCCGCCGCCCCGCGAGATCACGATGACGTCCACGTGCGGTGCCGTGTCGAGTTCGGCGAGCGCGGCGGTCACCTGCGGGACGGTGTCGGGCCCCTGGACCGCGACCTGCCGGATCTCGAAACGCGTTGCCGGCCAACGGCGGCGAGCGTTCTCGACGACGTCCTTCTCGGCCGCGCTCGCCCGCCCGCAGATCAGCCCGATGGTGCGTGGCAGGAACGGCAGCGCCTTCTTGCGCGCCGCCTCGAAGAGTCCTTCGCTGCGCAACAACTGTTTGAGATGCTCCAGGCGAGCGAGCAGCTCACCGACCCCGACCGGCCGCATCTGGCGTGCCTCGAGGTGCAACGTGCCGCGCTTCGTCCAGAAGCGCGGCTTGGCGTGCACGACGACACGCGCTCCCTGCTGCAGCCCCGGGCCCATCGCGTCGAGCGTGTTGACGTGCACGGTGACCGACAGCGACATGTCGACCTCCGGGTCGCGCAGCGTCACGTATGCCGTGGGCGCGCCGGGCCGCCGGTTGAGTTGCACGATCTGACCCTCGACCCACAGTGGCGACATCTTGTCCACGTAGTCGCTGATCTTCAGTGACAGCGTGCGCACCGGCCACGGCTGCTCGGCCGTGGTATCGGCCGCCTTCTCCGGCATGGCGTTGGTCACAGCGCCACTTTACGGTCGGACTTCCGGTGCTCCACCGCGCGCACACCTCGCGACGGTCGCGACTTGTGGACACCTGCAGCCGCATTCGCGCGCAGAACTCGCGACGGTCGCGACGTACGCGCACGTGGGGGCCTGGTTTCGTGCAATAACTCGCGACGGTCGCGACTTGCGTGCGGCGCCGGCCCGATCCCGGTCGTGCTGCGCATGAATGGTGCGGTCCCGGCCACCGTGCCGGGGAGGTGCACCAGGATGGTCGGTATGCCGACAAGCCAGCCCGCCGGATCATGGCCCGCCTGCGACGTCTGGTACTGGCGGGGGAGAAGTGTGCCGGAGGTGGTTCTGGCCGTTGCCAGCCAGGCGGAGCTCGACCAGGCGGCGCGGCAACCGCACCCGCTGGAGGAAGTGGCCGCAACGACCGCGGCCGGACTCCTGCGGCTGGCGGCCGCCGAATTCGTCCTCGGCGACTTGTCCATCTACGACCGGCAGAAATTTGCGCGCAGCCTGGACGTCGAGCGGGAGTGCTCGGCCTGTGACGAGCGGCACGGGCGACCCCGGCTGCCGATCCGGCGGCTGCACGTCGCCGTCACGCACACCACGGTCGGAGCGGATGCGCTCGTCGTGGCCGCCGCGTCCGCAGCCGGTGAGGTCGGCCTCGCGGTCGGTCCAGCCGGCGGCGCGGCGGACGTTCGCCACGACGCGGTGGCGGCTGCGGTCACCGACGGCCCGCACCCGCCGGCGCCGGAGGTCGAACTGCCGCCCGAGGTCCCCGGGGCGGCGAGGGCGGCAACCGACGGCTCGCCGGTGCCGTGCTGGCTCGATGAACTGGACCTGGGTTCCGGAGTCGCGGGTGCCGTGGCGGTGCGCACGGACGAAGAAGTCACCCTGCGCGTTGCGGACGCGGCGTCGCTGCTGGACTGAGCGCGGCCCGAACTACGCTCAGCGGTATGACGATCCGCATCCCCGGTCTCGCATTGACCGATCACACCCTGCAGGTACCGCTGGACCACGCCGACCCGGACGGCGGGACGATCGATGTGTTCGCGCGCGAAGCGGTCGCGGTCGACAAGGTGGGCGAGGACCTGCCGTGGCTGGTGTTCCTCCAGGGCGGGCCGGGCGGGGAGAGTCCCCGGCCGATGCGAGCGGACGGCTGGCTCGGGCACCTGACCAAGTCCCATCGGGTGCTGCTGCTCGATCAGCGCGGCTGCGGACGCTCGACACCGCTGACGGCCCGCTCCGTCGCCGGTATGACGGCCGCCGAGATCACGGCATACCTGCGGCACTTCCGCGCGGACAGCATCGTCGCCGACGCCGAGATCTTCCGGCAGCGGCTCGCCGGCGGCAAGCCGTGGACGACGCTCGGGCAGAGCTACGGCGGCTTCATCACCCTGACCTACCTGTCGCAGGCACCGGAGGGCTTGGCGGGCTGCCTGGTGACGGGCGGGCTGGCCGGCGTGCAGGCGGACGCGGCGGATGTCTACGCCCGCACCTTCCCGCGGATCGCCCGCAAGAACGCGGCCTACTACGAGCGGTACCCGGACGACGTGGCCGCGGTGCGCCGGATCGCCGACCACCTCGCGACGCACGAGGTGCTGCTGCCGGACGGTTCGCGGCTCACCCCCGAGCGGTTCCGGCTGATCGGCAGCATCTTCGGGATGAGCTACGGCTACGAGCACGTGCACTGGCTGCTCGAGACGGTGTGGGACGGGGATGAGATCGCCGATCGTTTTCGGCAGTCGGTGATGGCGGAGACGTCATACGCGCAGGGGCCGATCTACGCACTGCAGGAATACCTCTACGGCGCTCCCGGCAAGCCGACCGGCTGGGCCGCGGACCGGGAGATCGGGCGGCGGCCGGAGTTCGCCGCGGACGCCGACCCGCTGCTGTTCACCGGGGAGACGATGTTCCGCTGGATGTTCGACCAGATCCCGCTGCTCCGGCCGTTCGCCGGCGCGGCCGACCTGCTCGCGGCGGTGGACGACTGGCCGCCGCTCTACGACCTGGAGCGGCTGGCGGCCAACGAGGTCCCGGTGGTGGCGGCGGTGTACTTCGACGACATGTATGTCGATTCTTACCTCTCGCTGGACACCGCGCGCCGGGTCGGCAACGTGCGGCCGTGGGTGACCAACGAGTACGAGCACGACGGCCTGCGCACCGGCGCGGTGATCGAGCGCTTGACCGACATGCTGGCCGGCAAGGTGTGACCGCGGGTGCCGCCCGGTCGGGTGCGGCCCGCTCCGCCGCTTAGCATGGAGACATGACTTCGCCCGCACCGACCGACACCGACCAGGCCGTCGCCGAGCAGCGCAAGCGCGTGCTGCTCGCGGCGCCGCGTGGCTATTGCGCCGGCGTCGACCGCGCGGTCGTGACGGTGCAGAAGGCACTCGACCTCTACGGTCCACCGGTCTACGTGCGCAAGCAGATCGTGCACAACAAGCACGTCGTGGCGACGCTGGAGAAGCGCGGCGCCATCTTCGTGGACGAGACCGACGAGGTGCCCGAAGGCGCCACCGTCATCTTCTCCGCACACGGCATCGCCCCGACGGTGCGCGACCAGGCGAAGGCCTTGTCGCTGCGGACGATCGACGCGACGTGCCCGCTGGTGACCAAGGTGCACCGGGAGGCCCGGCGCTTCGCCTCCGACGAATACGACATCCTGCTCATCGGTCATGCCGGCCACGAGGAGGTCGTCGGCACCTCGGGCGAGGCACCGGACAACATCGTGCTGGTCGAGTCGCCGGAACAGGCCGACACGGTCGAGGTACGGCATCCGGACCGGCTGGTGTGGCTGTCGCAGACCACGCTGTCGGTGGACGAGACGATGGAGACGGTGCGCCGGCTGAAGGAGCGCTTCCCCAATCTGCAGGATCCGCCGTCGGACGACATCTGTTACGCGACCCAGAACCGCCAGCTCGCGGTCAAGCAGATGGCGCCGCGGACGGACCTGATGATCGTGGTCGGCAGCCGCAACTCGTCGAACTCGGTGCGGCTGGTGGAGGTCGCCAAGGAGCACGGCGCGCGCGACGGTCAGCTGGTCGACTACGCCGACGAGATCGACGAGTCGTGGCTGGACGGCGTGACCACGGTCGGCGTGACCTCGGGTGCCTCCGTGCCGGAGATCCTGGTGCGCGACGTCCTGAGCTATCTCGCGGAGCGCGGCTATGCCGACGTGGAGACGATCACCGCGGCCGAGGAGAGTCTGCTCTTCGCGCTGCCGACCGAGCTGCGCCGCGACCTGAAGGCCAGGGGTCACGACGACACGGTGCAGGTCCGGCACGACGCCGGATCGTTGCGCTGACGTCAGCCGGCATCACGCGCGGCTTCCTCACCGGATGAGGACGGGGCTGCTGCAGTGAAGTCCAGCATCGGCCGTGCGACGTCTGCGTCCAGTGCATCGATGAGTTCGTGCGCCGTGAGCGGACGGGCGCCCACCTCGACAGCACGCAACTCCTCGGGCGGACCGTCCTGCGCCAGCCCGAGCGCGTGCAGCTGCCGCGCCGTCACCAGCACCCGGGACTCCAGCGTGCCGATCATCGCGTTGTAGGCCTCGACCGACCTGGTCAGGGACTGCCCCACCCGAGCGGTGTGCCGGCTCATCGTGCCGAGTCGGTCGTAGAGGGTCTGGCCGAGCGCGAGCAGCTCCCGAGCGCCACGCGCCAGACTGTCCTGCTGCCACGCCGCTGCACTGGTGCGCAGCAGCGCCAGCAGCGTGCTCGGCGACGCCGGGACGACCTTGCGGCTCATCGCCCGGTCGAGGAGGGACGGGTCCTGCCGCAGTGCGGCCGCAAGCATGGCATCGGCCGGGATGAAGCACACGACCAGCTGTGGTGACTGCTCGAACGCGCTCCAGTAATCCTTCGCGGACAGCGAATCGACATGTCGGAGGAGCGCTTTGACGTGCTGGCCGAGCAGCGCGTCGCGCTCTTGGGCTGACCGGCCGTCCGCCTGGGCGTCGAGGAACGCACGGGTGGGTGCTTTGCTGTCGATGACCAGCACCCGCTCGCCCGGCAGCCGCACCACGACGTCCGGGCGCACCCGTGCGTCGTGTCTGCTCACCGCGGTGACCTGCTCGTCGAAGTCGCAGTGCGCCAGCATTCCGGAGT
This sequence comes from Flexivirga sp. YIM B11880, assembly GCF_058148645.1. Classification (NCBI taxonomy): domain Bacteria; kingdom Bacillati; phylum Actinomycetota; class Actinomycetes; order Micrococcales; family Dermacoccaceae; genus Flexivirga; species Flexivirga sp. YIM B11880. The sequence goes on from NZ_JBMAMH010000008.1 coordinate 48,777, forward strand.
GCTCGAGCACCCGGCGCAGTTGCACCTCGCCCCAGGTGCCGCCGGTCGAGGTGGCCCGCAATGCACCGGCCAATTGGGTGGTCTCCTGGTGCAGTGCGCCGGTGACCCGGCCGACCTCCGCGAGACGTTCGCCGAGCTCGCCGAACTGCTCGACGCGGTCGCGCTCCAGCGTTGCGACCTGTTGCTCGACCCGCCCGAGCGTCGCGCTGAGCGGTGCCAGCACCGCCGCGGTCTGCTGGTCGTCGGCAACGGTCGACTCCAGGTCGATCACCCGCTCGCGCAACAGGTCACGCTCGGTGGCCAGGGAGGCGCGCCCGGCGGCATACGACTGCCGGAGCAGGACCCACGTGACGACCGCGGCCAGCACGGCACCCAGGACGACGCCGCTCAGGAATTCGGTCATGGAGAAACCCTGGCACGAGCCTCCGACAATCGATGGGATCAATCGGACGCGGCCCGGCCGAACAGGCGGTGGGCACTGGCTGTCAGGCGCTGCCAGAAGAGCCGTTGCAGGGTGAGCGTCACGATGCCGGCCAGCACCATGCCGGCCAGGTTGACGCCGAGCTGTGCCGCCGACCCGCGCAGCTCCGACGGCTCCCAGGTCGCCAGGCCGAGGGCCAGATTGCCCGCCGCCGGAACCGTCGTGACCGAGATGAAGACGCCGACCATCGCGGTCGCCTTGTCGGTCGTCATCGCGAGCACCCCGACCGCGCCGGCCACCAGGGCGACGATGAACGACCACCGGTCCGGCTGCCAGATGAACCCGGTCTGCGGTCGCGGCCGGGTCACGTCCGCCGGCGTGATCAGGTGCGCGCCGCGTGCGGCGAGCGCCACCAGCGCCACCAGAGCGATCGCGAAGAGGAACGACACGATGAGCAGTTGAGCGCTGCGCCATACCAGCGCCGCCCGACCGAAGACCACCCCCGTGCACAGCGCCGCGACGGGAGCGAAGTCCGGACTGACGACCATCGCGCCCACCACGAGGACGGACGAGTCGGTGATCACGGCGATCGCCGCGAGCACGGTCGCGAGCACGAGGAAGACGTGGTACGAGACCGTCGGTCGGCTCTCCGAGCGGGCGGTGTCCAGCACCTCGTCCCAGATCACCGCGTCGTCCGCTTCGCCCGGAGCCGCCTGCTCGAGTTCGGCGGCCCGCCGGAACGGTGTGCTGTTGGGCTCGGTGATGACGATGCCGCCGTGTTCGTCCAGGCCGGTGCGCCGCAGCGCGTCGAGGAGGTCCCCGGCGGACTCGCGCGCCGCGTCGCACTCGATCAGATCGCCGCGCGGATCACGGCAGGCACCGGGCAGGACGACGAGATTGGTCACGCACGGGTCCTTCTCCAGCAGGCCGACGACCGCACGAGACAGGTTCTCCGGAGCGGTCAACCGCAGGTGTACCAGCATGTTCCGCACCCTACGAGTTGCGAGCCGCGGACGTCAGTGGCTCAGCTTGAGACCCATCACACAGCCGACGATGCCGAGCAGGAACGCGATCTTCAGGAACGACGCCGATTCGGTGCCGGCGGCCATCGCGCAGACGACCGTGAGCACCGCGCCGATGCCGACCCAGACGGCATACGCGGTGCCGATCGGCAGGCTGCGCATGGCGACGGCCAGGCCGGTCATGCTCGCGACCAGGCCGACGACGAAGACGACGGTCGGTCCGGGACGGGTGAAACCCGCCGATTTGCCCAGGGCCGTTGCCCAGACGGCCTCCATCGCCCCGGACAGGATGAGCACGATCCACGCCATGACGGCACACTCCTTCGGACTGGCCGTCTTGTCGCTGTCCGGGTACGGCGCCATCGTCCGGGGGCCGGGATCGGGCCCGATGCCAAGTTCTCACAACGGTGTTCGCCGGGCAAATCGGCAAGCTGACAGCGATGTGCGTGGCTGCCGAGTGTATGGCGGCGGCCGCTCGTCTCGGCGACCACTAGAATCCTGAACCCGTGGCACTCACCATCGGAATCGTCGGACTTCCCAACGTCGGCAAGTCGACCATGTTCAACGCGCTGACCAAGAACAACGTGCTGGCGGCGAACTACCCCTTCGCGACCATCGAGCCGAACATCGGGGTGGTGCCGCTGCCCGACGAACGCCTGGACAACCTGGCCGCCCTGTTCAAGTCCGACAAGACCGTCCCGGCCACCGTGTCGTTCGTCGACATCGCCGGCATCGTGCGCGGCGCCTCCGAGGGGGAGGGCCTGGGCAACAAGTTCCTGGCCAACATCCGCGAGGCGGATGCGATCTGCCAGGTGATCCGGGTCTTCCACGACGACGACGTCGCCCACGTCGACGGCAAGGTCTCGCCCGAATCGGACATGGAGACGATCCACACCGAGCTGATCCTGGCCGACCTGCAGACGCTGGAGAAGGCCCTGCCGCGCCTGGACAAGGAGGTCAAGGGCAAGAAGACCGACAAGTCGGTGCTGGACGCCGCGCGCGAGGCGCAGACCATCCTCGAGGCCGGAGACACGTTGTTCGCCAAGGGTTTCGACGTCACGCCGATCCGCGAGCTGGGCCTGCTGACCGGAAAGCCGTTCCTCTACGTCTTCAACGTCGACGAGGACCAGCTGATCGATGACGAGCTGCAGGCGTCGTTGCAGAAGCTGGTCGAGCCGGCCGACGCGATCTTCCTCAACGCCAAGCTGGAGATGGACCTCACCGAGATGTCGGACGAGGAGGCCCTGGAGATGTTGCAGGGTTTCGGCGCCACCGAGTCGGGCCTTCATCAGTTGGCGCACAAGGGTTTTCACACCCTCGGCCTGCAGACCTACCTGACGGCGGGTCCGAAGGAGTCCCGGGCGTGGACCATCCGGCGGGGCTGGACCGCGCCACAGGCGGCCGGCGTCATACACACCGACTTCCAGAAGGGCTTCATCAAGGCGGAAGTCATCTCGTATGACGACCTCATCGAACTCGGCTCGGTCGCCGAGGCCCGCGCGCACGGCAAAGCGCGGATGGAGGGCAAGGACTACGTCATGCAGGACGGCGACGTGGTGGAGTTCCGCTTCAACGTCTGAGCGTCGCGAGATGTGAGTTGTTGTCGTTCTGCGGCGGCGAGAACGACAACAACTCACATCTCGGTGACCCGATCCGACGGCGGTGGAAGGTGCGGGTAGTCGCGGACCGGATAGATCCCGATCGCGAAGCCGTGCACGAGGTCGCCGCGGCGGGGGAGAGCGTCGAATTCGTCGACCAGCTCAATCATACGGCGCCAGAACTCCTTCTTCTGCTGGTCGCTGATGCGCGCATGCCGGATGAAGCCCCACAGCTGTCCCTCATGGTATGCCGGGGCCGACTCCCGCGCGGCGACCTCGAAATCGTTGAAGTCCAACGGTTGTTCGCCCTCACCGTCCGTGCCCTGGAGTGCGACGTAGAACAACCGCGCGGTTCGGCCGTAGAACGCCTCGTCGATCGCGCGGATCCGGCGCGTGCGGACCACGCGCACCAAGCCCGCGTCGGCGAGCACCTTGACGTGATGGGCGACGGTGCTCTTCGGCCGGCCCACCGCGGCACTGAGCTCGGTCACGCTCGCCGCACGCTCGTGCAGCAGGCCGAGGATCGTATTGCGGAGCGGATTGCCGAGTGCGCGGACCTGCGCCGGATCGGTGAGAACCCGACGGTCCTCGAGGTCGTAGTCGGGCGGCTTGCCATCCATGACAGAACATACTAGCGTTTTCGAACGTTCTATTTTTCCGGATCATTAGGCGGAGACAATGTCCGAAATCATCCTGTTCCACCACGCCCAGGGGCTCACCGAGGGTGTCCGCGCATTCGCGGACGAACTGCGCGCGGCGGGGCACACGGTGCACGTCCCCGACCTGTTCGACGGGCGCACCTTCGACGACGTCGAGTCAGGGGTCGACCACGCTCGCGAGATCGGCTTCGACAACGTCCTGGCACGAGGCGTCGCAGCTGCGGACGCATTGCCGAAAGACATTGTCTACGCCGGCTTTTCGATGGGAGTGATGTCGGCGCAGAAGCTCGCGCAGACCCGTCCGGGCGCGGCCGGCGCACTGTTCTTCGACTCCTGCCTGCCGGTTGCCGAGTTCGGCGAGTGGCCGGAGGGCTTGCCTGCGCAGATCCACGGCGGGACGGATGACGAATGGTTCGCCGAAGACCTGGAGTTCGCCCGTCAGTTGGCCGACTCCACGCCGACGGTCGAGCTGTTCCTCTACTCGGGCACGCAGCACCTGTTCGCCGATTCCTCGCTCAAGTCCTATGACCCGGAGGCGGCCCGTCTGGTGCTGCAGCGCACGTTGTCGTTCCTTGCCACGCTGCCCTGAGCGCCTCGCTCGGACGCTCGTATGACGACGTCCGATTGCCAGGCTCTCGAGGCGAACAACGGCTGCCGGCATACCCGAAAGAGGCGTCCCGGTGAGAGTGCTGCACATCCTCGCCCGTGTCGCCTTCGGGGCGCCGTTCGCGGTGCTCGGCTTCGACGCCGCGAAGGACCCGGGTGGCCGGGTGCAGATGGTCGAGGCGTTCGGGATCCCGCAGGCGAAGCGCTGATCGGACCTACCTCAGCAGCGCCGACGTCGGGGCCGACTGGTCACAGTTTCGCGACCCGGGCCGGCCGGCGGGAGACCATGAGCCCGATGTTGCCGCGCTGGACGACCGTCCCGTCCTGGTTGGTCAGGACCAGTTCACGGTCGAGAATGCCGGCCTTGCCGTTGCTCGTGGCCCGCACGCCGGTGATGGTCAGCGTGCATCGCACGGTGTCGCCGACCACGATCGGGTGCTCGAAACGCCAGCCGTCGATGCCCAACAGCGCGATCGAGCACCCCTCGAAGACGCCCAGGCGGGAGACGAGGCCGAGCGCGACGGACAGGCCGAGCATCCCGTGCGCGATCGGTTCACCGAACCGTCCGCCGGCGCTGTGCACCGCATCGGTGTGCACCGGATTGGTGTCCCAGCTCCAGCCGGCGAACGACACGATGTCCGCCTCGGTGATGGTCCGGCCCTGCGTGTCGAAGACTTGACCGACGGCGAAGTCCTCGAAGTGCCAGTCGGCTGGTGATCGCATCTCCGGTGTCATGCGCCGATCATCGCGGATCCAGCCGGAGCCTGCCCGTTCCGCTCCTCAGCGGCTTGCCGCTGGTGGCCGTCCGTAGGTGACCGCGGCGCGCACCGCGTCGGGTGCGTCCTTCACCAACTGCGCATCGGGCGCGGCGGCGAGCGCGTCGTTGACGGTGGAGAACGCGAGCCGGAGCGCGATGAACACCGTTGCCTCGAAGATCGCCTGATCGGAGAGTCCGCACTCCCGCAGTTCGGCGACCTGCTCGGCTGTGGTCGCGTTCGGGTCCGACACGACGGCGTGCGCCCAGTGCGCCAGGGTGCGCTGCCGGAGCGCCAATGCCTCGGGCCGTCCGTGGAGCGCCTCGGCCGCCCGGTGCTCGCCGACCAGCTCGGCCAGTCGGCTGCCCCAGGCGAGTGAGCAATACGAGTCCTCCCGGGCACGCGCTGTCGCGACCACGAGGACCGCTCGGTCCAGGTCGTCGAGCGCGCTGGACTCCAATACTTGCCCCCGGAGAGCGCTGAATGCGTCCAGCAGGTCGGGTCGCCAGGCCCACAGCCGCGTCAGGTTTCCGACATACCCGTCGGTTTCGAGATCGGCGTCGTATGCCGCGTCACGTTCCGGGGATGCAGGAGCTTCGGAGATGAACATGTTCCAGTGTCCCGTGCAAGGAATCGGCTGTCTCCCGGAACACGACATCCGGGCCGCCGACGGGGGCTTGCACAATAGGAGCACGTGACCCAGCCCGAGAGAGCCGAGGCGACTGTGACACAACCTGGCCGATGCACGACGCCGGCTGCCGGCGGTGAGCTGCACTTCCGGCTGGCGACTTCGTCCGACGTCTCGGCGATCGTCACGCTCGTGGAGTCGGCGTACCGCGGTGAGTCGAGCCGGACCGGCTGGACGACCGAGGCCGACCTGCTGCACGGCCAGCGGACCGACGCGGAAGAGGTTTCGACACTGCTGGCCGGCGCGGACGGTGTGCTGCTCGTCGCCCTTCGCGGCGGGCGCGTCGTCGGCACATGCCAGCTCCAACGGCGCGGCGTACGAGCGTATTTCGGCATTTCGCCGTGTCGCCGGACCTGCAGGGCAGCGGCGTCGGCACGCACGTCATCCGGTATGCCGAGCGGTATGCCGCCGAGCAGTGGGCCAGCCGGCACATGGAGATGACTGTGATCCGCCAGCGCACCGATCTGATCGCCTTCTACCAGCGGCGCGGTTATCGGGACACCGGCATTCATTCCCCGTTCCCGTACGGCGACGAGCGTTTCGGCATACCGCAGCGGGACGACCTGGAGTTCACGCTGCTGGAGAAGGATTTGTGACGTTGCGCTGCGGGCGGCGTTCAGCGAATCCACAGCAACTCGTCCGAAGCTGCAGCATCGGACCACGTGGAGGGGTATCGCGCATGGCGTTCGGCAAGAAGGACAACGATCCGCAGACTGTGCTTCCGCAAGGAGCGCCACCTCCGCAGGCTGTGCCCGGGCCGCCGCCGGCGAACCCGTCCGGCATTCCCGCGGCGGCCATGGAGCGGGTGCAGCGACTCGCCGCGCGGGAACGGCAGGACAAGTCGGCGTTCACCTCCGATCTGTCGGTGAGCGAGTTCCTGCTCGTGCACAAGCTCGGCTTCGACGCCGTCGGCTACGTCATGGGCACGTCGATCTACCACATCGGTTTCCAGGCGCAGCGCTGGGGACAATCGATGGAGCTGGAAGTGTTGTCCGCGGCGATGTACCACGCCCGATCGCTGGCGGTCGAGCGGATGCGCAGCGAAGCGCACGCGCTCGGCGCCGACGGCATCGTCGGCGTGAAACTGCAGATCCAGCGATATGCCTGGCAGCAGGGCGAATTGGAGTTCATCGCGCAAGGCACCGCGATCCGCGCGCGGCAGCCGAGTGCGTCATACAAGCTGCAGGACGGCGGCCCGTTCACCTCCGACCTGTCCGGGCAGGACTTCTACACGCTGGTGCGTGCCGGCCACTTCCCGCGGGCATTCGTCTTCGGTGCCTGCGTCTATCACGTTGCCCACCAAGGGATCCGGCAGAGCATGAAGATGGCCGGCCGCAACATGGAGATGCCGCAATTCACCGAAGCTGCATACACCGCACGGGAACTCGCGATGACCCGGATGGAGAACGAAGCCAATCGTTTCGGCGCCGACGGGATCGTCGGCGTGCGCACCGACGTCAGTGCGCACATCTGGGGTGAGCACGCGTCGGAGTTCCTCGCGATCGGCACCGGTGTGGTGAGTTCGCCGGAGAGCGGTATGCCGGAGCCGAATCTCACGCTCAGCCTGGACACCTGATGTTCGGCCATGGGAAGCGCCGGCACGGGAGGGCCGGGGTCCCCGCGAAGTATTCGGAGGAGCGAGGCGGGGTCCCCGCGGAGTATCGGGGGAGCGAAGCGGAGGAGAACTCCGTGGGGTGCCGGAGCGGGGGAGAAACTTCGTGGGGTGGCTTGATGCCGCCGCCGCCCGAATACGGTCCGTCGGTGCCGAAACCCTTCTCGGAGTTGCTTCCTCAGGGCCAGGAGAGTGCGCTCGGCCGTCTCGCGCGCACCTCGCGGATCCCCGAGGAGGCGCGGACGCTGCTCCACACCCTGGACACCGAGACGACGCAGACACTGCAGTACCTGGCGCGTGACCCCACGGCGGTGCGCGACCGCTACGAGGTGGAGCAGATTCGCGACGAGCACGCGCCGACGGTCGTGCAGAGCTACGTCTCCGTGCCGGACGCCCTCGGCACCACCCTGCCTGACGGCCGGACGCTGGGCCAGGTGCTCGTCGGGAACCTGACGACGTTGCTGCACGCCACCCGGGAGATCCGGCGTCGCGCGACCGAACGCGGCGAGCAACAGATGCAGGTCAACGACGTGTTCCTGCGCGACAAGTTCGACCGAGGCGACGAATCGTTGCGTTTGCCGCCGGATGAGTGAGCTGCTGACCGATGTCGTTTCTCGGCTCAGCCGGCCATGAAACAGCCGAGCACGACCAGGATGAGGCTGAGTACGCCGAGTGTTGCGCGGAGCGCGTCGGCCGAGCGACGGCCTCGCCGGATGGCCTCCGCCGTGGCCGGGTTCTGTCCGGACTCCAGCGCGGCGTGCCGCAATCGGGTCATCCGCCGGGCCTGCTGAACGGCGACGCCGAGCAGGACGATCAGCAGGATCGCGACGACCAGACTGATGATCAGCGCCGCATCCCAGGGATGATCGCGCGCGACCAGCGCGCCGCTGATCAGACCGATCACGAGCGCCGGCGTGCCGACCCACAGATAGCTGCGGCCGAGCGAGCGAAAGAACGCCACCCGCGCTGCTGGATCAATCGTGGCGGTGGCGGCGCGTGCAACGACACCGATCGCGACATACCCACCGATCCACACACTGGTGCTGAGGACCAGGATCGTCACCAGTACGCCATGACCGAAGCTCGACATGGTTTTCACCATAATTCATTGTGAAAACGTGGGCTCGAGCGGTCCGGTCAGGACGCGCCGAAGGGCACTCCGGCCTGGCAGAGAACGTTGGCGAAGAACGTCGCCTCACCGGTGCGAATGGCGAACTTGGCGGCCAGCGCCCGGCGCTTGAACTGCTCGTGGTCGATCGGCTCGGGGGAGAGACCGAGGTGCGTGAGAGCGTCCAGGCAGGTCGGGTTCGCCTCGAGCATCTCGCGGGAGATCCAGCTCGCCTCCAGCGTCAACGCCGGCAACACCGTTTGCACGACATCCACGAAACTCGCGGCGCCGTAGCGGTATCCGAGGTCGACAGTTGGAACGTTCCCGAGCGGGAGGCCGCTGTCGCACACCACGAACTGTTCGGTGTGTCGCAAACCACCGAGCTGCCGGGCGAGCTCCGAATGGGTGATGCCGGTGGTGATCATGTGCTCGATTCCGTGGTGATGGGCGGTGTTCGGTCGATGAGATGGGAAAGCGTGGCGAAACGGTCGTATCCTCCCTGGGCGCCCGGCGCGGCGACGGCGAGGGAGCCTGCGGTGACGGCATACCGCAGCGCCTCGGGCAACGCAGCCCCGGCGGCGAGCCGACCGGCGAGAACACCGCAGAACGCGTCGCCCGCGCCGGTGGTGTCGACGACGGACGGCGTGGGCGGAGTCGGCGCCGTGCAGACGCCATCGGGCGTGCAGAGCACCGCTCCACGTTCGCCGAGGGTCGTGATGACCGCACCGACGCCTCGGTCGATCAGCGCCCGCGACGCTGTGACGATCGAGCCGTGGTTGGCGATGTCGACGGCGGCCTGTCCACTGGCCTCTGCAAGCTCGTGTTCGTTGACGATGAGGACGTCGCAGCGCCCGAGCAGCTCGTCGCTGAGCTGCGCCGCCGGCGCGGCGTTGAGCAGGAATCTCCCCGACGCCGCCGTCGCTGCGGCGTGCGCCACCGCCATCGGGATTTCCAGCTGGCAGAGCACGACGTCGGTCGGAGTCAGCGGTGGAAGGTGTTCGGACCACCGATGATTGGCACCCGGAACGACCAGGATCGTGTTGTCACCGGACGCGACCGTGATCCACGCGCTCCCGGTCGGCGCATCCGTCACCCGTCGAACACCGCTCGTGTCGATGCCGGCGTCGGCCAGAGCGCGGAACGCGATGTCACCCTCCGCGTCAGGGCCGAGGCAGGCCACCATCGCAACGGAAGCCCCGGACTTCGCTGCCGCCACAGCCTGATTCGCTCCCTTGCCGCCGACCCCGGTGGACAATGACGAGGCGAGCAACGTCTCACCCGGGCGTGGAAAACGATCAACGGTCACGGTGCGGTCGACGTTGACCGAGCCGATGACCACGACCCGATCACTCACCGGTGTCTCCCGGTTGCGCGCCGGTGATGAGCGCGACCAGGTCGTCCGGCGACACGGTGGCGACCTCGCGTCGGGCGACCGTCGTGCCGCGGCGTAGCACGACCGCGACATCGGCCAGTCGCTTCACCTGCGCCATGTCGTGGCTGATCAAGAGCACGGTGACACCGCGATCGCGCAGTCGGCGGACGAGCGTTTCGACCGCCGCGGTCTCGCGAACGCCGAGGGCCGCCGTCGGCTCGTCCATGATCACCAGCTGCTTGCCCCAGTGCGCTGCCCGGGCGATCGCGATGCTCTGTCGCTGGCCACCCGACATACGGCGAACAGTGCTGGAAACGCTGGGGATGTCGACGTCCAGTTCGGTCAGGATCTTCGTCGCCTGGCTGCGCATCGCCTTCTTGTCCAGGACGCGCAGCGGCCCCGCCCCGCGGGTGAGTTCCCGGCGCAGGAAGAGGTTCTGCCACACCGGTAGGTCGTCGATGAGCGACAACGTCTGGTAGACGGTCTCGATCCCGGCTCGCCGACTGTCTGCGGGACTGGCGAAGTGCACCTGCTCCCCGTTGATCGTGATGGTGCCGGTGTCCGGCGGGTGCACACCGGTGAGACAACGCACCAGGGTCGACTTCCCGGCGCCGTTGTCGCCCAGTAGTGCGGTGACCTTGCCGCGCTCCAGCGTCAGGTCGGCGTGGCGCAGGGCCCGCACGGCGTCGAACGACTTGCTCAGCCCACCGGCTTCGAGCAGTAGGTCCTGCCCGACCGGCTTCTTCAGCTCCACTTGAGTGTTCACGCTGTCGGTCCTATCGCTGGAAGCGGGAGAGGAAGGCGGCCCCGAGCACCACGATGCCGACCGCGATCGGCTGGTAGTACTGCGAGATGTTCAGCAGCGTGAACCCGTTGAGCAGCGTCTGCAAGAGCACCGCCCCCGCGGCCGCGCCGAGCACGGACGCCCGGCCGCCCGCCAGGCTGGAGCCGCCCAGGACGACTGCGGCGATGGAGCTGAGCAGCAGATTGGTCTGCATCGTGGGGTCCGAGCCGCCGTTGTTGGACACGAAGAGCACACCGGCGATCCCGCAGGCCAGACCGGACGCGGCATACGCCAGCAGCCGGATCCGGTTGACCGGGATCCCGACGTCGCGAGCGGCGTCCAGGTTGCCGCCGGTGCTGAGCAGATAGGTGCCAGTGCGGGTTCGGAACAGCAGGTATGCCGTGAGCGCGGCCACGATCACGCCGACCAGCCAGAACCACCGGATCGGCCCGATGCCGTCCAGCGCCAGGCCCTGCAGGAAGCCGGAGGACACCGCAGTCTGGTTGCCACTGGTGATGAGCAGGGTCAAGCCGCTCACCACCGAGAGCGAGCCCAGCGTCACGATGAAGTCCGCCATCTTCAGCTGGGCCACCAGCACGCCGTTGACGATGCCGACGAGCAGGCCGGCGACGATGCCGGCCGCGATCGCGGCCGGCGTGCCCCAGCCGTGCGACCAGGTCCAACCGATCACTGTGGCAGCCCAGGGCAGGTTCGACCCGACGGACAGGTCGATGCCGGCCACCGTGATGACCAGTTGCTGACCCATTGACAGCACCACCAGGATCGCGGCGGAGATGAACAACGCAGTCATGTTGCTCGTGGTCAGGAACTTCGGCGTGGCGATGAAGAAGACGACGAAGAGTGCGACCAGGGCGATGGGCGCGGCATGCCGGGCGATCGTCTCGCCCGCGCCCCGGTGCAGCGCCGGCGGTGCCTGCGCCTCTGCTGCGGCTTGCACGGTCATGGGTTCACCTACAGTTGCTGGAAACAGTGGTCACTTGCTGGATTTCGGGGTGCCGAACGGGTCGTCGAAGGGACCGAACGGCTTCGGGAAGTTGCTGATCGCTTTGGCGACATTGGCGGAGTCGATGTAGGCGATCGGGGCGACGACCCGGCTCGGGATGGACTTTCCGGCGACCTTCGCAATGCACGCCTGCACGGCCATCTGGCCCTCGGCATACGGGTATTGCGTGATGGTGCCGGTGTTCGCCCCGGTCTTGACCGACTTGAGCATCGCCTGGATGCCGTCCACCGAGATGATCTTGACCTTGCCCTGCTTGCCGGCGTTCTTCACGGCCTGCGCGGCGCCGAGGCCCATCGTGTCGTTGGCGGCGAAGATGCCGGTGATGTTCGGGTGTGCTTGCAGCATCGCGGTTGTCACGGTGAGGCCCAGGTTCTGGTCGTAGTTGGCGGGCTGGGACGCGACGATCTTCAGCTTGCCGGCGGTGACCTTCTTGAAGCCGGTCAGCCGGTTGATCCCGTTCTGCTCACCGGCGATGCCCTGCAGCACCGCCACGTCGCCCTTGCCACCGAGCGCCTTCAGCAACTGAGTGCCCGCTTGCTCACCGGCGGACAGGTTGTCCGAACCGATGAAAGAGGCATAGGACACGCCCGCCTTCTTGGACGCCGTCGGGTCGATCTGGGTGTCCAGATCGAGGATCGGGATCTTCTTGCGTGCGACTGGCACGAGTGGGGTGATGACGTTGGTGGCGTTGACCGGCACGACACCGAAACAGTTGTAGTCCTGACCGGCCAGGGTCTGGAGCTGCGCGTTCTCGCCTTGCGAATCCGTTTCGTTGGAACCGGCTTTGACGGTGACGGTGACACCCTGCGCCTTGCCCTCGGCAATCGCCCCGTCACGTAGCGCCGCCCAGTAGGGGTTGGAGAAGTCGCGGGTGACGATGGCGATCTTGGCCTTCGCGGACGAGTTAGACGATTTAGCAGTATCGGAGCCACCGCGGCCGCACGCCGCGAGGCTGGTGAGAGTGAGGCCGCCGATGACGACGGCAACCGCTGTGGATTTGAATTGTGTTCTCATATCTGGACTCTCCGTTGACTTGTTCTGGACGGGCTGGGAAGGAAGGTGCGGGCTCAGCGCGATTCGGCGGGGACGCCGCAGGACGATCGGCGGATGAAGCTGCACGACGGGTGTCTGTCTTGTGGCCGGCCCGGCGCCTCACCGTGCAGCAGCGCGAGGATCGTCGCCACGGCGGCGCGGGCCAGAGCGTCGATCGGCTGGGCGATGGCGGTCAGCGGCGGGTCGAACAGGTCGAACCAGGGCGCGTCGTCGAAGCAGATCAGTGACATGTCGTGCGGGACGCGCAACCCATGTGCGCGCAGCGCCTTGAGCGCCCCGACGCCCATCGGTCCGTCGGCGGCGATGATCGCGGTCGGCCGGCGCTTCTCCAGGAGGCTGGTCGTGGCCCGGAAGCCGCTGTCCTGGCGGAAGTCGCCCTCCTCGACGAAGATGTCTCGGCTGCGGATGCCGGCATCGATGAGTGCGTCGCGGATCTGCTTGCGGCGGACCCGCCCCAGTGGTGTGTCCAGCGGTGGTGCGACGACGCCGACGCGCCGATGGCCGAGAGTGCTGAGCAGTTGTGCTGCGTCAGCCAGTGCCTGCTGGGAATCGCTGCTGACAGAAGGTAATGCGCGCAGACCGGCCGTTGCCGCGCTGTTGCCGGTGACCGTGATCGGGCGGTCGAGCAGGACGACCTTGGCGCCGGACCCGGCGACTGCTTTGAGACCCGGTGTCGTCGACGAGGTCGGAACCAGCAGCACACCGTCCACCTGACTGCCGGCGAGCAGGTTGAGGAGGTATTCGTCCTGTCGCCCGGCGTCCTCGTCGGAGTTGCAGAGGATCACCGAGTAGCCCTCGTGTGCGGCCTGCCGCTCGATGGCTCCGGCGAGTTCGGCGAAGAACGGGTTGGCGACATCGCTGACGATCAGCCCCAGGTTGCGGGTGGACTCGGTGCGAAGGGCGCGTGCCGCCGAGTTGGGCCGATAGCCGAGCTCGTTGGCGACCGCGATCACCCGCGCCGCGGTCGCCGACGAGATGCGCGGGTTGCCGGCGAGCGCCAAGGAGACCGTGGCGTCACTGACGCCCGCCGCCGCAGCGACGTCGCGCAGCCGGACCACCATGGTTGCTCCTTGTAAATCGATTAACTGCACTATGGCAGAGGGTGGCCCAGATCACAACCCTCGATCGGTCACTCGGAGCTTCTTACCCGCCGTCTGGGTGACCAAGGCAGGTAGGGCGAAAGCAGGCGGGTTCGTGACGCACGACGAGGTGCGTGGCAAGGCCAGCAACGCGACCTCCTGACGCGCGTGCCCGGCGGGCCATCCGGGGCGCGGCCGGTGTCGCCGGGCGGCCGGTCATGTGCTGAGCTGAGGGTATGACGAACGAGAGCTTCCCGCTGGCCGGTCATTCCGTACGTCGCATCGGCTTCGGCGCGATGCAGCTGCCCGGCCCGGGCGTGATGGGTCCGCCGCGCGATCACGCCGAGGCGCTCGCGGTGCTTCGCCGCGCCGTCGAGCTGGGCGTGAATCACATTGATACCGCACAGTTCTACGGCCCCGGCGTGTCGAACGAGCTGATCCGCGAAGCGCTGCATCCCTACGCCGACGACCTGGTGCTGGTCTCCAAGATCGGCGCGCGGCGCGACGAGGCCGGCGGCTGGCTGCCCGCTCAGCAACCGGAACAGCTGAAGGACCAGGTGGCGCAGAACCTGCAGGCGCTCGAGGTGGAGCGGCTGCCGGTCGTCAACCTGCGGGTGCTGCCGCGCGAGGAGATCGGCGACGCCGACTTCTGTCCGTTGGAGGACCAGTTGACCGCTATGCACGAGCTGGTCGCGGACGGGCTGATCGAGGCGTTCGGCGTGAGCAACGTGACCACCGAGGAGGCTCGCACGGCCGTCGAGGCCGGTGCGGTGTGTGTGCAGAACGCGTACAACCTCCTCCACCGGGACGACGACGCGACGCTGCAGCTGTGCGCGGACCGGAACATCGCCTACGTGCCGTTCTTCCCGCTGGGCTCGGCGTTCCCGGAGATGCCGAAGGTCACCGACTCCGACGTGGTGCAACGAGTGGCACAGCGTGTGGGCGCTACTCCGGCCCAGGTGGGCCTGGCCTGGCTGCTGCAGCGCTCCGGCAACGTCCTGCTGATCCCGGGCACATCGTCCCTGCGCCATCTGGAGGAGAACCTCGCCGCCGGTTCGGTTTCCTTGTCCGAGCAGGACATTGCGGAGCTGGAGAGCGCCGGCTGAGCCGGGGCCTCAGCGATCGAGCACGCCCGTCATACGGCCGTGCCGACGAGCGTGCCGACGCCATAGGTGATCGCCATGGCCAGCAGCCCCCCGAGCACGTTGCGTATGACGGCCGGCCGCGCGGGCGCTGCACCCAGACGCGCGCTCACCGCGCCGGTGAGCACCAGCGCGACGGCGACCGCCACGAAGCAGACCGGCACACGAAAATGGGGCGGCGGCAGCAGGATCGCGATGAGCGGGATCAGGGCGCCCACGGTGAAGGACAGGAAGGACGCTCCGGCCGCCTCCCACGGATTGGTCAGGTCATCGGGGTCGATGCCCAGCTCCGCGTCGGCGTGCGCTGCAAGTGCATCGTGGGCGGTGAGTTCCTCGGCGACCTGCGCTGCGAGCTCCCGTCGTAAGCCCTTCGACTGGTAGATCTGGGTCAGCTCCTCGAGCTCCTCCTCCGGCAGCTCGTGCAGCTCGCGCTTCTCCTTGTGGAGCATGGCGCGTTCACTGTCGCGCTGGGTGCTGACCGAGACGTATTCACCTGCGGCCATTGACAAGGCGCCTGCGACGAGGCCGGCGATGCCCGCGATGGCGATGGCGTTGCGACCGGTGGTGGCACCGGCGACACCGGCCACGATCCCCGCCACGCTCACGATGCCGTCGTTGGCGCCGAGCACCCCGGCGCGCAACCAGTTCAGTCGACCGGTGAGGGTCTCGTCGTGCTGCTCGCCCTCGTGCGGGTCGATCGCTGACGTCACGCGTTCACCTGAGCACCGGTCTGCTCGCCGGCCTCGACGATGCGGTGCGCCAGCTCGATGTCCAGCTGGGTGATGCCTCCCTCGCTGTGCGTCGAGAGCGACCAGGCGATGGTCGTGTAGGAGATCCGGATGTCCGGGTGGTGGTTCATGTGGTCGGCGTCGGCCGCGACCAGCCGTACGAACTCGATGCCCTCGGCGAACGTCTTTGCCTTGTATGTCGCCTGCAGCTCGTCACCCTCACGCGACCAGCCGTGCAGCGCCTCGAGTTGCCGGGTGATCTCCTCGTCCGTCAGTAACCTGCTCATGGGCAGCAGCCTGCCGCGATCGGTCTCCCTTGTCCACGCAGGCAAGGCTGCTATTACCCCCCGGACAAGCCGGCTCTCACGGTCAGGGCGTGGAGAAGGGCTGCCCGCCGGCGTTCTCCTGGGTGTTGACCGTCGGGGCGTCCAGGATCGCCGCCGGGTCGACGGCGGTGGCGTCCACTTCGTGCCGCTCGATCTCGCCGGACTGGATCTGTTCGGCATAGTGGCAGGCGACGCGGTGGGACGCGGGGACGCCGTCGATCTGCACCACCCGCAGCTGCGGGCGTTCGGTGTCGCAGCGTTCTTCCTGACGCCAGGGGCATCGGGTGTGGAAGCGGCAGCCGCTCGGCGGATTAGCGGGGGAAGGCAGGTCACCGGCCAGGATGATCTGCTCGCGCCGATCCTCGACGACTGGGTCCGGGATCGGCACGGCCGACATCAGCGCCCGCGTGTAGGGATGCAGCGGCGTCGCATAGAGCTCGTCCGAATCCGCTTCCTCGACAAGGGAACCCAGATACATGACGCCCACCCGGTCGCTGATGTGCCGGACGACGGCGAGGTCGTGCGCGATCACCAGGTAGGTGAGCCCGAACTGCTCCTGGATGTCTTCCAGGAGGTTGATGACCTGGGCCTGCACCGACACGTCGAGGGCGCTGACCGGCTCGTCCGCCACGATCAGCTGCGGGTCGACCGACAGGGCGCGGGCGATGCCGATCCGCTGTCGCTGACCACCGGAGAACTCGTGCGGGTATTTGCGCAACGCCGCCGCAGGCAGTCCGACGGCGGACAGCAGCTCGCGCAGCCGAGCGCCCGCGGCCTGCTTGTCCTTGGTCAGACCGTGCGCGTGCATGCCTTCCAGCAGCAGCGACTCGACGGTCTGCCGGGGGTCGAGACTCGCCAGGGGATCCTGGAAGACCATCTGCATGTCGCGCCGTTTGGCGCGCAGCGCCTCGCCCTTGAGCGTGGACAGATCGGTGCCGGCGAAGGTCACCGTGCCGTTGGTCGGCTCCTCGAGCCGGAGCAGCGCGCGGCCGAACGTCGACTTGCCGCAACCCGATTCGCCCACCAGGCCGTAGGTCTCGCCCTGGCGGATCTGCAACGTCATGCCGTCGACCGCGTAGACGTAGCCGACCGTCTTGTCGAAGATCACGCCGCGCTTGATCGGGAAATGAACCTCCACGTCACGGGCGTCGAGCAGCACCTCATGCGCTGCGACCGGCGGCTTCTTGCCCGGGCTCACCGTCTGCTCGGTCATCACTGCTCTCCTCCCGTCGGCCACGGGTTGTGACACCGCAACCAGTGCTCCTCCAGAGACGCTGAGTCCTGCTCGAGGACAGGAGTTTCCTTCCGGCACACCTCGATGGCGCGCGGGCAGCGGGGAGCGAAGGCACACGCCGACGTCCAGGGGATGTTGTCCGAGACGGATCCTGGTATGGCGGCCAGCTGCTCGCTCCGCGAACCGTCCAGCCGGGGGATCGAGCCGAGCAGGCCGTTGGTGTAGGGGTGTCGGGGATTGGCGAAGATCTCGTGCCGAGAGGCGGTTTCGACGATGCGGCCGCCATAGAGCACATTGACCTCGTCGCACAGACCGGCGACCACCCCGAGGTCGTGGGTGATCATGATCAACGCGGTCCCGGAGTCGACCACCAGCTCCTTGAGCAGGTTGAGGATCTGCGCCTGGATCGTCACGTCGAGGGCCGTCGTCGGCTCGTCGGCAATGAGCAGTCGGGGTTTGCAGGCCAACGCCATGGCGATCAGCGCGCGCTGGCGCATGCCGCCGGACAGCTGGTGCGGATATTCCTTCAGTCGGCGATGGGGGTCCGGGATGCCGACCTTGTCGAGCAGGTCGCGCGACTCGGCAAGCGCGGCAGCCTTCTTCATCCCGCGGTGGCGCTGCAGGACCTCGGCGACCTGGATGCCGATGGACACCACTGGGTTGAGCGACGACAGCGGGTCCTGGAAGATCATCGCGACGTCCCGGCCGCGCCGGTCGCGCATCTCCCGGTCGTCCAGGGTGAGCAGGTCGGTGCCGTCATACATCGCCGACCCGGCGACCTTGTTGCCGCGCTTCGGCAGCAGGCCCATGATGGCCAGCGACGTGACGGACTTGCCGCAGCCGGACTCGCCGACCAGGCCGACGGTCTGACCCGGGCGCACGTCGAACGACACGCCGTCGACGGCGCGGAACGGCTGCTGCCCCTTGATGCCGAACTCGACCACGAGGTCCTGCACGGACAAAAGGGTTTCGGTCTTCTCCGGTGCCGCGGTGGTCATCCCGCTCACCTCCTGTTCCGGGGATCGAGAGCTTCGCGCAGGGACTCGCCCATCAGGGTGAAGCCGAAGGCGACCACGACGATGCAGCCGGCCGGCCAGAAGGCCACGTGCGGCGCGATGTCGAAGAGGTTCTGCGCCTTGCCCAGCATCTGACCCCACTCGGCGGAGGAGTCGTCCGGGTTGCCCAGCCCGAGGAAGCTGAGCGCTGCGGCCTCGATGATGGCGGTGGCGAGCACGAGCGTCGCCTGCACCAGCACGGGGCCGAGGGAGTTGGGCAGCATGTGCCGGAAGGTGATCGCGGACGGTTTGACCCCGAGCGCCCGCGCCGCGAGCACGTGATCGCTCGCGCGCTGCGTGAGCATCGAGCCGCGCAACAGCCGGGCGAAGATCGGCACCTGCACGATCGAGATCGCGATGATCAGGGTCCACTGCGACGGCCGGCCGAAGAGTGTTGCCACAGCCAGGGCCAGCACCAGCGACGGCAGCGAGAGCATCACGTCGACGATGCGCATGACGACCGAGTCGACCCAGCCACCGAGTGAGCCGGCGAGGGTGCCGAGCACCAGGCCGCCGGTCAGCCCGGCCAGCGTCGCGAGCACGCCCACGATGAGCGTCTGCCGGGAGCCGAGGATGAGCCGCGACAGGAAGTCGCGCCCCTGATCGTCGCCGCCGAGCGGGAAGCCGTTCTGCGACGGCGGGATCGGCGTGTCGGGGGTGACCTGAGAGATCAGGTATTTCGTCGTGCCGTTGTGCGGTGCGATCAGCGGCGCGAAGATCGCGACGAGGACGAACAGGATCGTGATGGTGGCCCCGACCAGGAACACCGGGTTGCGCCGCAGCCGCAGCCAGGCGCTGCCGATCAGGCTCAGCCCGCCGGACTCGCTGATGTGACCCGCGTCCGGGATATCGGTGACGTCGCCGGTCGTTGCGGCGAGCGCGTCGATGCGGTCCTTCTTGCGTTGCATGGGTTTCATCGCACTCACCTCGTCCGGATGCGCGGGTCGATGACGGCATACGCGATGTCGACGAGCAGATTGACCAGGACGTAGCCGATCGCCGCCATCGTGATCAGGACTTGCAGGACGGCGTAATCTCGCTGGCTGAACGCCTGGGCCAATGCGTCACCCAGGCCGGGATAGGCGAAGACCGTCTCGGTCAGCACCGCACCGGTGAGCAGGCCGCCCACCTGCAGCCCGATGGTGGTCACGACCGGCAGCAGCGCGTTGCGCAGGATGTGCCGGCCCCGAATGATCCGGTTGGACAGGCCCTTCGACTCCGCGGTGCGCACGTAGTCCTCGTTGAGCACCTCCAGCACCGATGCGCGGGTGATCCGGAAGATCACCGCGAACGGGATCGAGGCCAGCGCGATCGCCGGCAGCACGAGGTGCAGGATGGCGTCCCACGACGCGTCATACTCCCGGGTCAACAGCCCGTCGAGGACGTAGAAATTGGTGATCCGCGTCGCGTCCAGGTCGGGGCTCTGCCGGCCGGCCACCGGCAGCCAGTGCAACTGGATCGCGAAGACGTACTTCAGCACGAAGGCCAGGAAGAAGACCGGGACGGCCACGCCGACCAGGGAGAGCACGACCGAGCCGGTGTCGAGCAGCCCACCGTGCCGCTTGGCCGCGAAGTAGCCGAGCGGGATTGCCGTGGCGAGCGCGATGATGATCGCGAAGAAGGACAACTCCACGGTCGCGGGCAACCGCTGCAGGAACAGGTCGAGGGCGTCAGTGCCGGCCTGCACTTGCGTGGAGGTGCCGAAGTTGCCGTGGGCGGCATTGCTCAGGAAGTGCCAGTACTGCACCGGCAGCGGCTGGTCCAGGCCCAGCGTCTTGCTGAGGGCGGCACGGGTGGCGGGCGTCGCCCGCTCGCCGAGCAGTGAGTCGACCGGGCCGCCGGGCAGGGACCGGAGCCAGGCGAACAGCAGGATGGAGACGATGAACATGACCAGCACGGCCTGCAGCAGTCGCCGGACGATGAATCGCAGCACGAGGGGTTGCTCCTACCGGGGGTGAACGCCGGTGACCGGCGCCGCGCGAAGTCGCGGGCGCCGGTCACGCGGGCGGGCGGCTACTTGCTGACCTTCGCCGTCCACAGGTGCTCGTCGGTCAACGGGCTCGGGGTGACGCCGGTGACCTTCTTGCTGAAGACGATCGCCGGCGGCGAGCTCGAGATCGGCAGGCCGGGGAGGTAGTTCTCCATGATCTGCTGGTTGAGCTTCTCGTATGCCGCGGCGCGCGCGGACTCGTCGACGATCGAGTCGTCCGCCGCCAGCGCGGCGTCCAGCTTGCTGCCCCACGGGTAGGCGCCGACCGTCATCTGACCCTTCGGGTCGGAGAAGAAGCTGCCGAGGAAGTTGTCCGGTGTGTTGTAGTCACCGGTCCAACCCATCAGGTATGCCGCGGCGTTGCCGTTCTGCGTGCCGGTGACGTAACCACCGGCCCACGGCATCGGCTTCGGCGTCACCTGCACGCCGACGGCCTGCCAGTCGGACTTGATCGCGTTGAAGATCTTGTCCGGTGCGGGCATGTAGGGCCGGGTGACCTCGGTCGGGTACCAGAGGGTGATCTTCAGGTTGGACTTGCCGGCCGCCTTGAGCAGCGACTTGGCCTTGGCCGGGTCGTACTTGTAGGGCTGCAGCGACTTGTTGTAGCCGGCGACGGTGCTGGGCATGAACTGGGTTGCCACGCTTGCACCGGTGGGCAGTTGCGACTTGACCAGCTGGTCGCGGTTGATGGCGTAGTAGAGCGCCTGCCGCACCCGCAGGTCCTTCAGGTCCGGGTCGACCTTGGCGTTGAGGCCGAGGTAGAGAATGTTGAACGCCGGCCGGATCTCCAGGTTGTCGTTCTGCTTCAGCGACGGCCAGTCGACCGGGTTGGGCAGGTCGTAACCGTCGATCTGACCGGACGCGAGGGCCTGCTTGCGCGCCGTCTCGTCGGGGATGATCGAGAAGACGATCTTCTTGACGGTGGCCTTGTCGCTGCCGGCGTAGTCGTCGTTGCGGACCAGCGTCACGGTCTTGTTGGTCTTGTCGTAGGACTGGAACTTCATCGGACCGGTGCCGACCGGGTGGCCGTTGGCGT
The DNA here is from genome assembly GCF_058148645.1 of Flexivirga sp. YIM B11880. Lineage (NCBI taxonomy): Bacteria > Bacillati > Actinomycetota > Actinomycetes > Micrococcales > Dermacoccaceae > Flexivirga > Flexivirga sp. YIM B11880. The sequence goes on from NZ_JBMAMH010000008.1 coordinate 70,069, forward strand.
AGGCCGGGTAGACGAAGCCTTGGCCCTGGGCCTTGATGCCGTTGGCGTTGTACTTGTCCATCGCGGTCGGCGACTGCATGGAGAACGCCGGCAGGCCGAGCAGCGCCGGGAACTTCGAGGTGGGCCGGGCGATCTTGAGCACCACCGTCGACGCGTCCTTGCCGGTGCAGCCCTGGTAGAGCTCGCCCTTGGCGCCGTTGTAACCGCCCATGTTGGTCAGCCAGTATTCCGAGGCCGTCTGGCCCGCGCTGTTCTGGCTGTCCATGCGCTTGAAGTTCTTGCAGACGGCGTCGGCGTTGAAGGGCGTGCCGTCGGTGAACTTCACGCCGGTCTTCAGCTTGAAGGTCCAGGTCTTGCCGTCCTTGGACGGCGTCCAGCTCGTGGCGAGGCGCGGCGCGACCTCGGCCGTGCCGGGCTTGAAGCCGACCAGACCCTCGAAGATCTGCCGGCTCACCCGGAACGTCTCACCGTCGGATGCGTAATAGGGATCGAACGTTGCGGGCGCACCGGCTGCGCCGAAGTTGAGGGTGGCGTTGGTGTTCGCCGCGCCGTTGCCGGACTTGCCGGTCTCGCCGCGCTTGGAACTGGCGCACGAGGTCAGGGCGAGTGCCGAGGCGGCCAGCAGCGCGACGGTTGCTGCGGTCTTGGTGACGGGCATGGGTATAACCCTTCCGAGGTTGAAAACGGTGTTGCGAACGTTACCCAGTCACCGGAGCTCGCGAACGCTTTCGACGCGCACCGTCACCATCTCGCAATGTGATCATGCTTCTTCGCGTGCCCGTCAGCTCGGTTTGTGTGGCCTGCGGAGCAGGGGAGGGAGGTATGCCGCGCCGGGCGCGCCCTGGCCGTCGGCCGCCACGTCATACGGGTTGGAGATGGCACAGCGCTTCAGCGACAGACAGCCGCAGCCGATGCAGGAGTCGAGTCCGTCGCGCAGCCGCTCCAGCGCGGCGATCTGCTCGTCGAGGCGGCCGCGCCAGTGGGTGGTGATGCGCTGCCAGTCGGCCTTGGTCGGCGTGCGGCCCTCGGGAAGCCGGCCCAGCTCCGCGCGGATCTCCTCGAGGGTCAGTCCCACATTGGACGCTGCCCGGATGAAGGCGAGGCGGCGCAGCACGCTGCGTTCGAAGCGGCGCTGCCCGCCGGAGTTGCGCTGCGCGGTGATGAGGCCCTGCGCCTCGTAGTAGCGCAGTGCGGATGCGGCGAAACCGCTGCGCTTGGCGACGGCTCCGACGGTGAGCAGGTCGTGCGTGTCCATCTGTGGCCGTTCCTTCCTCAGTGACTCCACTCGTGTGCACTTCGCCGAGAGGCTCAGATCGGTGTCGAGAGGCTCAGAAACACAGCGCGAAAACGGCGATCTTGCTGAGCCTCTCGAGGTTTTCTGAGCCTCTCGGCAAAATGAGTGCTTGACTTGAAGCTTACTTCAACTTGAAGGATTGCAGGCATTGACCGAACAACAAGGAGATTCGATGCCTGACAACAAAGTCGCACTGGTCACGGGCGGATCCTCGGGGTTGGGGCAGGAGCTGGTCGGCACACTGGCCGCCGATGGCTGGCGGGTGATCACCGACGGTCGCCGGGGTGAGCTGCTGGCGGCGGCGACGCGGGACCTGCCCGGTGTGCTGGCGATGACCGGGGACGTGACCGACTTCGCGCACCGCGACGCGCTCGTCGCCGCGGTGCGGGCCGAGGGACGGCTCGACCTGCTGGTCAACAACGCCAGCACCCTGGGGCCGACCCCGCTGGCGCCGCTCGCGCAGCGCACGGTCGAGGACCTGCCCGAGGTATGGCGCACGAACGTCGGCGCGCCGTTCGGGCTCGCCGTTGAACTGCTGCCCGACCTCCTGGCGAACGACGGTGTGCTGCTGTCGATCTCGTCCGACGCTGCCGTCGAGCACTACGAGGGCTGGGGTCTCTACGGCGCCGCCAAGGCCGCACTCGACCACCTGACGCTCACCTTGGCGGCGGAGAACCCGTCGCTGCACGCCTATGCCGTCGATCCGGGGGACATGCGCACGCCGATGCACCAGGCGGCCTTCGCGGGCGAGGACATCTCGGACCGGCCGGAACCGGCGTCCGTCATACCGGCGCTGCGACGGCTGTGGGAGACGCGCCCGACGTCCGGGCGCTACCGGGCGGCCGACCTGCCGGCCGGGGTGCCAGCATGAGCGTCCTCGCGGTCGAACCGCTGACCACCTTCGCGGCACCGGAGGAGCGGACCGCACCCGCTCCGGCCGAGAGCCGCGGAATCGCACGGGACGAGGTCCGGCTCCTCGTCGCCAGTCGCGACGGCATCGAGCACACGACGTTTCGGCACCTGCCGGAGCACCTCAATGCCGGCGATCTCGTCGTGGTGAACAACTCGGCCACCATGCCGTGGCAGGCCGACGCCCGGCTGGCCGGCCGCGGCGCCGTCGTCCTGCACGCCGCGACGCCACTACAGGACGGAACGTGGGTGGTCGAGGTGCGTTCCGCGCCGGACGCCGCCCGTGCGGTCCTCGACGCGAAGGTTGGGGATCACCTCGAGCTCGGCCCGCTCGTGGTGACGCTGCGGGCGCCATACCCCTTCGTGTCGTCGCCGACCGGGGACGGCAACCGCCTCTGGCGTGCCGAGGTGGACGGTGATCTGGCCGCGCACCTGGCGGTCCACGGACGCCCGATCAGCTACGGCTACCTGGACCGGCGCTATCCGTTGGCGGACTACCAGTCCGCATTCGCGACAGTGCCCGGAAGTGCCGAGATGCCGTCGGCGGGAAGACCGTTCACGCCCGAGGTGGTGACCCGGCTGGTCGCCGCCGGCGTCGGTGTCGCGCCGATCACGCTGCACACCGGCGTGTCGTCACAGGAAGCCGGTGAAGGCCCGCAAGCGGAGCGCTTCGAGGTGCCGGACGCGACCGCGCGGCTGGTCAATGCGACGCGTGCGGCCGGCGGCCGGGTCGTCGCGGTCGGCACCACGGTGACCCGGGCGCTGGAGTCGGCCGTCGCCGGCGACGGATTCATGGTCGGGCGCGCGGGCTGGACGGACCGGGTGACCACCCGGTCCGCCCAGCCCGCGCGCCCGACCAGGAATCCGTCGCCGGCGACGGATTCCTGGTCGGGCGCGCGGGCCGGACGGACCGGGTGATCACCCGGGCCGAACCGCCGCGGGTGGTCGACGGGCTGATCACCGGCTGGCACGACCCGCACGCGTCGCACCTGCTGCTCGTCGAGGCGGTGGCCGGGCCGGCGTTGGCGCAGGCGGCATACGACGCGGCGGTGCGGGAGGGGTACCGGTGGCACGAGTTCGGCGACAGTGGCCTCTTGTTGCCATGAGCGAGCGCAGCGAGCGACAAACAACCGCAGGCGAATGGCGGGACCCGACGACGGAGGGGATCGCCACCGCGATCGGGGCGTGGTCAACCGGCGGGAAAAACCCTGAGACACTGGTGGGGATCCCATAGACGCACGAAGAAAGGACGAAGTCTGCCGGCCCGTGCCGCCGCAGCCTCGACAACTCCATGGCCATGAAGTCCCGCAGCGACGTCCGTAACGTCGCCATCGTTGCCCACGTCGACCACGGCAAGACCACACTCGTCGACAAGATGCTCTGGCAGACGGGCGCCTTCAGCGAACGCCAGACGGTGGAGACCACCGGCGAACGCGTCATGGACACCGGCGATCTGGAGCGTGAGAAGGGCATCACGATCCTCGCCAAGAACACCGCGATCTCGTATGACGGGCCGTCGGCCGACGGCCACCCGATCACGATCAACATCATCGACACCCCGGGGCACGCCGACTTCGGCGGCGAGGTGGAGCGCGGCCTGTCGATGGTCGACGGCGTGGTGCTGCTCGTCGACGCCAGCGAGGGTCCGCTGCCGCAGACGCGGTTCGTGCTGCGCAAGGCGCTCGCGGCCAAGATGCCGGTGATCCTGTGCATCAACAAGGTCGACCGGCCCGACTCGCGCATCGAGGAGGTCGAGGAGGAGACCTACGAGCTGTTCATGGACCTGCTCGAGGACGCCAACGCCGACGCCGACCAGCTCGACTTCCCGGTGGTCTACGCCTCGGCCAAGGCGGGTATCGCCTCGACGACGCGCCCGGAGAACGGCGGACTGCCGGAGGGCTCCGACCTCGAGCCGCTGTTCAAGACCATCCTGGAGACCATCCCCGCGCCGCAGTATGACGACGAGGCGCCGCTGCAGGCGCACGTCACCAACCTGGACTCCAGCAACTTCCTCGGCCGGCTCGCCCTGCTGCGCGTCCACAACGGCCGGATCAAGAAGGGCCAGCAGGTCGCCTGGTGCCGCCATGACGGCTCGCAACAGACCGTCAAGGTGACGGAGTTGCTCATGACCCGGGGTCTGGAGCGCGAGCCCGCGGAGTCGGCGGGTCCCGGCGACATCATCGCGGTGGCGGGCATCCCCGAGATCACCATCGGTGAGACGCTGGCCGACCCGGAGAACCCGATCCCGTTGCCGCTCATCACCGTTGACGAGCCGGCGATCTCGATGACGATCGGCACCAACACCTCACCGATGGCCGGCAAGGTGCGCGGCTCCAAGGTGACCGCCCGGCTGGTCAAGGACCGGCTGGACCGCGAGCTGATCGGCAACGTGTCGCTGCGGATCCTGCCGACCGAGCGCCCGGACGCCTGGGAGGTGCAGGGCCGCGGCGAGCTCGCGCTGGCCGTCCTGGTCGAGCAGATGCGCCGCGAAGGTTATGAGCTGACCGTCGGCAAGCCGCAGGTCGTCACCAAGGAGATCGACGGCAAGCTGCACGAGCCGGTCGAGCACCTGACGATCGACACGCCGGAGGAATACCTCGGCACCATCACCCAGATCATGGCCGCTCGCAAGGCGCGCATGGAGCAGATGACCAACCACGGAACCGGTTGGGTCCGCATGGAATTCGTCGTTCCATCGCGCGGGCTGATCGGCTTCCGCACGGAGTTCCTCACCGAGACCCGCGGCACCGGCATCGCCAACCACGTCTTCTCCGGCTACGAGCCCTGGCACGGCACGATCACCACACGACTGTCCGGCTCGCTCGTCGCGGACCGTTCCGGCGCCGTGACGTCATACGCCATGGTCAACCTGCAGGAGCGCGGCGTGCTCTTCGTCGAGCCGACCACGGAGGTGTACGAGGGCATGATCGTCGGTGAGAACTCCCGCGCCGACGACATGGACGTCAACATCACCAAGGAGAAGAAGCTCACCAACGTGCGCGCCTCCAGCGCGGACAACTTCGAGAAGATCTTCCCGCCGCGCAAGTTGTCGCTCGAGCAGAGCCTGGAGTTCTGCCGCGAGGACGAATGCGTCGAGGTGACACCGGAAACCGTGCGCATCCGCAAGGTCGTCCTGAATGCCGCCGAGCGCGCTCGCACCGCCGCTCGCGCCCGGAGCGCCGCGAAACAGTAACCATGAGAATGGTCTTCGTGCACGCCCACCCCGACGACGAGTCGTTGTGGACCGGCCTCGCCATCGCGCACCATGCGGCGCGGGGCGATGACGTGCACGTCCTCACCTGCACTCTCGGTGAGGAGGGCGAGGTCATCCCGCCGGAGCTGCGGCACCTCGAGCTGGCTGCGGGGGAGGCCCGCAACCCCGCGGCACCGGACCCGCTCGCCGACGTCCGGCGCGACGAGTTGCACTCTGCCGTGAAGGAACTCGGGGTCAGCTCGGTCACCGTGCTGGCGGACGGTCGCTACCGCGACTCCGGTATGGCGGGCACGCCCTCTGCCGAGCACCCGCGCGCGTTCACCGGCGCCACGGTGGCGGAGACGAGCGGCTGCATCGCGGCATACCTGCGGGAGGTGCAGCCGCACGTCGTCGTGACGTACGACCCGCACGGCGGCTACGGACACCCGGACCACATCCGGACCCATGAGGCGACTCGGACCGCGGTGGCTGGCCCGGCCGCGCCGCCCGCGTTCTACACCGTTGTCACGCCGCGCAGTTGGGCCGTCCAGGACCGCGGATGGCTCGCCGAACACGTGACCCGGCCCGACGTCATCGTGCCCGCACCCGAGGAGACATTCCTGCCGAGTGTGGTCGACGACGCGGCCGTCACACACGCCGTGATCGACGAGGAAGCGCTCGTCCGGCAGACGGCTGCATTGCGCCGGCACCGCACCCAGGTCAGCGTTTTCGACGGCTACTACACGCTGTCCAACGACGTCGCGACGCGGCTGGCCGCCCGGGAGGCGTTCGTGCGACTGGATGCGGCGAGCGGTGTCCCGCTGCCGCCGGTGACGGACGGCCTGCGGCATACGGGGCTCGAGCCGTGAGTGACCTCGGGAGAAGCCCTTCGGAGAGTGAGGTCGACCCGGACGCCTACCGGCAGGTGATGGGGCGCTTCGCCACCGGCGTGTCGATCATCTCGACCCGCATCGGCGACATCGACCACGCCATGACGGCCAACGCGCTCATGTCGGTCTCGCTGGAACCGTTGCTGATGGTGATCAGTGTCGAGAAGGAGGCCCGCTTCCACGACGCCGTCACCGACGCCGGCGCCTGGGGCGTGAGCCTGCTGCCGGAGTCGGAGCGCAAGACCGCGGCCTGGCTCGCCACCCGAGGACGTCCGTTGCACGGGCAGCTGGACCGGGTGCAGTTCCACCGCGGCCCGCGAACCGGTATGGCGCTCCTCGACAACGCGCTCGGCACGCTCGAATGTCACACCTACGACACGGTCAGCGCGGGAGACCACACTCTGGTGATCGGGCACGTAGTCTCGGTGTCGATCGCAGATAGGCCGGGGGACGCCCTGATCTATTACCGGGGCGCATTTGGAGTACAACGTTGAGGACAGACGCATCGGTCCGGGACCGCGCGAGCTGTGGTGCGGACAGGAAGAAGAGCAGGCTGCGCAAGGGGCTGTTGATCGGCGCCCCGGTGGCCGTCGTGCTGCTGGGGGGTGCGTATGTCGGACTCGCGGCGTCCCAGTCCGGCACGATCGAGCGGGGCACGACCGTTGCCGGACGCCACATCGGCGGCATGAGCCCGTCCGCGGCCCAGGCCCAGGTGACGGCCGCTGCCGCCATACCGCTCAAGACACCGGTCGTCCTCAATGTCGACGGCACGACGCTGCGGCTCGACCCGGCCAAGGCCGGCCTGTCGATGGACACCACGGGAGTGCTCGACGGGCTCAGCGGATTCTCGCTCAACCCGTCGACCGTGTGGCACCGGCTGACCGGCGACGGCCCGCACCGCAGCCTCACCCCGAAGATCGACCGGACCACGCTGCTCGCCGCGGTCACCCACGTCACGGACAGGCTGCGGGGTGCGCCGAAGAACGGCACGGTGAAGTTCCTCGGCGGCAAGGTCGTGACGACCAGGTCCACGCCCGGCAACGGCGTCGACGCGGCCGCTATCAGCAGCAAGATCGCGCAACGCTGGCCCGGCACCACGACGTTCAGCGCCACGCTCTCGCACCGGCCGGCGCCGCTGACTGACGCCGAGATCCAGCGGTTCGTCAAGGAATTCGCTGATCCTGCGATGTCGGCTCCCGTCACGCTGAAAGTGGCGGGCAAGACCTCCATGCTGCCCGTCGCCGACATCTCGAACCTTCTGAGCACGACGTTCGACGGCACGAAGCTGGTCCCCGAGGTCGACCAGCAGGCGCTGGCCAAGCTGATCGACCAGCGGACGAGTGACCTGACCACACCTGCCGTCAACGCCAAGCTGAGCTACCAGGGCGGCAAGCGGACGATCACGCCGGGCACGGACGGCACCGCTCCGGACACCAAGGGTGCCGACAAGCTGCTGATCGCGGCGCTCACCGCCCCCGACCGAACGATGTCGCTGCAGACCACGCCGGTCCACCCCACCGTGACCGCCGCCGAGCTGAAGAAGACCACGGTCGGAGACCAGCTGATCTCGCAGTTCGTGTCGGTCTTCCCGACCGGCCCGGAAAACGCCGCCCGAACCCACAACATCGGGGTGGGGCTGGCCAAGCTCAACGGCATCGTGGTGCAGCCCGGCCAGACCTTCTCCCTGCTCAACACGCTGCGGCCGTTCGACGCGGCACACGGCTACGTCGACGCGCCGACGCTGCAGGGCGGGATCGACGTCCCCGGCATGGGCGGCGGCATCTCCCAGGTGTCCACGACGCTCTACAACGCGACGTTCTTCGCCGGCGTCAAGCTGGTCGAGCACACCGCGCACGCCTACTGGATCCCGCGCTATCCGATGGGTCGGGAAGCCACCATGTGGGACCCCACGATCGACAACCAGTGGACCAACGACACCGGTCACCCGATCCGGATGCAGGCCGGCATCGAAGGCAACGCGGCCGTCATACGGCTGTATGGCGTGAAGACCTTCACCGTGAGCACAACCACCAGCGGCAAGTTCCACATCGTCCCGCCCGGCCCCACCAAGCACCTCAGCGGCCCGAAGTGCATCCCGCAGGAGCCGGAGGACGGCTTCAGCGTGACGGTGACGCGCGTGGTCAAGGACCTCGCGGGAACGGTGGTCAAGAACGAGAGCGTCACCACGCACTACCAGCCCGCTGTCCGCGTCACCTGCAACTGACCCGGGCCCGCCGCCGGCGACCGATGCCCGGCAGACGACTAAGTCTGACGGCCATAGTGACGAGTGACGGTCGAATTCGGCCGTCGGCCGTCAATCGGACCGTCAGACATGCCACCGCGCTGGAGTGCGACGCACCCATTCGTGGTCGCCATGCGCCGGCAGACCGGCGACTTGCAGAGATCGCACCATGCCGACGCCGTGCAACGCTTCGCTCCAGATCCATCTGGCAACACCGACGCCCGTGCGGCGTGTCCGGTCCTCGCGCTGTTTCTCCTCGATGACGATGTCCTCGCTCGCTCTGTCACCGGCATCGCCCGTCGCACGATATTTGCGCAATCCGTCGAACTCACCGACCAGCCCCGGCCAGCCGAAATCACCACGGCCGAAGTCGCCGAGGATGTCGCGCAGCGGGACCTGTAGATCGGGTTGGGGAAAGCCGTACTCATACATCCGCGCCCGGCTCAGCGACTCCCCGGGCGACTCCGACCGCGGGTCGGCCAACAACCAGACGGTGTGCGCGCGTCGACGTCCGGGAGCGCGCTTCGGAATGGCGAGCAACTCGGCATCCAGTTCCGCGTAGTTGCACAGACGGTGACGCAACGCCTGATCCGCAGCCGTGAGTGCGCAGGCAAGGTCGCTGGATCGTGCGAGATCGAGCACTGTCCGGGCGGCAGAGGTGACCGGTATCGAGCCGAGCAGGGTCGGGTCGGGCAGCTGGGACACCCGATGCCGGCGGACCGTAGTGCTGGAACCGGCCGCGGCCGCGTCGAGCGTGACGTCGACCCGGTCCGGCCACTGACCGATGATCGACATGCCCCACAGTGCCGCCGCCGAGAAGTGGGACACGACGGGGAGCGGTTCGTTCATGCGGCGCAGGGTCGCTACCACGAGCGCACGATGCTGATCGAGCGGCGTGAGCCGCTGCCAGCGCCCCTTCGCCAGATATTCGCCGCGTCGGACGCGGGTCCAGCTGCCTTCCCCTCGGGCGATCGGCCCCCATGGGGCGACGCCTTGTCGACGCAGCTGGTCGATGCTGAGGATCTCGTGCTCGCTGAGCGGCTGATGCGCCATACGGCGATCGTGGCAGCCCGCGCTGCGCCCAGGCGCTTATCCACAAGGCGAGAAGACTCTGACGGTCGCATTTGGCCGCTGACGGCCCAACTCGACCGTCAATACCGATTTCGACCGTCAGACATCGGGCGTGCTGTAGTGGTATTCGTGGTGCACTCGCCACCCGAGCGACTCGTAGAGGCCGGCCGCTTCCTTGTTCGAGGCGGCAACTTGCAGGTATTGGACGGTGATTCGTCGTTGCGCGGCTGCCGCGTCGGCCGCGTCGAGCAGCGCACTCCCGACGCCCTGCCGCCGTGCCGATGGGTCGGTGTGCAGGTCGAAGACACCGCTCCAACCGTCGGTGAACGCCAGCCGTACGTGGCCGACAGCAGCGTCGCCCACGTATGCCGTGAGGTATGCCGCCTCCGGGATCCGCGCCAGCACCCGGCCCAGGGTGTCCCGATGCTCGAGCGAGCGGGGTGAGGCGGTGAGCCACCAGTCGTCGGTGGGGGCAGCGGAGACGTCGATCCGCACTCGGCCGCCGCCTACAGCGGAGGACGCGGGCTTCGTCATGACCAGCGTGCGCATGAAGAAGCGCCAATCACGTGCCGTGAGAAGCGATCCCAATGTCGACGCGGACGGGTCCTGGCCGGAGGGATGCGGCAGCTGGACGAGCGCCGGCTGGTCGCGTTCGGCATACCACGCAGTGACGTGGTCGATGGCCGTCGACAGCGGCATACCGGGGTCTCCCACGGCAAGGGCGGAATTCGCTCGACCGGTGTAGCCCTCCGCCGCCCGGAGTTGCCAGTCACCGACGTGCTCCGAGTCGAGCGGCGGCATACCGGCCGTCATCAACAGCTGGAGGTCGTCGATGCCGGTCCCGTCCGTGGCGACCGGCGGACGGCGGCGCTTGCGGGTCGGCGCCGGAGGCACCTGTTTGGCGAGCACGACGCGGTCGCGGGGGACGGCGACCTCGCCCCGGCGGGTGGCAATCACCACCGACGCCTCGTCGATCGACCGCACCTCACCGATCACGTCGGTGTGGTGGGGGCAACCCGCGGCCACCTCCGTCTCGGGCAGCCGCAGGCGAAGGACGACCCGGGCGCCCACCACCGCCACCGAGCTGAGGTGAGACTGGCTGATGGGCTTCAAGGGCACGGCGGCATACTAGATGCGGATATCGACCCGCCGGCCGTCCATTTCACGGCCGCGCACCCAGTGGAGGAACCGTTCGAGATGACCTACGTCATTGCACAGCCGTGCGTCGATGTGAAGGACCGTGCGTGCGTCGAGGAGTGCCCAGTCGACTGCATCTACGAAGGCAACCGCAGCCTTTACATCCAGCCCGACGAATGTGTCGACTGCGGAGCGTGTGAACCGGTGTGCCCGGTCGAAGCCATCTACTACGAGGACGACGTCCCCGAGCAGTGGGCGGACTACTACAAGGCCAACGTGGAGTTCTTCGACGAGATCGGCAGCCCGGGCGGCGCGGCCAAGCTGGGCGTCATCGACAAGGACCACCCGCTGATCGCCGCGTTGCCGCCGCAGAACGCGGCGGAGTGACCTCGAGGGGTCTCGTGCACCATGCCAGTCGCTGACCTGCCGGACTTCCCGTGGGACTCGCTCGCCGCCGCCAAGGCGATGGCGGCGGCCCACCCGGACGGGATCGTCGACCTGTCGGTCGGCACGCCGGTCGACCCCACGCCGCAGGTCCTGCAGGATGCGCTGGTCGCGGCGTCCAACGCGCCCGGCTATCCCCAGGTCTGGGGGACGCCCGACCTGCGCGAGGCGATCGCCGCCTGGTTCGCGCGCCGCCGCAGCGCCTCCGGCGTCGACCCCGACGGTGTGCTGCCGGTCGTGGGCAGCAAGGAGTTCGTGGCGTGGTTGCCGACGCTCCTCGGTCTCGGGCCGGGCGACGCGGTCGGTTTCCCCGAGCTGGCCTACCCGACGTATGACGTGGGCGCCCGCATCGCCGGTGCGACCCCGAGGCCCGCGGCGAGCTTGTTGCAGTACGGTCCCTCGGCGCCGAAGCTGCTGTGGATCAACAGCCCGGCCAACCCGCACGGGCAGGTGCTGGGCCTCGACCACCTCAAGAAGGTCGTCGCCTGGGCCCGCCAGCGCGGCGTGATCGTCGCCAGCGACGAGTGCTACGCCGAGTTGGACTGGCGTGACGATCCGGACGGTCCGACGACGCCGAGCATCCTGGACGACCGGGTCTGTGGCGGAAGTCACAGCGGGCTGCTCGCCGTCTACTCGCTGTCCAAGCAGAGCAACCTCGCCGGCTATCGGGCAGCCTTCGTCGCGGGGGACACCCACCTGGTCCACCGCCTTGTGCAGGTGCGCAAACACGCCGGGATGATCGTGCCGTGGCCGGTCCAGCGCGTCATCCTGGCCGCGGTGCAGGACGACGCGCACGTCGCGGCACAGAAGGCGATCTACGCCGCCCGCCGGGAAGAACTGAAAACCGCTCTGCTGCAAGCAGACTGGCAAATCGAGTACTCCGACGCGGGCCTCTATCTGTGGGCCACCCAGGGCAAGCCCTGCCGGGAGAGCGTCGCGGACCTGGCCGCCCTCGGCATACTCGCCGCTCCCGGCGATTTCTACGGCGCGGCCGGTGACCATCATGTGCGCATCGCCCTGACGGCCACCGACGAGCGAATTTCCGCTGCTGCGAAGAGATTGATTTCTTGACGCGGGGTCTCTCGCGAGGCAGAAAAGATGCTGAGGTACCGTCGATTTCGCTGACTTCCCCGGCGATGATGCCGGTTCACGTAAGAGGACGGAAAGCACATGACTGACCAGGCACCTGCCACGTTCACGGCGGGGGACAAGACCCTCGAGTTCGGGATCGTTCCTGCGACCGAGGGCAACGACGGCTACGACATCTCGAAGCTGCTCAGCGAAACCGGCAACGTCACCCTCGACGTGGGCTTCGTCAACACCGCCTCGTGCAAGTCGGCGATCACCTACATCGACGGCGGAGCGGGCATCCTGCGCTACCGCGGCTACCCGATCGAGCAGCTGGCGGAGAAGTCGACCTTCCTCGAGGTCGCCTACCTGTTGATCTACGGCGAGCTGCCCAGCGCCACGGAGCTGGAGAACTTCACCAACCGCGTCCGTCGGCACACGATGCTGCACGAGGACCTCAAGGACCTGCTCGCGGCCTTCCCGCGCGACGCGCACCCGATGTCGGTGCTGTCCGCCGCGGTCTCCGCGCTCGGCACGTTCTACCAGGACTCGCTGTCGATCACCGACAAGGACCAGGTCGAGCTGTCCACCATCCGGCTGCTGGCCAAGCTGCCCACCATTGCGGCATACGCACACAAGAAGAGCCAGGGCCAGCCGACCCTCTACCCCGACAACAAGCTGGGTCTGGTCGAGAACTTCCTGCGTATGACGTTCGGCTTCCCCGCCGAGGACTACGAGGTCGACCCGGTCGTCACGCGTGCCCTGGACCAGCTGTTCATCCTGCACGCCGACCACGAGCAGAACTGCTCCACCTCGACCGTGCGACTGGTCGGGTCCGGTCAGGCCAACCTCTTCGGCTCCATCTCGGCCGGCATCCACGCCCTCTCCGGCCCGCTGCACGGCGGCGCCAACTCGGCCGTGCTGTCCATGCTCGCCGACATCCAGGCCAGCGGCGACGACGTCGACACCTTCGTCAAGAAGGTCAAGAACAAGGAAGCCGGCGTCAAGCTGATGGGCTTCGGCCACCGGGTCTACAAGAACTACGACCCGCGCGCCGCCATCGTCAAGAAGTCCGCCGACGCGGTGCTGAAGGCCATGGGCGTCGACGACCCGCTGCTCGACATCGCGATGCGGCTGGAGCAGGTCGCGCTGACCGACGACTACTTCGTCGAGCGCAAGCTCTACCCCAACGTGGACTTCTACACCGGTCTCATCTACAAGGCCATGGGCTTCCCGACGGACATGTTCACCGTGCTCTTCGCCATCGGCCGCCTCCCGGGCTGGATCGCCCAGTGGCGCGAGATGATCGAGGACCCGGCCACCAAGATCGGCCGCCCGCGGCAGATCTACATCGGTGAGACCGAGCGCGACTACGTCGCCGTCGAGGGCCGCTGAGGTTCTGCTCACGACCACGCAAAGGGGCGGGTTTCACGAACGAGTTCGTGAAACCCGCCCCTTTGTTGCGGGGCCGTCTTGCGGATCGCGGCGGGCTTGCTGCGCGTAGGTCGCGACGGTTGCGAGTTCCGTGCGGCCCGGGCGGGGTTCTTGCATATAAGTCGCGACGGTCGCGGGTTGTGGGCGGTCCGGGCGGGGTTCCTGCATATAGGTCGCGACGGTTGCGGGTTGTGGGCGGCCCGCCACCGCCGAGTGACGGTCAAGTCGCCGATTGACGGCGCGATTTCGCTGTCGCTCGGCGAGGAAGCCGTCACTGGCGAGAAGGGGCGCGAGGGGGTACGACGCGGGGTTGTGGGCGGTCGCGGCGAGCTACTTGGCGGTCTCCACGGCGATCCGCACGTCGGTGGCGCCACTGGTCGGACGCTGCGCCGGGTGCCACGTCCAGCCGTCCCGGCCCCGGTGCCGCTCCCACGACCGGTCGCCGACGGTGACGGTGGTGATGTTGTCGTCCGCTGCGTGGGTGATCGCCCACGACGCGACCGCGAATGCTCCGTTGACCGACTTCGCCCGGTAGGTCACCTCGCCCGGCCCCGCCTGCGCGGTGAGCCCGCTCTCGTCGTTCAACTCGCTGACGATGTGCGCCGGCGAGCCGTTGGCGGTGGTCGGGTCGAGCCGGCAGCCGACCGCCTGGTGCGCGGTGCCGGTCAGCACCGCCGTGAGGACCTGACCCTGCGTCTCGTGCTCGGCATACGCGTCGGGGAAACCGCTGCGCTGCACATCCTGGGCCGCCTCACCGATCGGCATCGACTCCCAGCCGGGCACCTGCAGCAGCGCGTTGTAGAAGGAGCCGCTGGAGTAGACCGGGTCCTGGATCTCCGCGGTCGTGCCCCAGCCCTGACTGGCTCGCTGCTGGAACAACCCGAGCGAGTCGAGGTCGCCATACGCGAGGTTGCGCAGCTTCGACTCCTGTATGGCGGTGGTGGTCGCCACCACCGCAGCCCGTGACGGCACGCCCTTCTTGTAGACACCGACCGCCACGATCGTCGACGCCGACCGTGCCTGATCCGGATCCCATTGGTAGTCGTAACCGTTCGCGACGAACTTGCACGACGGGGAACCCCACGTGTCCAGCACGTGCTGGTAGGCGAGGTAGCCGCCGCCGGCGATAGCGGCGACGATCGCCACCGGCAGCAGACAGCCGAGGGTGCGCCGTAGCGGCCCGCGCGAGCGGTGTTCCTGATCGAAGAGCTCGTCCCCGAAGGCCCAGTCCGCATCGTCCTCCGGGTCGTGGTCGAACCCGTCGTGCGGGCCGCGCTCGAATTCCTCGGGGTCATGGGCGAGGCGCTCGCCGTGCTGGACGTAGCGGGCGGGATGCACTTCGTCGTCGCGGCCGCTGCCGCCGTACAACCGGTGGACCTCACGGTCACTCGGGCTGTTGTCGCGGTTGCGGCGCAAAGGCATTGGGGTCCGGTTCGCTGCTTCTGGTCGGGTGCGTGGTCAGTTGGCGTGCAGGGCGTCGTTGAGTGCGATGCCGTGCCCGGTCCGCGGACGGCACTCGACCACGCCGGTGGTCGAGTTGCGGATGAACAGCAGGCCGTCCTGACCGGACAACTCCCGGGCCTTCACGACCGTTCCGTCCGGCAGGGTGACCTTGGTCCCGGCGGTGACGTAAAGGCCTGCCTCGACGACACAGTCGTCGCCGAGCGCGATGCCGATGCCGGCCTCAGCGCCGATCAGGCACCGCTTGCCGATCGACACCCGCTCGGTGCCGCCCCCGGACAGGGTGCCCATGATCGACGCCCCACCGCCGATGTCCGATCCGTCGCCGACGACGACGCCTTGCACGATCCGGCCCTCGACCATCGAGGTGCCCAGCGTGCCGGCGTTGTAGTTGCAGAAACCCTCGTGCATGACGGTCGTGCCGGCGGCCAGATGGGCACCGAGCCGTACCCGGTCCGCGTCGGCGATGCGCACACCGGACGGCACGACGTAGTCGGTCATCCGCGGGAACTTGTCGACGCCGAAGACCTGGACCGGGCGGTCCTGTCGGAGCCGCAGCCGCACGCGTTCGAAACCCTCGACCGCGCACGGGCCGACGCTGGTCCACACGACGTTCTGGAGCACTCCGAAGAGCCCGTCCAGGTTGATCGTGTTGGGCAGGGCCAGCCGGTGGCTCAGCAGGTGCAACCGCAGGTAGGCATCCGGCACGTCGGCGGGCGGCGCGTCCAGGTCGATCGCGACCTGCACGACCTGGGTGCGCACCTCACGGGCCGGGAAGTCACGGGCCAGTGCCGCAAGTGAGGCCGGTTCGGCGTAGGGATCCGCGGCCGGTGCGTCGCCCAGTTGCGGCTCGGGAAACCACGCATCGAGCAGCACCCCGCCGTAGGTCTCGGTCGCGAGGCCGTAACCCCAGGCGGTGCGGGGGGAGTCAGTCATGGGGAAAGGGTATCGAGGGGTGCTCGGGTGGCCGGTGACCCGGTGCTGAGACCCGCGCCACGTCATACCCACCGATGGGAGAAGATGCGGGTATGGCGCACCTGGACCTCACTCGCGACGTCGTCGACCTCACCGCTGACCTGTGCGACATCGAGTCGGTCAGCCACGGCGAGCAAGAGCTGGCCGATGCGGTGGAGGCCGCGTTGCGCGCACTGCCGCACCTCCGCGTCGACCGCGACGGCAACACCGTCGTGGCCCGCACCGAGCTGGGCCGCGCCGAACGCGTCGTGCTCGCAGGGCACCTCGACACCGTGCCCCTGACCGACCCGCCGAACCTGCCCACCCGCCGGGTCGACGACCTGCTCGTCGGCCGCGGCACCACGGACATGAAGGGTGGCGTCGCCGTCCAATTGGCCCTGGCGGCAACAGTTCTCGAACCCAACCGCGACATCACCTTCGTCTTCTACGACTGTGAGGAGATCGACGCGGAGTTCAACGGATTGCGCCGCATCGTCGAGCACCATCCGGACTGGGTGGCCGCGGACTTCGCCGTGCTGCTCGAGCCGACCGACGGGGGCATCGAGGGCGGCTGCAAGGGCACACTGCGGGTCGACATCGTGACCAAGGGCATCAGCGCGCACTCGGCCCGTCCATGGAACGGCCACAACGCCATCCACGACGCGGGGCCGGTGCTCGACAAGCTCGCGGCATACCAGCCGGAGACGGTGACCGTCGACGGGCTGGACTATCACGAGGCCCTCAGCGCGGTCGGCATCAGCGGCGGCATCGCCGGCAACGTCATCCCGGACCGCTGCGTGCTCACCGTCAACTACCGCTTCGCGCCGGACAAGACCGGCTCGGAGGCGTATGCGCACGTGTGCTCGGTGTTCAGCGGGTATGACGTGAGCCTCGGCGACTGCGCGGACGGCGCCCGGCCCGGCTTGGACACCCCTGCCGCACAGTCGTTCGTCGCCGCGCTCGGCCTGCCGGTGACCGCGAAGGAGGGCTGGACCGACGTCGCGCGCTTCTCCGCACTCGGTGTCCCGGCGGTCAACTTCGGACCGGGCGACCCGAACCTGGCGCACACCGACGACGAGCGCTGCCCGGTGCAGCAGATCACGGACTCGTATGACGCGCTGCGCCGCTGGCTGGGTTGAACACGGTCTCCTTCCGGGTATGCCGATCGCGCGCCATACGGCGCGCCATACGGCGCGACTGACATACCGGAAGCGATCGATGCCGACGTGAGAGATTGAGCGCGTGACCAAGGAACCCGAGGCATACCAGAAGGGCGCGACCACACTGCGCGGCCGCCACGTCCCGACGACCACCACCGACCAGCGACTGCTGGACCAGTCGCAGGACACCAACTGGGTGCACACCGACCCCTGGCGGGTGATGCGCATCCAAGCCGAATTCGTCGAAGGGTTCGGCACGCTCGCCGAATTGGGCCCGGCGGTCAGCGTCTTCGGTTCCGCGCGGCTCAAACCGGACAGCGACTACTACGCCAAAGGCGTCGAGCTGGGCCGGCTGCTCGCTGAAGCGGGCTACGCGGTCATCACCGGGGGTGGCCCGGGCGCGATGGAGGCGGCCAACAGGGGGGCCGTCGAAGCCGGTGGCACCAGCGTCGGTCTCGGCATCGAGTTGCCGTTCGAGTCCGGTCTCAACCCGTATGTCGACCTCGGCGTCAACTTCCGCTACTTCTTCGCGCGCAAGACGATGTTCGTGAAGTACGCCCAGGGGTATGTCGTGCTGCCCGGCGGGTTCGGCACCCTCGACGAACTCTTCGAAGCGGTCACCCTGGCGCAGACCCAGAAGGTGACGAGCTTCCCGATCGTGCTGCTCGGGACGAAGTTCTGGAAGCCGATGATCTCCTTCATCAGCGACACCCTGTATGCCGAGGGCATGGTCGGCGAGAAGGACCTGGGGCGGATGCAGGTGGTCGACGAGCCCGGCGAGGCGGTGCGGATCATCCGCTCCGACGGGGAGAACCTCGGCGCCACCCGTCCGGAGTAGATCGGCGTCCCGAAGTGCCGACGGTCGGTCCGTGGGGATGGTTTCCGGCGGGTTCGGCGTCCCGAAGTGCCGACGGTCGGTCGCTGGGGATGTCGGGAGTTAGGCTGACGCCGTGCTCGTCTTTCTCATCGCGCTGCTCGTGGTCGTCATCGGCCTCGTGATCTTCGCGATCCTCGGCCACTTCGGCGCCCACCTGGAGGATCCGACCGGCACTTCACCCTTCGAGTCGCTGCCACGCGGCATCGTCACGCCGGAGGACATCGACGAGGTGCGCTTCGACCAGACCTTGCGCGGCTATCGCATGGGCCAGGTCGACGAGGTTCTCGACCGGCTGCGTGCCGAACTGCAGGCCCGCGACGACGAGATCGCGATGCTCCGGGGCGAGCGGGTCGGCGGTCCTCGCCCGCCGCGCGACTGACCGCATCATGGGGGTAGTGGTGGAGCGCGAGTGCTCGGCGCCCGTGGCCGACCTCTGGCAGGTGACGACCGACTGGGCCGAGCACGGCCGGTTCTTCCCGCTCACCACGATGGAAGTGCCGGCCGGCCGGCGGGGCGTCGGGCAGCGCTTCGAGGCGACGACCCGGCTCGGCCCGGTCCGGTTCCGCGACCCGATGATCGTGACTCGCTGGGACCCGCCCGGCGAGTCCGGACGATGCGAATTGCGAAAGCTGGGAACGGTGTTGGGCGGCTCGACAACGCTCTCGGTCGAGCCGTCGGCGCAGGGGTCACTCCTGCGCTGGAGCACCGATGTCGGGCCGGCCAATCCGCTGGCCCGGCGGCTGTTGGCACCGCTGACCCGGCTGACCGCGGCTCCGCTCTACCGGCACGTCGTCCGGTCGATCGTCCGGGAGGCCGAACGTGGCTGCTGACAGCGCATCGGTCGTCGTCGGGCCGGACGGCGTCGCCCGCTGCGCCTGGGGTGACGGCAGCGACGACTACCGGATCTACCACGACACCGAGTGGGGCGTGCCGGTGCACGGCGAACGCGCGCTCTACGAACGCATCACCCTCGAGGCCTTCCAGTCCGGACTGGCCTGGATCACCATCCTGCGCAAACGACCCGCCTTCCGCACGGCGTTCGCCGGCTTCGACCCCGAGGTCGTCGCCTCGTACGACGCGTCCGACGTCGAGCGGCTCATGCAGGACGCCGCGATCGTGCGCAACCGCCGCAAGATCGACGCGGCCATCACCAATGCCCGGGCGGTGCTGCGGCTGCGTGAGTCCGGTGGCCTCGAGGAACTCATCTGGTCACACCAGCCGACCACCCATCGGCGCCCCCGCGACTTCGCCGCGACGCCCGCGCAGACGCCCGAATCCGTGAGCCTGGCAAAGGCGTTGAAGAAGGCCGGGTTCGCCCACGTCGGTCCCACCACCATGTATGCCGCCATGCAGGCGTGCGGAGTCGTCGACGACCATGTGGTCGGGTGCTTCCGCGGCAGCGTGTGATGGCGGCCGCAACCACCGTGGCGAGCGGACAGTCCGGGCACGAGCAGCCGCCCGTCATACCGATGACCAGGTTGCAGAGATGGCGAGCACGCGGGGTGGACCTGCTGCACCGCCGGCTGCTGCTGTGCGTCGTCGTGGCCTACCTGCTGCTGCGTCTCTTCTCCGCGGTGGTCATGCAGCTGGTGGCGTGGCGGCAGGACCCGAGCTTGCTCTTCTATTCGACCGGCCACCGGGACTACTGGCAGATGACCCACGTGTGGGACGGCCGGTGGTACCAGATGATCGTCGAGCAGGGCTACCCGTCGCAGCTGCCGACCATCGACGGAGTCGTGCAGCAGAACCAGTGGGCGTTCTACCCGATGTACCCGGGCCTGGTGTGGCTCTTGATGTATCTCAGCGGTGGATCGTTCGCGGTGGTCGGGTCGCTGTTGTCCCTCGTTCTCGGTGGCGTCGCGGTCTGTCTGATGGCGCTGCTAGTCCGGGACAAGGTCGGTGCGGTTGCGGCGTTCTGCGTGGTGTGCGTCTTCGCGGCGTCCCCGCCGTCACCGGTGCTGCAGATGACCTACACGGAGTCGCTCGCGCTGGTGCTGCTGATCGGCGCGCTGCTCGCATTGCAGCGGCGGCAGTGGTGGCTGGCGGCGCTCGCCGCGCTCGCCACCGGTCTCGCCCGGCCCGTGGCGGTGCCACTCGCCGTCGTCGCGCTGGTCGCCCTGTGGCTGAGGTGGCGCGACCGTCAGGACGACCCGATCGGCCGGCGCGAGTGGATCGCGATGACGTCCACGCTCGTCGGGTGCGGTGTCGCGGGCGGCATCTGGCCGGCGGTCGCGTGGGTCGTGACGGGCATGCCCTCGGCATACACGGACACGATGGGCGCCTGGCGCAGCGACGGCACGGTCACCTACTTCCAGCCGTGGGTGGCCAACTTCGACATGCTGCTCGGCAACGGGGCGCTCGCCGTGCTCCTGCTGGTGATCCTCGTTGTCGGCTTCCTGGTCATCACCCTCGGTCCCTGGGCCGACTCTATGGGACCGATCATGCGCACCTGGCTGCTGGCGTATGCGTTCTACCTGCTCGCCGTGCTGGACGCGTGGACCAGCACCTACCGCTATCTGCTCTTCATGTTCCCGCTGCTGATCGTGTTCGTCGGGGCCGGCTGGAAGCAGAACTCTCAGCGGCTGCTGGTCGGCTGGCGCACCGTGATCTGGGTCGGCCTCGGGCTCGGCTGGCAGGTCTGGTGGTGCTGGACCCTGCTGGTGCTCAAGCACTTCAGCGGTGATCCCGTCTGACGCGTCGCCGCCACACCTGCGTGGCGGCGCCCGGCTGATCGACCGGCATACCTCTGCATGGAGCGGCGTACCGAATCGGGCCGATTCGGTACGCCGCTCACGGTGTGGCTATGCCGCTCAATCGTGCTGCGGCGGGTTTCCCGGACCCGGCTGACCGGGCACGTAAGGCTGCTGCCCGGGGCCCTGCTGCGGCGGTGCTGCCGGCTGCGGCGCGTGCTGCGACTGGCCCGGCAGCTGCACGCCCTGCGGCGGGTACTGCGGCGGCGGACTGGTGAGCTGCGGCTGCGCCTGCGTGGCCTCGTCCGCGCGGGCCGGCGGCTCGTGCTGGCGCTCCGGATCGGGAGCCGACGTGCTGGGGGCCGGAACCTTGGGCAGGCTCGGCCGCGACCGGCCGGACGGCAACTCGTTCGCCTCGGTCGTCTGCCGGGCGACTGCCTCGGCAGCGGCCACGGCCTCGACGACGTCGGGGTCGCGCTCCAGCTTGAACCAGTCGGCGACTTCGGCGTCGTCGACCGGCGCCGGCTCCTCGGTCGCCGGCATCTCGTAGCGGAAGGTCCCGTCGTCGCCCTGCACGCCGAACGACTTGGCGAAGCCCTGCAGCGCCGAACCGAAGTCGCTGGGCACGACCCACACCTTGCTCGCCTCGCCCTTGGCCATCTCGGGCAGCGTGCGCAGGTATTGGTAGGCGAGCAGCTCCGGGGTCGGCTTGCTCGCGCGGATGGCGTTGAAGGTCTTCTCGATGGCCTTGGCCTCACCTTGCGCATGCAGGTAGCGGGCGGCCCGCTCACCTTCGGCGCGCAGCACCTGGGACTTCCGGTCGGCCTCGGCGGCGAGGATGGCCGCCTGCTTGGCGCCTTCGGCAGCGAGGATCTGGCTCTGCTTGTCACCCTCGGCGGACTTGATCGCGGCTTCCCGGTGACCCTCGGCCGCCAGGATGGTCGCCCGCTTCTCACGGTCGGCCTTCATCTGCTTCTCCATCGACTCCTGGATCGACGGGGGCGGGAAGATCGACTTCAGCTCGACACGGGCGACGCGCAGGCCCCAGTGGCCGGTCGCCTCGTCCAGCACGCCGCGCAGCTGGGCGTTGATGATCTCGCGGGAGGTGAGCGTCTCCTCCAGCGTCATACCGCCGACGACGTTGCGCAAGGTGGTGGTCGCCAACTGCTCGACACCGACGATGTAGTCGTTGATCTCGTAGACCGCCGATCGCGGGTCGGTCACCTGGAAGTAGACGACGGTGTCGATGTTGACCGTCAGGTTGTCCTCGGTGATCACCGGCTGCGGCGGGAAGGACACGACCCGCTCACGCAGGTCGACCCGGGCACGCACCCGGTCGACGAACGGCATCAGCAGCGTCAGCTGCCCGGACACCGTCTTGGTGTAGCGGCCGAGTCGTTCGATCACCGCGGCCTCCGCCTGCGGGATCAGTGCCACGGACTTCGCGACGATCGCGATCACCAGGATCACGATCACCGCGACAACTATCAGCACAACCATCAGTCATCTCCCCTTCTCACGACGGCCGTTGCGCCGTCGATGTCTTGGACGATCACGCTCTCGCCGGTGCGGAACGTGTCGTTCTCGTCGGCCGGTCGGGCCGTCCAGACCTGTCCGGCCAGCCGCACCTGGCCACCGTCGTTGCCGAAGGCGCGAATGACGGTCGCCTCCCGGCCGCGCAGCGCGTCGATGCCGGTCGGGACCGTGGGGCTGCTCAGCAGGTGTCTCTTGAGCACCGGCCGCAGCCCGAAGACCAGCCCGACCGACACCAGGGCGAAGACGATGGTCGCCAGCCACAGTGGGGCCCCGAGGAACATCGCGAGGCCGGCGGCGATCGCTCCGCCGCCGATCATCAGCAGCACGAAGTCACCGCTGAGCGCCTCCGCGGCGGCCAGCAGCACCCCGCCCGCGAACCAGATCAGTGCCGCCATGACGAGAGTCTTTCATGTATGGCGCCGCCGGCCGTGATCGCCGTCACGAGGTTGCGGCTTCGCGCCACCCCACGAAGTGTCTCCGCCTCGCTCCCGCGATACTCCGCGGGGACCCCGCCTCGCTCCCGCGAATACTTCGCGGGGACGCCGGCTCCGTTCGAGGTGATCCGCTACCGAAGCCCCGGGTCCTCAGCGTCCCTCGAAGACCGGCTGCTCCTTGGCGAGGAACGCGTCGACAGCGGCGCGGTGGTCCGCCGTCCCGCCGGTGAGGCTCATCAGCTCCGCCTCGTGCGCCAGCGATTCCGCCAACGTGTGTGTCGCGGAGAACTCCACCGCCCGCCGCACCGCGCCATACGCCTTCGTCGGGCCCTGCGCCAGCCGACCGGCCAGCTCCGCCACCGTCTGCTCGAAGCCCTCCGCCGGCACGACCTGCGTGGCCAGCCCGAGCTCCAGTGCCTCGTCGGCCCGCACGGTGCGCGGCAGCAGGAGCAACTCCTTGGCCTTGGCGACACCGACCAGTCGGGGCAACCAGAACGACGAACCCGAGTCGCTCGACAAGGCGATGCCGGTGAACGCGAGGTTGAAACCCGCGGCGGCGGACAGGATGCGCAGGTCCGCGGCGAACGCGAAGGCCGCGCCCGCACCTGCCGCGACACCGTTCACCGCGGCGATCACCGGCTTGTCCATGGTCGACAGCAGCGTGACGATCGGGTTGTAGTGCTCCGGCACGGTGGTGAACAGCGCGTCGGCGCCCTCGGCGAGCAGCCCCACGTGCTCCTTGAGGTCCTGGCCGACACAGAACGCCCGACCGGTGCCGGCCAGCACCACACAGCGCACCGCCTCGTCGTTCGCGACCTCCTGCAGCGCGGTCAGCAGTGCTTCCTTGGTCGCGAGATCGAGCGAGTTCATCGCGTCGGGGCGATTCAGCCGCACGGTGGCGACCCCACCGGCTCTCTCCGTGACGACGGACGCGGTGGCGACGGACTCGGACATGCGGTCTCCTTCTCGGGCGGTCGCTCGGGCGCGGTCCGCCGGCGCGGCGGTGGTGTGTAGGACCCGGCGAACAGCAGGGTAGTCGCGGCGACGGGTGCCCGGGCGGGCGATGCTCCTGCCGGCGGCGCCGGCGGCGTGAGGATTTCCCTCCGCGCGACAAAGACTGAAATAATGTCATCGACTGTTGGTCGCACCTGCCGGGACCCCGGCGCCGAATCACCCGCGTGGCAGTGGTGCGCCCGAAGATCTGAGCCGCGCGGACGGAAGGGGAAGCCCATGGCGGCAATGAAGCCGAGGACTGGAGACGGCCCTCTCGAGGTCACCAAGGAAGGCCGCAGCATCCTGCTGCGTATGCCGCTCGAGGGCGGTGGCCGCCTGGTGGTCGAGATGAACGCCGAGGAGGCGGAAGCCCTCGGCGCGGCCATCAAGGGCTGCATCGGCTGACCTAGGCTCCGAACGCCGAAGCGGCCGCCCACCGGATTCCGGTGGGCGGCCGCTTCGTGTCGTCGTCCGTCAGGCCTTGACGGCGGCGAGGAGGCCGTCGCCGACCGGCAGCAGGGTCGTGGTCCACTCCGGGTCGTCCCGCAGCTGCTTGCCGAGGTCGCGCAAGAGCACCGTGGTCTCGTCACGGACCGCCGGATCGGCGACCGTGTCGTGCCAGAGCATGTTGTCGATGAGCAGCAGGCCCCCGCGCCGGAGCAGCCGGCGGGCGGCGTCGATGTATGCCGGGTAGTCCGGCTTGTGCGCGTCCACGAAGACCAGGTCGTAGCCGCCGTCCGCGAGACGTCCCATCACCTGCAGCGCGTCACCGGTGATCAGGCGGGTCCGCGCGGCCGGGATGCCGGCCGCGGCATACGCCTGCCGTGCGGCGCTCTGGTGCTCCGCCTTGATGTCGATGGTGGTGAGCACCCCGTCCGGCGGCATACCGGCGAGCAGCCACAGGCCGGACGAACCGGCTCCGGTGCCGACCTCGACGACGGACCGGGCGCGGCTGGCCGCCGTGAGGAGGCGCAGGGCGGGACCAGTGCCCGGGCCGATCGGCGTGCAGCCGAGTTGCTCGCCCCGCACTCTGGCCTGCTCGACGACTTCCGGCTCGGGCACGAACTCCTCGGCATACCCCCAGCTGGCCGCCCGCTGTGATGACATGAGACCGAATCTAGTGCTTCCGCGGGTCCGTTGCCGAACCGAGACCCATCGAGTGCAACTCGCGGGTAACGATCGGCGGGTGTCGTTCGTTGTCGAGGTGGGAGCGGGTCACCGCCGCGCCGCGTCACAGCGCCGGCATAAGGACATGCTCCACAATGGCCTCGGCACGAGGTCCACCGACACGAGATGGAAGCGCGAACGCGATGACCGACCAACTGCTGCGGGGTGCAGTGAAGACCGAGGTGCCCGATGTGGCGCCCCCGGGCTGGGAGCCGCCGACCTGGGAGGAGATCGTCACCGAGCACTCGGCCCGCGTCTACCGGCTCGCCTACCGGCTCACCGGCAACGTGCACGACGCCGAGGACCTGACGCACGACGTGTTCGTGCGGGTCTTCCGGTCGCTCCACTCCTACCGGCCCGGCACCTTCGAGGGCTGGCTGCACCGGATCACCACCAACGTCTTCCTGGACAAGATGCGCCGCAAGCAGCGCATCCGCTTCGACGCGCTCGCCGACGACGCGGCCGCGCGGCTGCCCAGCCGGGACGGCAGCCCCGAGCAGTTGTATGCCGACGCGCACTTCGACGACGACATCCAGCGCGCACTGGACGCGCTGGCGCCCGATTTCCGCGCCGCCGTCGTGCTGTGTGACATCGAGGGCCTGTCCTACGAGGAGATCGCTGCGACGCTGGGCATCAAACTGGGCACGGTTCGGTCCCGCATCCACCGTGGCCGCGCTCAATTGCGTGAGGCACTGGCGCACCGCGCCCCGGAGAACCGCCCGGCAGCCCGCACCCACGTCGGCCTGCCGACCTTCACGCCCGCCGGAGCGACGCGGTGATGCCGTTCTCGCCGCGCCCCGGCCAGGTGGGGGAGAAGCTGCGTGGAGCGCAGGAGCATTTGGGCGACCGGGTCGCGGACTACGTCGACGGCATGCTCAGCGCGGACGACGAATACCGTGCCGACCTCCACTTGATGGTGTGCGAGCACTGCCGCTACGCCGTGCAGCAGGAGCGCGCGATCATCGAGCAGCTGCGCTCGGTGAGCTTCGACTGCGGCGGCCACGAACAGCTGATGGCCGGCCTGCTGTCGCTGGCGAGCTCCGAGCCGGGCGCGCCCGTCGGTGCCGCCGCGTCGCGGAAGACACCGGCCGTCGACCGTCCGGCTCCCGCGATCGTCACCTCCAGCGCTCCGCCGCAGTACCAGTCGGCGCGCAAGTCGATGGCGTGCGCGCTCTTCGCCGTCGCCGGCTGTGTCGGGGTCGCGCTCGTCGCGTCCACCGCCTCCGGTGTCGCGCAGAGCCCGGACGGCACCGGGCAGCAGGCGCCCGGCCGAGGAGCGGCGCTGGTGCGCGACGTCTCCAGCCCGCAGGTGACGCAGCGCGCCGAGTCACGCGAGTCGGTCAGCCAGCCGGTGCCGATGTTCGTGCAGGTCGCGGCGCATCCCACTCCCTGAGCCCGCGGACCGGCTCGCCGCACCCAGCCGCCGCCGCTGCACTCAGCATGTGCGGGTGCGACAATCGTCCCGCCGTGGCTTCAGCGTGAAAGGTTCGGACGCGACATGTTTGGCATCAGCGGGTGGGAGTTCCTCATTCTCATCGCGCTCGCCGCTGCCCTCATCGGTCCCGACCGGCTGCCCGAATACGTCAGCAAGCTGCGCGGCTACATCCGGCAGGCCCGCGACATGGCCGAAGGCGCCAAGTCGCAGCTGAAGGACCAGATGGGTCCGGAGTTCGAGGACATCAACTGGCGCGCCTACGACCCGCGGCAGTACGACCCGCGCAAGATCGTCCGTGAGGCGCTGTTCGACCCCGATCCGGACCCGG
This sequence comes from Flexivirga sp. YIM B11880, assembly GCF_058148645.1. Taxonomy (NCBI): domain Bacteria; kingdom Bacillati; phylum Actinomycetota; class Actinomycetes; order Micrococcales; family Dermacoccaceae; genus Flexivirga; species Flexivirga sp. YIM B11880. Next base: position 96,786 of record NZ_JBMAMH010000008.1, read on the forward strand.
TCGACGATGCCCCCGACACGGAGCCGCCGGTGACCGGCGCCCCGTCATACGACCCGCACAAGTTCGACCCCGACCGCGCCACCCCTTTCGACGCCGACGCGACCTGAGGCAGGCGCGCAGAAGTCGCGACCGTCGCGAGTTGTGTGCGGGATTCTCCGGTGTGGCGCGTGGAAGTCGCGACCGTCGCGAGGCGCGCGGAAGTCGCGACTGTCGCGAGTTGGGTGCAGGGGTCTTCCGGTATGGCGCGCGGAAGTCGCGACCGTCGCGGGGCGCGCGGAAGTCGCGACTATCGCGAGTTGGGTGCAGGGGCCTTCCGGTATGGCGCACGGAAGTCGCGACCGTCGCGGGGCGCGCGGAAGTCGCGACTATCGCGAGTTGGGTGCAGGGGCCTTCCGGTATGGCGCACGGAAGTCGCGACCGTCGCGAGTTGTGTGCGGGATCCCGCGGTATGGCGTGCGGAAGTCGCGACCGTCGCGAGTTGTCTGCGGGATTTTGCGGGGCGCGTGGAAGTCGCGATCGTCGCGAGGTGCGAGCAGCGGGGCGCCGCACTCCGACGGCGTCGGGCGACGTTCGCTCAGCGGCCGGCGGGGGTGAGACCCAGCGAGCGACCGGCGAGTCCGCGAGAGCGCGTGGCCAGACCCTTGGCGATGGCGCGCAGCGCGACGGCCGCGGGGGAGTCCGGGTGACCCTGCACGACGGGAGTGCCGTCGTCGGCACCTTCGCGGAGTGACATGTCGAGCGGGATCTGCCCGAGCAGTTCGACCGGTGCGCCGATCGACCGGGTCAGCGACTCGGCGACCTGCCGGCCGCCGCCGCTGCCGAACAGCTCCTGGCGGGTGCCGTCGGGCAGCTCCATCCAGGACATGTTCTCGATGACGCCCGCGACTCGCTGCTTGGTCTGCAGCGCGATCGCGCCGGCTCGCTCGGCGACCTCGGCGGCCGCCTGCTGCGGGGTGGTCACCACGAGGATCTCGGCGTTCGGGATTAGCTGGGCCACCGAGATGGCGATGTCGCCGGTGCCCGGGGGCAGGTCGAGCAGCAGCACGTCGAGGTCACCCCAGAAGACGTCGCCGAGGAACTGCTGCAGCGCGCGGTGCAGCATCGGGCCGCGCCATACGACCGGCTGGTTGCCCGGCACGAACATGCCGATCGAGATGACCTTCACGCCCTGGCTCTCCGGAGGCAGGATCATGTCCTCGACCTGGGTCGGGCGGTTGGTGACCCCGAGCATGCGGGGCACCGAGAAGCCGTAGATGTCGGCGTCCACCACGCCGACCCGCAAGCCCGAATCGGCAAGCACGGCAGCGAGGTTCACGGTCACCGAGGACTTGCCGACGCCGCCCTTGCCGGAGGCGACGGCGTAGACGCGGGTGAGCGAACCTGGCTTGGCGAAGGGGATCTCCTTCTCCGCCTGACCGCCGCGCAACTGGTCGCGCAGCGCCGTCCGCTGCTCGTCGGACATCACCCCCAGCCGTACTTCGACGGCGGTGACACCCTCGACCTTGCCGACCGCCGCCGAGACGTCGGTCTGCAGCCGCGTCTTCATCGGGCAGCCCGCGATCGTCAGCAGCACGGTCACGGTGACCTTGCCGTCGTCGGCGACCTCGACCGACTCGACCATGTTGAGCTCGGTGATGGGGCGGTGGATCTCCGGGTCCTGCACAGTTGCCAGTGCAGCGCGAATGGCGTCCAGCGAGGGGGTGGGCATGCCTCCATGGTAGGTCGTGGCCCAGATCACCCGGCGTTCGCCCGTGGATCACTCGACGGGACCGAGCGCCCTGCTCACGCCCGTGCGGCCTCCTCGTCGGTGTCCCCCTCGGGATCCACAGAACGCAGGTAACCGCGATCCTCCATCTCCTCCAGCAGCGAGCGGAGTTCGGAACGCACGAAGTCGCGGGTCGCGGTCTCGCGCATCGCGAGTCGCAGCGACGCCACCTCGCGGGTCAGGAACTCGGTGTCGGCGAGATTGCGCTCGTCGCGCGCGCGGTCGGCCTCGAGAGTGACCCGGTCTCGGTCGTCCTGGCGGTTCTGGGCGAGCAGGATCAGCGGTGCGGCATACGACGCCTGGGTGGAGAAGAACAGGTTGAGCAGGATGAAGGGGTAGGGGTCCCACTTCAGCCCGAAGAGCCCCACCAGGTTGATCGTGATCCAGACGATGACGAAGACCGTCATCCAGACCAGGAACTGCGCGGTGCCCATGAAGCGCGCGAAGTCCTCGGCGAACCGGCCGAAGGTGTCGGAGTCCATCCGCGGGCGGGGTAGCCATCGGCGCACCGCCTCGCGCGGCTGATCCAGTCGCGCGGACTCGCGGCGGGAGCGCGCCTCGCGACGCTCCTCGTCGCGGTCCGCCATCAGACGACATCCTCGTCGGTCGCGGGGGCGTCGGACGGGCGTACGTCGTGGCGCGCCTCGCGCCAGTCGTCGGGCAGGATGTGGTCGAGGACGTCATCGACCGTCACCGCGCCGAGCAGCCGGCCGGCGTCGTCGACCACCGGCATGCTGACCAGGTTGTATGTCGCGAGCTGGCGCGTCACCTCGCCCAGGGGCGCTTCCACGCCGACCGGCTCGATCGTCTTGTCCACGATCGTGCCGACCGCCGTCTGCGGGGGTTCGCGCAGCAGTTTCTGGGTGTGCACCAGCCCGATGAACCGGCCGGTCGGGGTCTCCAACGGCGGGCGGCTGACGAAGACCGCGGACGCCAGGGCCGGCGCGAGCTCCTCGCGCCGGACGACCGCGAGCGCCTCCGCGATGGTGGCTTCCGGCCCGAGGACCACCGGCTCGGTCGTCATCAGGCCGCCGGCGGTGTTCTCGTCATAGCTCAGCAACCGGCGCAGGGGAGCCGCGTCGTCCGGCTCCATCAGCTGCAGCAACTGCTCGGCCTGCTCCGACGGCAGGTCGGACAGCAGGTCGGCCGCGTCGTCGGGTTCCATCGCCTCCAGCACGTCCGCGGCGCGCTCGGTGTCCAGCCCGGCGATGATCTCGATCTGGTCGTCCTCGGGCAGCTCCTCGAGCACGTCGGCGAGCTTGTTGTCGTCCATCGCCGCGGCGACCTCGGCGCGACGCTTGGGGGAGAGGTCGTGGATCACCTCCGCGAGGTCGGCCACCCGGAGGTCGTCATACTCCTCCAGCAGGCGTTCGGCGCTCTGCGCGCCGGCCTGCTGGTGCAGCCCGGTGACGTCGCGGGCGTCGACGAGCAGCGTCTTGCCGCTGCGCCGGCGGGTGAGCCGCGACATCGCCTTGGACGCCGACGAGATGCCGTCGACCTGCCGGACGAACACCTTGACCAGCACCCACTCGCGGCGCAGGTCCTGCTCGATCGCGATGTCTTCGACGAGGCCGGTGAATTCCTCGCCATCGTGACGCACCTGCACCCGGCGGTCGAAAAGTTCTGCCAACACGAGGGTCTCGCCAGCGCGCTGCTCGAAGCGGCGCATGTTGACCAACCCGGTGGTGATGACCGCGCCGGCGTCGACGCTCGTCACCCGTGTCATCGGGACGAAGACGCGGCGTTTGCCGGGCACCTCGATCACCAGACCGATCGCCCGAGGTTGCGAGCTGCCGAAGGTCAGGACGACATCCCGCACCCGACCGACCCGGTCCCCGAGCGGGTCCAGCACGGTGAGTCCGGCGATCCGGGCGACGAAAACTCGGCTGCTCACCTGCGAAAGGTTAGTGGGGTGAGCTGTCCTCCGGCTGCTCCGGTTCGGCGTGGCCGGTAGACAGGTCGACGGCCCAGACGGTCGCGTGCTCGGCCCAGAACGCCCGGCGATCGCCGGGCGGTGTGTTCTGCCGGGTCGCGAGCAGCGCCGTCGTCGCCGTGTCCCACTCCTCCGAGCCCGGCTCGACGCGTGTTGCCCGGGCCGGCACTGGGCCGATCGCGGCGCGAGTCTCCTTGTCGCGCAGGATGATCCGCAGGTTCTCCGGCAGTGGCGGGATCGTTTGCTCGCCGTCACCCCCGACGATGTATGCCGTCTCCCCGACCCCGGCATACCAGCAGGGCACGGTGCTGTCGGGCGCGAGGAGGAGCCACGCGACCTTCGACTTGGCCAATGCGGTCGTCACGTCTGACACGGACCCGACTGTAGCCAGTCCTGTCCAGGAAGATTTCCTGGACAGCTGGACAACCGGACCGACTGGTCAGGCGTCATACCGGCAAGCCGGTCCCGGCAGCAGGCCGCCGACGGCGCTTCGACCGGAGAAGGTCCGCTCTCGCGAGCGGGATGAAGGGACATCGGGGGATGCCATGGAAACAGTGGTGGGCCGTCGGCACATGCTTTGTGCGACGGCAGCAGCAGGTCTTGTCGGTGCGTTCGGGATCGCCGGCACCGGCACCGCAGAAGCGGCGACTCGTGCGACCGTGCAGTACGGCAGCCGCGGTCCGGACGTGGTCTACCTGCAGCAGCGGCTCAACGCCGTGAGCTACTGGTGCGGCACGGTGGACGGTGTCTTCGGAGCGCAGACGCAGCAAGCCGTCTTCGCGCTGCAGAAGGCATGGGGGCTGGTGCGGGACGGCGTCGTCGGACCGATGACGTGGGGCAGAGTCGCCTCCAACACCCGTCGGCCGGCGCGGTACGGCTACGGCTACCGGGTCGAGATCGACAAGGCGCGGCAACTGCTGCTCGTCGTCTGGGGTTCGACGGTGCGCTTCACGCTCAACACCAGCACCGGCGCGAACACGCCGTTCTACGCCTGGGGGCAGTGGTGGGACGGCCGTACGCCGAGCGGCAAGTTCGGGGTCTCCAGCCATGCCAACGGCTGGCAGACCGGGGCGCTCGGATCGATGTACAAGCCCTATTACTTCAACGGCGGCATCGCCGTCCACGGCTCGACGAGCATTCCGCCGTACAACGCGTCGCACGGGTGCTGCCGTCTGTCGATCGCCGCGCAGGACATGCTGATTCGGTCCGGCTGTCTGGTCAACGGTCGGCAGGTCTACGTGTATTGACCGACCGGCTCCGGGTCACCAGGAAGCCGAAGACCGGGTAGCACTACCTTGGGGGTGCGGTCAGCAGGGTGGCCGCGAACCGGCGATCCGGCGATCGTCGTGGTGAACACTTCGATCTTCGCCGGAGAAGGACGTCATGAGAGCTGCCGAGGCAGACCGGCCGGCGGAACCGGGGACGGCGGGTCCGGAACTGCTGTCGATCGACCCGGTCCCGGTCGACGAGCGACACGGACGGGTCCGCGACCAGTTCACGATGTGGTTCGGGTTGAACGCCAACATTTTCGTGGTGGTGCTCGGCGGCCTCCTCGTCGTCATCGGGCTGCCGTTGCTGTGGGCGGCGACGGCGATCGTGGTCGGTGTGGTGCTGGGGCTGCTCCTGGTCGGTTTCCACGCCATCCAGGGTCCGCGGCTCGGCGTGCCGCAGATGATCCAGAGTCGCGCCCAGTTCGGCTTCTACGGCGCGGTGCTGGTCTTCGCCGCCTCGATCGTGCTCGACTTCGGCTTCCTGGCGGCCCAACTGGTGATCCAGGCGCAGGCGCTCCACCTGCTGATCGGCTCGGTCAGCATCCCGGCCTGGATCGCCCTCATCGCCATACCGGTCCTGATCATCACGATCTTCGGCCACGACTGGCTGCACCGCTGGCAGCGCTGGATGACGGTGGTGCTCGCGCTGACGTTCGCGATCCTGTGGGTCCGCGCGCTCCTCCGCGGCGGGCCGACCGGCATGGCCGCGTCGACCGGGTTCCCGTCCCTGGCCATCTTCATGGCCGGCACCAGCATGTTCGTGATCAGCGTGGTCAGCTGGGCGCCATACGTCTCCGACTATTCGCGGTACCTGCCCGAGACGGTCTCCCGCACCAAGACCTTCTGGGCGGTGTTCGCCGGCGCGGCGATCCCGCAGATCGGCTGCGCGGTGCTCGGCGCCTACCTGACCAGCCTGCTGCCGCACGCCGATTCGACGATCGGCGCGATCGCCGACGTCGGCGGCCGCTGGATGCTGCTGGTGATGGCGCTCAGCCTGATCGGGTCCGACGTCGCGAACGCCTACACCGGCATGCTCGCGGTGGTCAGCATCGTCAGCTGCTTCCGGACGGTCCGCAGATCGATCGCCTTGCGGGTCCTCGGGTCGGTGCTCCTCGTGGCGGCCGGGACACTGTGCGCGCTGCTCGGCTATCGCGAGTTCGTCGACAACCTGTCGAACTTCCTCAACGTGCTGCTCTACGTCTTCATCCCGTGGAGCGCGATCAACCTCACCGACTACTACTTCATCCGGCACGGACGGTATGACGTGGAGTCGTTCTTCACCCCGGACCGCAGCTATCCGGGTTTCATCTGGCCCGGGCTCGTCGCCTACCTGCTCGCCGTACTCGTCCAGCTGCCGTTCATCGACCAGACCTATTTCACCGGGCCGCTGGTCGGTGCCCTCGGACACGTGGACGTCTCCTGGATCGTCGGGGGAGTCGCCGGCATCCTCTTCTACCTGCTGGCGCTGCGGGTCAGCCCTCGAGTGGCCGCGGCCAGGTAACGAAACGGACACGGATGGCAGCCGGCCGCAACAAAGCCGGCGGCTGCGTCGTCATACCGGTATCAGCACATCGGGGGACTCGCCTCCGGTTCGGGGACCGGAGATTCGGGGGACGAACGGCGGGTGCCGACGCAGCGTGAGCGCGTCGGCACCCGCCGATCGCATGTCCGTGGCGACTCAGTGCTGGGCGCCGGAGCTCACTCGCGCCATCCACGCCTCGACGTCCTCGAGCTTGCTCGGGATGGCGGCGGACAGCACCTCGTGGCCTTCCTCGGTCACCAGCACGTCGTCCTCGATCCGCACGCCGATGCCGCGCAGCTCCTGCGGGACCAGCTCGTCGTCGGCCTTGAAGTAGAGGCCAGGCTCTACGGTCAGGATCATGCCCGGCTTGAGCTCGGCGTCCATGTAGTCCTCGCGCAGCGCCAGCGCACAGTCGTGCACGTCGATGCCGAGGTGGTGGCTCGTGCCGTGGACCATCCAGCGCCGGTGGAACTGGCCCTTCTCCTTGTCGAGCGTCGCCTCGACGTCGACACCGTCCGGCAGCAGACCCCACTCGTGCAGGTGCTCGGCGATGACCCGGATCGCGGCCGCGTGGATGTCGGAGAACTTGTTGCCCGGCTTGACCGCGGCGATGCCGGCCTGTTGGGCGGCATACACCGCTTCGTAGACCTTGCGCTGCTGCTCGCTGTAGTCGCCGTCGACCGGCAGGGTGCGGGTGATGTCGGCGGTGTAGAGGGAGTCGACCTCGACCCCGGCGTCGAGCAGCACCAGGTCGTCCTCGTGCACGTCGCCGGTGTTCTTGATCCAGTGCAGCGTGTTGGCGTGATCGCCTGCCGCACAGATGGAGTCGTAGCCCACCCCGTTGCCACGGTGCCGGGCGTGCAGGCCGAAGACACCCTCGACCCAGCGCTCGCCGCGACCCCGCCGGACGGCCTCCGCGAGTTCGGCGATGACGGCCTCGAAGCCTTCCGCAGTGGCCGCGACGGCCAGCCGCATCTGCTCGATCTCGTAGTCGTCCTTGACCAGCCGGAGCGTGGACAGGAAACGGGCCAGCTCCTCGTCTGCCTCGGTGCGCTGCTCCACAGCGCCTTCGGCCTCCGTCTCGCTGGTGCGGGCCTTCTCGACAGTCGCGGTCACGTCGGGGTCGGCGTCCCGCACCACGCGGACGCCGATCTCACCGGCGTCCTTGGCGACGGCGTCGGCGAACTCGTCGATGTGCCGGGCGGTGACGCCCAGCTCCGCCTCGACGTCCTCGAGCGTCGGCCGGCGCCCGACCCAGAACTCGCCATACCGCGCGTCGGCGAAGAACTCCTCGGTGTCCCGACCCGCCAGGGGCCGGAAGAACAGCACGGCGTCGTGCCCGCCGCCCTCCCTCGGCTCGAGCACGAGCACGGCGTCCGGCTCACGGTCCGCGCCGAGCCCGGTGAGGTGGGCGAACGCCGAGTGCGGCCGGAAGACATAGTCGGTGTCGTTGCTGCGGACCTTCAACCCACCGGCGGGTATGACGAGCCGCTCCCCGGGGAAGGCGTCCGACACGGCCGCACGGCGTCGCGCCGCGTGCTCGGCGACCTCCGCGCGAGCCGGCCGCTCGTCACTGCGCGGAGCCCAGCCGGAGCTGATGAACTTGCGGAACGCCTCCGGGGACGGCTGGCTGCGGGACTGCGACTTCTGCTGCTTCTCACTCACGTCCGCCATCGTCGCACGCGACCGGCCGTTCGGCAGCACGACCGTGGCCGGGCCGGAGCAGGACAGGCGTCAGCTCCGCTGCCAGGCCCAGGTGGACAGGATCGCGCCGAGCGCCTGGTCGGCGGCCGCCGAGGCCGCGGAGGTGGCGGCACTGGTCATGGTGAGCGAATAGACGTGCTCGCGGTAGACCACGAAGAACTGCGTCTGGGTGAACTTCGTGCCCTGAGCCGTCCGGGTGAAGGTGTAGCCGCTCGCCGGCAGGCCGCCGATGGTGCGCTCCGGCCGGTCCGTGACCCGCACCCCCTGTTGCCGCCACGCGATCTCCGCCTGGGACACGACATCGTCCAGCGCCGGCACGGGTTGCGGGCTCTGCACGACCACGTCGAAGTTGGTGTCTACCTTGTCCTGCGGCGAGGGCGCCTTGATCGCCAACGTCGCCGGCTTGGCGTCGAACTTCTTCCACCCGGTCGGCGCGACCACGGAGAACGACTTGTCACCGCTGGTGATGCTGCCGGCCGCGGCCGAGGTGCTCGGCGTCGGCGTCGGGGCGGCGGTGACCGTCGTCGGGACCGAGATCTGGCTGCTGCTGGATGACGTCGCCGGGTGCGCCGGCGACGAGCACGCGGTGACGCCGGCGAGGACCACGCAGGCGGCGGCAACGGTGATCGAGCGTGACGACATCGAGGCAGTCATGTCGGGCGATCCTAGCGACCGGGCCAGGACGGTCAGAGGCCACGCCGGTCCAGCAGGCGGAGCACCTCGTCTCGTGCCTCGGGGATGGTCAAGTGCGTCGTGTCGAGTACGAGATCGGCGTCCGCGGGCGGTTCGTACGGTGCGCTGATGCCGGTGAACAACGGAATCTCGCCGCGCCGCGCCTTGGCATACAGGCCCTTGCGGTCCCGGCGCTCGCACTCCTCGACCGGAGTCGAGATGTGCACGAGCACCAGCGAGCCGCCGCGTTCGGTCACCATCCGGCGTACCTCCTGCCGGGTGCTGTCGTATGGCGCGATCGGACTGCAGATCGCGAGACCGCCGTGGTGCGCGATCTCGGCTGCCACCCAGCCGATCCGCCGGATGTTGGTCTCCCGGTCGGCGGCCGAGAAGCCGAGACCGGCCGACAGGTTGCGGCGCACGACGTCGCCGTCCAGCAGCGTGGTGGGCCGCCCGCTGCGTTCGAGAACGGCATTGCGCACCGCGCGCGCGACGGTGGACTTGCCGGAGCCCGACAGCCCGGTGAAGAACAGCACCGCTCCGGCAGGCGACGGTTCGCCGGCCGTGGCGTCCACGGACGGCAACCGCTCCGCCGCCTGCGCGCTGTAGGCGTCGACGACGGACGCGAACAGCGCCGGCTCCGCTGCTGCACGGGCGGCACTGACCGGCACGGCCACCACCCGGGTGCCGGCGCGCTGCGTGCTGACCGCGAGCGCGGAGCGGATGACCGCGAGCGTTGCCGCGCTGGGTTCGACGGACGGCGCGGCCGGCACCAGCAGTGCCAGTGGGGTGTCACCGAAGCGGTCGAGCTCGGCCGCCTCCAGCGGACGCTCGACGACCACTGCGGTCGAGCCGTCGGTGCGCGCCTCTCGTCGTACCTCGTCCGGAGCGAGGTAGAGCTGCTCGAACGGCCGGGTGGACACCGCTGCCAGCCAGACTGGTTCGTCAGTGAGGACGAGGTCATCGCCGTCCACCGCCGGGTTGTCGACGCGAGCCAGCGGGACGCCCTCCGGGTCCACCAGTTCGAGCGCGCCGCCGGTCGGCGCCCCGGGCAGGTCCAGCCGCCACGGGTGCTCCGGGTCGACGCGGACGGCACCGCTGCGGAGCAGCAGAAGGTCGTCGAGGGTGTCCAGGGGCGGGCAGAGCTGGGTCGCCGTCTGTGCAGGCATGCGGTCAGTCCTCACTGTCGGCGTCGCCGGCCGCCGGTCAACGTCCTGCGCACCCGCCCGGCGAGGCGGCGCGCCCGGCTGCGCTTCGAGCGCGTGCTCGCCGGCACCGTCGGCGGCGCCGGAGTCATCGTCTCAGGTCTGCCTGGGATCGCGGTGCCCAACGGTCCGTCGCCCGGTTCGGTGAGCCGCCAGTAGTTCGACTTCTCCACCGTCGACGCATCGGGTTTGTAGAACGGCTTGGTCAGGCCGAGGTGGGGTCGTTCCCAGGCGATGTCCTTGCGGACCACCTTCGCCGGGGAGCCGACCGCGATGACGTTGTTCGGCACGCTGCGAGTCACGGTGCTGTTCGCACCCACGACGGTGCCCTCACCGATCTCCACGCCGGCGAGGACGATGGCACGCGATCCCAGCCAGGTGTGTGCCCCGATTCGGATGGAGCCGGCGAGATTGACCCGCTTGCCGCTGCGGACGTCGAAGATGGGGTGACCGTCGTCGGCGCGTACCTCGTTGTGACTGGCGAACATCGTGTCGTCGCCGATCTCGACGGTGACGCCCTCGACCGCGGAGACGATCACCCCGGACGTCGAGGAGACATCGTCGCCGATCCGGACCACGGCGTCCTCGCCGATGCGAACGCCGCCGGTGAAGGTGCGCTTCTTGGGGTTGGCGCCCAGCTCGAAAGTGCCGTTGTTGCTGTTGAAATCGATCCGAAGGTTCCGCGCATTCGCGTCCGGGTGCACTCGTGCGACGTTGTTGCCGCCCCGAAACGTGATCTTCACCGAGTCCGACGCCGGCCCGGTGTATTCGATGCGGTTGCCCCTGTCATCTGCATACGGTGCAAGTGGAACGGTTTTCATGAAGTCACCAGACGTGGTCGGTTGTAGTGGTCGCTGTCAGAACTCTCCCGCCAATTTAACCGTCAACTTTCAGCCGCTGTCATGGCTGGGTGCACCCGACACCGACCACCGGCCCGCCGCAGCCGGCGCGGTCTGCGCGCGTGCCCACCTGAGACAATCGCGTCGGAAACCAGCGGGAGGAGCCCTGTGAACGCTCAGCATCATCGGCCGACCATCGGCGAGTTGCGGCAGGTGTGCCAGCCGCCGTCGGTACGCGGTCGGCAGAACGCCGAGCACTGGTCGGGGTTCTATATGCGGGACCTGTCGATCCACCTGACCCGGCAACTGGTGCCGACGCGAATGACGCCGAATGGAGTGACCGGGGTCATGATCGTGTGCGGGTGGTGCATCGGTGCTGCGTTGCTGATCCCCGGCATCTGGGGTCCGATCCTGGCGGTCGTCTTCGGACAGTTACAGATGTACCTCGACGCGGTGGACGGCGAGCTGGCCCGCTGGCGGCAGCGGTTCAGCCCGGCGGGCATCTTCCTGGACCGGGTGGCGCACTACACCACCGAAGGGTTCGTCGGTCTGGCTCTCGGGCTGCGGGCCGCCGGCGTCGTCGGTGGTCATCCCGCCGGCGTGGACCCGTGGCAGTACGCCTTCCTCGGCGCGATCCTGATGGCCGGGATTCTGGTCAACAAGTCGCTGAACGACTTGGTGCACGTCGCGCGTGCCATCTCCGGGCTGGACCGGCTGCCCGACACTGCGGAGGCCAAGGCGGTGCCGACAACCAGCCTGATCGGTATGGCGCGCAAGGCCTTCCGCTTCCTACCCTTTCACCGGATCTTCCACTCCGTCGATCTCGGGCTGATCTCGCTCGGCCTGGGCGTCATCGGGTTGATCCTCGGCGACGACCAGCAGGTCTTCCGTGTGGCCGTCACCGTGCTGGCGGTCCTGGTGTGGCTGGCGGTGGTCGGCCACTTCGCGGCGATCATGGCGTCCTCCAGGGTGAAGGCGTGATCGCGGCCGTTCGTCGGCTCGCCGGGTCGATCCTCGGTGTGCTCGTGCTGGTCGCGCTCGCTGCGGTCACTGCGGCACTCGCCGTCTGGCCCGCCCCTGGTGTGTTGGTCGGCGTCCTCGCCTTGCTGCTGGTCACCGCCGGCGCCGGGATCGGCCACCGTCGACCGGGCCCGGTGATCACGGCGACCGCGCTGGTAGCCGTCCTTTCGTGTGCACTCGGACTCCGGGCGCAGGGCGCATCGACCGGTTGGGTGGCGCTGACCGTCGGAGCGGCGGTCGCCGTCGGTCTGGCGCAGGGTCCGATACACCAGCGCGTCGTGCAACGGGTGCGCGCCGTCAACCTCCCCGGCGTGCCGAGCGACCCGAGGCCGGTGGAGCCGGGCCCGCTGTCCCCGGTGGTGCCGGGTGCCGGGTTGGCGCTGGCGGTGCTGCTGATCGCCGCCTCATGGTCTCGGGTTCCGTGGTTCGCCGGCCTGCTCGTCCTGCTGCTCGTGCTCGCCGGGCTGGTCATCTGCGGGCGCCGGTTGCGCTCCGCCATACACGCTCGCCGGGACGGGAGTGTCGATCACGCGGTCACCCGCGCGCTCGAGCAGTACGCTCCGCAATTCCTCGTGTATTTCAGCGGTCCGGTCGACGGGGATTATCAGGTGCGGATGTGGCTGCCCTATCTGGAACAACTGGGGGTGCCGTTCGCGATCCTGGCCCGCAACCCCGACATGTTGCCACGAGCGGCCGCCCTCACGGATGTGCCGTTGATCGCCTGCCCACGGGTCACCGGACTCGACGCCTGCATGGTGCCGAGCGTCCGAGCCGTCTTCTACGTCAACATTCACGGCGACACCGCGGACGGCGTCCGTTACCTGGACCGCACGCACGTTCACCTCAACCACGGTGATTCGGACAAGCCGTCCAGCTATCACCCGATCTTTGCGATGTTCGACCGCAACTTCGTCGCGGGGCAGGCTGCGATCGACCGGTTCGCAAAGCACGGCGTGGCGATGCCCGCCGACAAGTTCGTGGTCGTCGGTCGACCGCAGGTGGCCGCGGTGGCCGAACGCAACGTCGACCCGGTGCCCGGCAGGTGCACGGTGCTCTACGCGCCGACCTGGCAGTCCGGTATGCGTGAGATGAGCCTGAGTTCGGTGGAGTATGGCGAACGGATCGTCCGCGCCCTCCTCGACGGCGGTGCCCGGGTCGTGTTCCGGCCGCATCCGTTGTCGCGTGGGCAGCGTCGTGCTGCCGACACCATCGCACGGATCGATGAGCTGCTCGCGTCCGCCGCGACAACGGAGTGCCCTCACCTGACGAGTTCACAGGCCCTCGCCGAGGGGATCGTCGACAACTTCAACCGGTCGGACGCCATGGTGTCGGACATCTCGAGCGTCGCCTCCGATTACCTGGCGTCGTGCAAACCGCTGGCGGTGGTGTTGCCCGCCGGCACTGGGAAGCTCGTGGACGCCGAGGACTACCCGATGCTGCGCGCCGCCTATCTGCTCGATCTGGGGGGCGATCTCGAGGGCAGCGGTCTGGCAGCCGTGCTCGGCACCGGCGCCGACCCGCTGGCGCCCGTCCGACGTGACTTGCGCTCGTACTATCTCGGGGACCAACCGGACAGCGTCCAGGCGTTCCTGCAGGCTGCCCGCGACGCCCTGCGCGGCTGAACCCGGACCGGATTGTCGGTCGATCGCCCTTGTAAACTCGCGTCCAGCCACGATCCGGATGCCGCGCTGGCAAGGCTTCCCGGTGTCAACGAAACGCTACGAGGGAGTGACCGCGTGAAGACCTACGGAGTTGTGCTGGCTGGTGGGGTAGGGGCACGGCTAGGGCTCAGTGTGCCCAAGCAGATGGTCAAGGTGTCCGGCAAGACCATCCTGGAGCACACCGTCGCGGCGCTGCACGACTCCGCCGTCATCGACGAGATGATCGTGATGGTCACCCCCGGCTGGGCGGAGAAGACCGCCACGATCCTGGGGGACAAATACCCCAAGGTCTCCCGGATCCTGGACGGCGGGGCAACGCGCAACGAGACCACCATGCGGGTGCTCGGTGCGATCGAGGAGGAAGAAGCCAAGCTTCTGCTCCACGATGCCGTGCGGCCCCTCGTCGACGCCCGCATCCTCAAGGACTGCGCCTCCGCCCTCGACAGCTACAACGCCGTGGACGTCGTCATCCCGTCCGCCGACACGATCGTGGCGGTCGACGAGGACGAGATCATCACGCACATCCCGGACCGCGCCTTCTTACGCCGCGGCCAGACCCCGCAGGGCTTCAAGCTGTCGGTGCTGCGGGCGGCATACGAGCTCGCGGCCGAGGACCCCTACTTCTCGGCGACCGACGACTGCGGTGTGGTGATCAAGTACCTGCCCGACGTCAAGACCAAGACGATCCTCGGCTCGGACCGCAACATGAAGGTCACCTACCCGCTCGACATGTACATCGTCGACAAGTTCTTCCAGCTGGGCACGCAGGACGCTCCGCTGCCCGAGGGCGACCTGAAGGAGTTCTTCTCCGGCAAGACGATCGTGATCCTGGGCGGCAGTTACGGCATCGGCGCCGAGATCGGCCGGCTCGCCCGCACCTACGGGGCGACGGTCGTCGCACACGGACGGTCCACCACCGGCCTGCATGTGGAGGACGCCGACCAGATCGCGGACGCCTTCGAGGCGACCGCCCGCGAGCACGGTCAGATCGACGCGGTCGTCCTGACCGCCGGGGTGCTGCAGATGGGCCGGCTGGCGGACGCCAGCCCGGAGGATGTCGCCAAGGTGATCGACGTCAACTACATGGCGCCGGTCAATGTCGCGCGCGCGGCATACCCCTACCTGAAGAAGTCCGGCGGTCACCTGCTCAACTTCACGTCGTCGTCATACACCCGGGGCCGGGAGAACTACGCGCTCTACTCCTCGACCAAGGCGGCCGTGGTCAACCTGACTCAGGCGCTCTCCGAGGAATGGTCGGCGGACAACATCAAGGTCAACGTCATCAACCCCGAGCGTGCCGCGACCCCGATGCGGCTCGCCGCGTTCGGTGAGGAGCCGCCCGGCACCCTGCTGTCCGCGGAGCAGGTCGCGGAGTCGTCGCTCGCCGTGCTGGCGTCCGAGCTGACCGGCGCGGTCATCGACGTCCGCCGTACGCTGCCCGCGGCCCAGACGGGCTCCCCCGAAACCAGGGAGTAGCCCGTCGCCGCATCCTGCGGCATGTTGATCGGCCAGGTGCCCAGTGCGACACTTGGCGCAGCACTGGAAAACCCCCAGAAGCACCAGCTGACTTTCCCCGTGGCGCTTCGTCCGACCTGAAACCCGGTGTGACATGCTACGTCGTCGTCGCCGACGTGTGCTCGCCGTTTCGACGGGGACACTGGCCGTGGTGACACTCGCGGTTGCGTCGACAGCGGGCGCATCGAACTCTCCGGCTGATTCCGTGCACTCGGCTCTGACCGCCGTTCAGATCGCACGGGCGCGGCGGGCATTGATGCTCATTGCCACGCAGTCCGACCCATCGGCTCCAAGGAGCACCCCGCGCGAGACCGGAGCGTGGCCATCCAACATCAGCTCGGGCAGCGCGTTCGGGACCGACCGAGGAACGGCTGACACCGCGATGGGGGAGCCGGGCGCAGCGCCGGCCTCGGACGACTCGCGGCCGGTGGTCTGCGCCGAAGCGCAAGGACAGTTCTCAACCGCGGGCCAGTCACACCCGAGAGGAGCGGTCGCGCAGGTCTTCTCCTACGCCGTTCTGTGTTTCGACGCGTCCAGTGGAGACATTCTCGACACCGGATTCGACAATCACGCCGTGACCGGTAACTTCACAAACCGCGTCGCACTCGATGTCACCGATCCGATCAGGTGAGAGCCGAGCTCAAACGCGGAACTTCGTCTCGATGACCTGGGTGATCCGGTGGGCCGACTTGCCGTCCGCGAGGGGCAGTGTGCGGGCGAGCCGGTCCTGGTAGAGCTGCGGCCATGCCGAATCCGGGTCGGCATACGCCTCGGTCGTCAGCCGCGCGGCATCGTCCAGTCCCGTCGCGATCGGCCCGAAGCCGTGCTTCTCGTAGTCCCAGTAGCCCGGCAGGTAGGTGTGTGAACCGTTGAGGAACGCGTCCTGGTCGAACTGGAAGTAGACGATGCGTGACTTCGCCAGCGCCGCATCGAAGAAGATCGACGAGTAGTCGGTGACGGTGACCCGAGCCCTCGCCATCAGTTCGTGGATGTCCGGCGTCGAATCGATCACCGTGACGTAGTCGGGATAGGTCACCTCCGGGGTCGTTCCCCGGAAATTCGGATGGGGCAGGTAGACGATCTCCGCGCCTTGCTCGTCGACCAGCTGGCGCAGCGCCGGGTGGCTGAGCAGCCCGAACCAGTTGCGGCCGTAGTCGGTCTGCAGGAACGGGTCACGCAGTTTGCGACGTGCCGCGAAGGACGGCTTGGGCAGGAAGAGACTGTTGCGCCAGGTCGGTGCGATCAGCACCATCGATCGCTTGTCATAGGGGTGTGCTTCCGCGATCCGCAGGATTGCGTCGTGCCGCGGGAAGCCGGTCATGACCACGCTGTCCGAAGTCAGCCGGTAGGAGCCGCCGTCGGCGACGATCGACTCGTGCTCGTCGACGCTCGCGGTCGTGAGCAGGTCGATGTCCTTACCGTTGAACCAGTGCGCCAGGTCGTGTTGGAGCACTCCGTGCTGCAGGTAGATGAAGCGCCACGGACGTCGCTTGCCCGGGTAGAAGTCGGTCGGGACCGGTTCGATTGCCTCGACGTCCAGTTGGGACGAGGCAACGATCGAGGCGCACTGCAGCGCGGCTTGATGCTCGATGCTGCGATAGCCGATCAGCCGGAAGCCGCGCTCCTTCAGCCGCCGCCACTCCGGGGTGCCCCTCTTGACCACGAACCACGCGTTGATGTCCGGTCGCTCCGCGCGCAGGTATTCGTAGAGGTATTCGCCGTTGTCGTGCCCGGATCCGACGCGGTCCATGATCAGCCAGGCGCCGGCGAACTTGTCCCGGATCTGCGGGGTTTTGGCCAGGTTGCGGATGAAGGTGCGGTAGCGCCGCTTGCGTAGCGCAACACCTTTCCGGGTCGCCGTGGGCGCGTCGATCGGCGACTTCTTGGTGAAGCACACCATCTCGGCGATGCCGCGGCTGGCCAGCTGCCGCCATACGGGTATGGCGCCGGCGGTGCCCTCGCTCGCCAGTCGTGCCGAGGCGGCTGTCGCCTCGGAAGATCCCAGGTAGTAGCTGCCGTACTGAAGTGGCTGGCGCACACCGTCCAACGTCAGGCTGATGTCCGGCAGTTCGGGTACGCGGATGATCCGCTCGTGCATCAGTTCCTGGCCGAAGTAGTCCAGTTTGCGCGTCTTGGCAGCGATCGGAGTGACCGGCTGCACGTCGCTCTTGATCAGCTCGGTAGGGCGGTCACCCTGGTACAGATAGCAAATCTCGAACGAGCCGGGGACGTTCTTGGAGACGCGGACCGTGCCCGAGGTGGGCAGCAAGTTGCCGGACAGGGTGAGCATCAGGGCGCGCACCTCCGCCGAGATCGGCGTGATCCGGTAGTTGATGATCGCGGAGTCGTCGAAGTAGCCCAGGATCTCCCGCAGCAAGGCAATGATCCGCGCCTGCTCGGTTTTGGTAAGATGGGTGGCCTTGCGGTCGCGGTTCATCTCCCGCGGGAGGAACCAGCCGAGGTCGTAGAGGATGACGTATTCGAGCCACCGGGGGACGTCGCCCATAGACCGCGCCAGCTCCAGCAGCGGGAGGTAACCGCGGGTGAATCGGCCGAAGTAGAAGTCGGTGTTGGTCTGGTAGGTGTCGGCCGCGGAGGTACCGTCACCGCGTCGACGGTAGTAGTAGATGGACTTCGACAGCGGCGCCACCATCGCCTTGGGCGCGCGCAGGAGGTAGGTCGAGGCGAAGACGGCGTCCTCGGCGACCCGGAGGCCGTCGACGAACGCGATGTCGTGCTCGCGGATGAGATCCAGCCGGAAGAATGCCGAGGCGGCCTGGGTCTGGATGAACTCAGGACGCTGCCGCAGGTCCACGAGCGACACGTTGCCCTGGAACTTCTTGCGCAGCGGGTGCATGTCACGGCGTTCCCCGCTGAACTCCTCGTAGCGCCATACGTTGGCGCTGAGCAACGCCACGTCGGGGCCCGCCGTGCGCAGCGCGGTGGCCGCGTTGGCGAAGTAGGCGTCGCTGAGCAGGTCGTCGGAGTCGGGAAAGGTGATCCAGTCGCCGGTTGCAGCGATGATCCCGGTGTTACGGGCCCGGGATACGCCACCGTTTTCCTGATGGATGACCTGACCGGTGGCGCCGGAGCGGTCCAGCCAGGCCTGGGCGATCTCGGCGGACGCGTCGTCGGAGCCGTCATCGACGAAGATGAACTCGAGCTCGTAGTCGCCGGGCCGCTGCGAGTCGAAGCAATCGAGCAACTCGCTGAGGTACTTCTCGGTGCGGAACAACGGCACGACGACGCTGAACTTCGAGCGGCCCATACTCAACAGTTTCTCGCTTTCCAGTGTGCGATCGGCCGGCCGGTCGGCTGACGCGCGCACAGATTACCGTGGGCTCATCCGGCCGCTGAAATCCGTCGGCGCGTTCGATGTCCCCCGGTCGTACTTCTGCGCGAAACGAGGAGTCTTGTCACAGCCGGGTCACGATTCCTCAGATTCGGCCTTTACAGTGAGTCATCGTGTCTACAGCCACCCGACCGGCCACCTCGCCGCGCGCCACGATCGGTAGCAGCATCGGATTCCGTGCAGACATTCAAGGTCTGCGCGCGATCGCGGTGTTGTTCGTGGTCATCTACCACATCTGGCCCGACAAGCTCACCGGCGGTTTCGCCGGTGTCGACGTCTTCTTCGTGATCTCCGGATTCCTGATGACGGCGGTGCTGCTCAAGTCGCGGCCGCACTCGGGCCGCGGCTTTGCCGAATTCTGGGCACGCCGCATTCGTCGGCTGGTGCCGGCTGCGCTGACCGTGCTGCTCGCGACCGCCATCGCGACCCGGGCTGTGGCTCCGTCGACCGTGTGGCCCGGTACCGCGCGCGAAACGATCGCCAGCATCTTCTACGTCGAGAACTGGGTGCTGGCAGGAAACAGTGTCAACTACCTGGCGGAGGACAACGCACCGAGCCCGCTGCAGCATTACTGGTCGCTGTCGGTGGAGGAGCAGTTCTACATCTTCTGGCCGTTCATCATGGCGTTCGCGATCTGGTGGGCCTACCGGCACGTGACCGAGCGGTCGCCGCGGGTCGGCCAGGTCACCGGGCGGTTGTCGGTCGTGCTGGGCGCGGTTTTCGTCGCTTCCCTCGCGTATTCGGTGTGGTACACCGGCATCAACCCTCCCGGCGCCTACTTCGTGACACCGACCCGGGTCTGGGAACTGGCGCTCGGCGGCCTCGTCGCGGTCCTGCCGGCCACCGCTGTGGCTCGGGTGCCATTGTGGGCGCGGACCTCCCTCTGCTGGATCGGGGTCATCGCGATCCTGGTCACGGGATTCACCTACCGGGGCAGTATGCCGTTCCCCGGCTACACGGCGCTGTTGCCGACGCTGGGTACTGCTCTCGTGCTGGCCGCTCACCCCAAGGACAGCACTCTCCTCGGCCGCCTGTTCGCTCTCCGGCCGGTGCAATACATCGGCAACATCTCCTACTCGTTCTATCTGGTGCACTGGCCCCTCGTCGCGCTGCTGCCGTATGTCAGCGGCAAGCTCGGCATGCTCGACCGGTGGACCATCCTGATCGGGTCGATCGTGCTGGCCGGCCTCTCCAAGCGGTATGTCGAGGACGTGTTCCGCAAGAAACGCACCCCCCGGGTGTTGGCGCACACCTACCGGTACGGCCTCGCCGCGATGGCCACCTTGGCACTCGCCGCGGCCGGCTGGTGGTGGACGGGGAACGCCCACATTCAGGCCGAACAGCGGGCGGTCAAGTCGGCGATCTCCAATGCGGGGCCGTGCTTCGGGGCCGCCTCGATGGCCAAGGGCTTCGCCGCCTGTCCGCAGGATCCGGCCAAGACGCCGGTGCCGCCGCCGGATGCCGCCAAGAACGACAAGAACGTCGCCTACGCGGACGGCTGCTGGTCCAACCAGCCCTATACCGGCCGGCCGAACTGCCACTACGGCACCGGATCGGTGAAGGTCGCGCTCGTCGGCAACTCGCATGCCGGCCACTGGCTGCCCGCTCTGCAGCAGCTGGCGAAGAGGAACAACTGGTCGATCACGACCTACCTGATCTCGCAATGCGCTCCCAGTGACGAGCTGCAGAAGTTTCCGACCAGTGCGATGACGAAGAACTGCAACGACTACGGCAAGTGGGTACTGGACCGGACGGCGCACGGCCAGTACGACCTGATCATCACTTCCGACCGTGAGTCGGTGCAGACGCTGGGCAAGAACGACTGGCCGTCCAGCGAGAAAGCGGCGGAGGCCGGATTCCACAGTTACCTGAAGAAGTGGACGGCCGGCGGCACTCCGATCGTCCTGCTGCACGACCTTCCCTACCCGGGCAACACGGTGCAGAACATCCCGGACTGCCTGGCACAGCACCCGGGCCACAACGACAAGTGCTCCGGCACGCCGTCGTCCTGGAAGTGGTACTACCCGTACTCCGCAGCGGCTGCCGGGGTGAAGGGCGTCCACGTCATCGACATGACGAAGTACTTCTGCACCACGACGTCGTGCCCGGCGGTCATTGGTGGCGTCACCGTGTACTTCGACGCCTCGCACATGACCGCGACCTATGGCCGCACGCTCGCGCCGTACCTCGAGCAGGACCTGGACCGGCTCGGCTTCGGAGTGTCCTGATCCAGTGACCTCGGCGAAGGCGCCGACGTCGCCGCCGGACGGCCACCCTCCACCCATTGAGCGATGGTCAGCGGGCCGAGTCTCGTCACCCGGGCGAGGTCGAGCCTGGTCACTGGGGTCTCATCGGGGACTCTCGGCGGGGTCAGCCGGTCGCGCCCGCCGATCGCACCGCGGCCTTCAGCGCCCCCTGCAGGTTGTCGTCGAACGACGGGGTGCCGTTGCCATACAGCGCGATGACGTGCCGCAGGATCGGGAACGACTGGCTGCCGGTGGATTGCGTGTAGACCGGCTCGACATACAACAGACGGCCGGCGACCGGGATCGCGGTGAGCGACCCGAGCACCACCTTCGACTGGCCACCGCGCTGTAGCGTCAGTGCCTCGGTGATCGTGGTGTCCGACTCGATGTCGTTCTGCACCTGGGACGGCGACTCGCCGGCGCCCTCCGACGGGAAGCTGAGCACCGTGAATTTCCCGTAATCGGGGCCCGGCTGCGCGTCGACCGACACGAACGCGGCCAGGTCACGCCCGTTGTAGGTGACCATGGGGCTGGACAGGGCGTAGCGCTGCGATCCGAATCCGTCCGCGGACATCGAGATGTACTGCGACGGCTGGTTCGGGGCGGAGACGCTCGTCGCCGTGCCGGTCTTGGCGTTCAGCGTCTTCGCCGCCGCGACGGTCGGGTCCGTGGGCACCGTCCAGAAGTCGTTGCCGCTGTAGAAGTTGGCCGCCCCGGTCACGTGGTACTTCGCCAGCAGCGTGCGCTGCACGTTGAACAGGTCCGTCGGGTAGCGCAGCTGGGCGAGCAGGGCCGGCGAGATGCTCGACTGGGGCTTGACCAGTCCGGGAAAGACCGACTCCCACGCCTTCAGCAGCGGGTCCGGCTGCGCCCGCTGGTTCCAGGAATACAGCGTCACCTTGCCGGTGTAGGCGTCGACGACGGCCTTCACCGAGTTGTGCATGTAGTTGACGCCGGTGCTCGGCTGGCCGGCCGACGAGCCGTTCTGGGTCAGTGTGGTGTTGGTCGCGCTGTGCAGGTTGATCTGCTGCGCGTCCGGATAGTCGTTCGACGTCGTGTAGCCGTCGACGATCCACTTGATCGTGCCGTCGACCACCGCCGGGTAGACGTCGCCGTCGAGCGTCAGCCACGGTGCGACGCGGGCGACCCGGGCTCGCGGATTGCGGACCTCGAGCAGCTGGGACGCCTTGTTGACCTCGGAGCTGAACAGGATGCTCGGAGTCTTCAGCTGGTCGGCGAAGAGGAACCGGCGAAGCGTCGAGCCGATCGGGATCCCGCCGTTTCCCTGGTATGTCGTGTGCGCCGAGTCCGACGATCCCTTGGGGCCGGGGTGGTCGAACTCCAGATTCTGATGGCTGCCGGCGGGCTCACCGACGATGGCGTAGGAGCCCGGGGAAAAACCCTGGCCGAAGTAGATCTGCGGCCGAGTGACCGGGATGTCCTGGGCCGGCGGGATGCCGCCGTTGAGGAACACCGGGCTCTCCGTCGTGGAGTCGACCCGGGTGGTCGGAGCCGCCACGATCCCGTACCCGTGGGTGTAGACCAAGTGAGTGTTGACCCAGCTGGTGCTCGGTATGCCGGACAGGTTCAGCTCGCGGACCGCCAGCGCGACGTCCTGGTTGCTCGCGCCGGGCAGGTTGTAGTGCCCGATGTCGAGGGTCGACTTGAACTGGTAGTAGGGCTGCAGCTGTTGTTTGACGGTGAAGGTCGGCGAGAGCTTGTTCGGGTCGATGACCGGGATCTGTGCGGTGCTGTTCGCCAGCTTCACCAGATCGTGGTTGCTCGTGGTCGAGGGGTTGTAGGGGACGGTCGTGACGTTGCCGTCCAGCCCGAAGGCGGCGAGCGTCGCCTTCTGGTTCTGCGCGATCTCCGGCAGGTCGACCTGCGCCTGGCTGGGCGCCTCGCGCAGCCGGTAGACCAGTTGGGGCCAGCCGACGCCGACGACCAGTGCCGCGACCACGACGGTGACGAGCGTGCCGACGAGCATCCGGGTCCGGCCGACCACGAAGCCGTTCGCCGCGAGCGCTGCGGCACACAGGACGCAGATGACCACCATGGCGTCCTTGCTCGGCACGAGTGCGTGCACGGCCGCGTAGCCGGCGCCGGTCACGGGCCCCTGACTGGAGGTGGTGGCGGCATACCGCGCCAGCCAGTAGCCGACCGCCTTCAGCAGTACGTAGCCCGCGAGCAGCAAGGACAGCACGACGATGAAGGAGCGGGTGACCTTCTGCCGGCCGCCGCGCAGCCGCCACCCGCCATACCAGTAGCCGGCCACCACGGCGATGATCAGGCCGTACTTGATCGCGCTGAGGAGGAGCGTGTCGATCGCGAGGTGGAACGGGTAGACCTCGATGTAGAACGAGATGTCCTTGTGGAACAGCGGGTCGGTCCGCTGCCAGGGGGTGGCGTGCCGCCACAACAAGTAGGTCTGCCACTGGGCCGCGGCACTCTGTCCGATCCTCACCCCGGGGACCACCACGGCCAGAGCCACGATCAGCCACTTCAGGCGCGGTTCGAACCGGCGGAACGCCGATCGGAACACGTCGTCCTCGGTGTTGATCGAGAGTCGCGGCCGGGCCCGGCGCACGGCGACGACGGTGGCGCCACCGATGATCCCGGCGATGACGCCGAAGACCGCGAAGAGCAGGACCTTGGCCCAGATCTCGGTGGAGTAGACCGACCGTGCGTCGACCGAGCCGAACCACAGGTAGGTCGTGGCGATGCTCACTGCGACCTGAAAGAGCACGTAGACGACGGCGAGCGCGACGAGCGTGATCGCGAGTCGGATGGACCACCGCCGGAGCAACGCGACGAGGCGCGCCCGTTGTCGTGGCTCGTTCAGCCGCATGGACGGCATACGCAAGAGGGTCACCTTCGAATACCTCGATCGATGGGGCAGCGCAGCGCCCGGTGGTCTCATCGATCCGGGCAGGTCGGCGACATCATAGGGATGGAAACCGGGTATGACGTTCAGGAAACGATCACGCAACTGTGAGCCTCGTCATGCTCCCGCCGCGCCGCCGTGACCTGCCGCTTTCGGTGGATGCCGTATCGTTGCACGTCGTGACGCAGTCCGCCCAGACCTCCGCTACCTCCTCGGGGAGCAGTTCGCTTCCCCGGTCGGAAGTGCAGGCGCTCGTCGCGCGCTACGGCCTGAAACGTGCCGGTGCCCGGGCTCCGCTGGCCGACTATACGCGTGAACTGTGGGCCCGGCGGCACTTCATCGTCGAGTTCTCCCGGGCGACCAACGCGTCGGGTTACTCCAAGAGTCTGCTCGGTCAAGCCTGGCAGGTCCTCACGCCGCTGCTGAACGCGGGCGTCTACTTCCTGCTCTTCGGGCTGCTGCTCAACACCAGGCGGGGTGTCTCCAACTACATCGGCTTCCTCGTGACCGGGATCTTCGTCTTCCAGTTCATCCAGACCACGCTCAACCTCGGAGCGCGATCGCTGCAGTCCAACATCTCGCTGGTCCGCACGCTGCGGTTCCCGCGCGCGGTGTTCCCCGTCTCGGCGACCGTGGTGGCGCTGGAACAGATGGTCGTGTCGCTCGTCGTGCTGCTGCCGATCGTGTTGCTGACCGGCGAGCCGCTGCGGATTCAGTGGCTGGAACTCATCCCGGCACTGGCCCTGCAGTCGGCTTTCTGCGCGGGGCTGGCCTTCATCTTCGCCCGGCTCGGGGCGAAGGTGCCCGACGTGTCGCAGATGCTTCCGTTCGTGATGCGGGTGTGGCTCTACGCCTCCGGCGTCATGTTCAGCATCAACCAGTTCACCGCACACATGAACCCACTGGTCGGCAACATCCTCAACGTCAACCCTGCCGCGGAGTTCATGTACATCTACCGAGGCCCGCTACTGGCGTCGGGGCCGGGCGCGACGGCCGGCCAGTGGTTCGCCTGCATTGCGTGGACCGCAGTCACGCTGATCGGCGGCTACGTGTTCTTCTGGAAGGCCGAGGAGCAGTACGGTCGTGACTGATCCAGCGGAGGACCGGACGCCGACGGTGATCGCCGACGACGTTCACCTCACCTACAAGATCTCCGGTCGATACGCCAAGCGTGGTGGAGCGGCGGCCCTGGCGCGGACCCTGATGCGTCAGTCGACGCCCGGGCTCCGCGAGGTGCACGCGGTGCGGGGCGTCTCGTTCACGGCGTGGGAAGGCGACGCCATCGGCCTCATCGGGCCGAACGGCTCCGGCAAGTCCACGCTGCTGCGCGGCATCGCCGGTCTGCTGACGCCCTCCGCCGGCGCGGTCTACACGCGCGGCGACCCTGCGCTGCTGGGTGTCAACGCCGCACTGATCGCGACGATGAGCGGGGAACGCAACATCACCCTCGGCGGCCTGGCGATGGGTATGACGCCGGAGGAGGTCGAGCAGAGCTTCGACAAGATCTGCGAGTTCGCCGGCATCGGCGAGTTCATCTCCCTGCCGATGAACGCCTACTCCAGCGGAATGGGTGCCCGCCTGCGGTTCGCGATCGCGGCGAGCAAGTCCCACGACATCCTGATGATCGACGAGGCGCTGGCGACCGGTGACGCGGAGTTCCGGCGGCGCAGCGAGCGACGGATCAAGGAGCTGCGGGAGGAGGCCGGCACGGTGTTCCTCGTCAGCCACAGCCTGGGGGTGGTCCGAGAGACCTGCAATCGGGCGATCTGGCTCGAAAAGGGGCAACTCGTGATGGATGGTCCTACGGACGAGGTGCTCGACGCCTACGAGGACAAGCACGACCCGACAAAGGCTGCCGCGCGTCGCCAACGCAAGGCAGCCGAAGCGGCCGCCGAGGAGCAGGACACCGCGAAGTCCACGCGGGCCGCCGGCTGAGCTTCCTCGCAGCGCCGTCAGTCCGACGGTGCGCCGACGTCGCGGCGGGTCCGCCGGGCCGCGCGTAACATCGCGCACTGCTCGAAGAACTGCGTGCTCGCGGGGTGCCAGAGCAGCCACACGGCCGCCGCACCGACCAGCACGGTGGGCGCCTCGGCGATCGCGGCAGCCGGCGTGCCGCGTGTCGCCATACCGATGGTCAGCAGCAGGTTCATGGCGGCGAGCACGGTGGCGACGATGCGCGCCCAGCCCTGGCCGCGCGCGTTGGTCACGGCCATGACGAGCCAGACGACCACCGCGGCGAGCGACATGACGACGAACGCCGTGTAGGTGAGACCGGCGGCGTGCCGCAGGTCGGCGGCGGAGAGGCGGTCAGCGGGGGAGCGGGACGCGTTGGCGCGCTCGAGCGTGCGGGTGATCTCGTCATGGGAGAGCGCGTTGACCAGCACGCCGATGAGCGCGAGCAGCACCCCGGCATACATCAGCCGGGTGGCGGTCACCACCTGTTTGGGGCGCAGCTGCGCCAACCGTGGCGGGGAGGGGGCCGTCGTCATACGCCAAGCTTGTCAGCCGCCGGAGCAGCGTGTGACCGGGTCGCCGATACAGTGCACGAGTGCTGCTCACCGCGCTCAACTTCCTCGGCATCGCGGTGTTTGCGGCGTCCGGTGCGCTGCTCGGCGTGCGTCGCCGGCTCGATCTGTTCGGGATCTGGGTGGTGGCCGTGCTCACCGGCGTCGGCGGCGGCATCGTGCGCGATCTCTTCCTGGGCATCCATCCGCCGTCGTCCCTCGAGGACTGGCGGCCGATTGCCGTCGCGAGCGGCGCCGCGCTCGTCGTCTTCTTCGCTCATCCGCAGTTCTCGGCGTTGCACCGCAGCGTGCTGATCCTGGACGCGTTCGGCATGGGGCTGTTCGCCGCGACCGGCGCGCTCATCGCGCTGCACCACGACGCGAGCGTGCTGGCGTCGGTGCTGGTCGGCATCACCACCGCGGTCGGCGGCGGTGTGCTGCGTGACGTGCTGGTCAACGAGCTGCCGCTGCTGATCCTGCAGCGGGACCTGTATGCCGTGCCGGCCATGGCCGGTGCCGCGCTCGTCGTGCTGCTGCACGATCTCGGGGCCGGCGACGGCCTCGTCCTGGTCGCGGGCACCGTGCTGGCGTCGGGTTTCCGGCTCGTGGCGTTACGGCGGCGCTGGCGGCTGCCGCTGGCACCGGACCGGCCGCCGCGGCGGGCAGCTCGATAGGGTCGGCGAGTGCGCATCGACCTGCATACCCACTCCACCCAGAGCGACGGCACGCAGACGCCGGCCGACGTCATGCGGGCGGCGGCCGATGCCGGACTCGACGTCGTGGCGCTCACCGATCACGACACGACCCGCGGCTGGGGACAGGCGGCTCGGGCGGTGCGCGACACCGGCGTCACGTTCGTGCCCGGCATCGAGATCTCCTGCGCGTATGACGGCATCAGCATCCACCTGCTCGGCTATTTCATCGATCCGCTGGATGCCCCGCTGCTGGCCGAACTGGAGCGCGCGCGCAGCTCCCGGCGCACCCGCGCCGAACGGATGGTGGAGCGACTCGCGCCGGACACCGGGCTGACCTGGTTGCAGGTACAGGAGCAGTTCGGCGCCGACACGACGATCGGCCGACCGCACATCGCCGACGCACTCGTCGCGTCCGGTGTCGTGGCGTCCCGGGACGAGGCCTTCGCGTCATACCTCGGCTCGCGGTCGAAGTACCACGTCTCCCACTACGCGCCCGATCCCGCGCACGCCACCCGCCTGGTGCGGGCAGCCGGCGGAGTGCCCGTGATGGCGCACCCGTTCGCCGCCGAGCGCGGTCGCACGGTGGACTCCGACGTCATCGAGCGGATGGCGGACGCCGGCCTGGCGGGGCTCGAGGTCCATCACCGGGACCACACCGAGGCGGCGATCGGGGAGGGTCTGCGGCTCGCCGAGCGGCTGGGGCTGCTGGTCACCGGCTCGAGCGACTACCACGGCACCGGCAAGCAGAACCAGCTCGGCGAGAACGCCACGGCGCCCGAGGTGTTCGAGCAACTCGTCGCCCAGGCAACTTCCGGAACGGGCCCCATCACGCCGTGAGCGAGGGCCGCCGGCGTCCCGAAGGGCCGACGGTCGGTCTGAGGCGACGGTTCGGGCAAAAAAGATCGCCGGCACATCCCCGCATGTGCCGGCGATCTCTCCCCTGGACCGTCGTCCGCTCCCCCGTACGCGAACGACCTGACACCTATGGTGGCCTGTTCCCCGGCTCGCAGCTATGGGACTCGGGATGAACTTTGCCCCACTGGTCCTAGGCCCAAGGCCTAGTTCTCTGGGGGGAGGTGCCGTGCGGCGTCCCGGCGCAAGCGGTGATCCCGGTGCGGCTACCCGTGGCGGGCGCGGCCCACGGGCGGGTTGAGGACGAGCTCGATGCCGGCCCGCTGCGCGACCCCGAGCTTGCGCAGGATGTTGCCGACATGGGTCTTCACGGTCCGTTCGGAGATGTGCAACCGGCGCGCGAGCTCGGCGTTGCTGGCACTCTCCCGCGCGATCAGCTCGGCGATCTCCCGCTCACGCGCGGTCAGTCCGGCAGTGAGGTCCGGTAGGTCGGTCTCGCGCAGCCGGCCGCCGAATTCGCCGAACAGGTCACCGATCTCGATCTGCAACGTCTCGGAGAGCTGCTGGACCTGGTGGGCGGCCTCGGCGAGCTCGCCGCCGACGGGCGTAGCCAGCTGGGCGAGGTCGCGGACCGCTCGGTGCAGCTTGTTGACGCGCGAGCTGAGCTCGTCGATGAGGTCGGTCTCGTCCCGGACGCCGGAGGTGTCCAGCTCCGGGTAGATCGAGTAGAGGTCCAGCTCGTCCTGCGCGGCGGCGTCGCGTGCGAACGAGTGCATGAGCGCGCGGCCGAGCCATTCCAGGGCGCGAATCGCCTCGTCGTCATAGACCCTGGGTTGCAGGCTCTGCGCGCTCATCAGCCCGGTCACCTCACCGCTCACGGCGTCGAGCAGCGGCACCACGATGGCATCCATCGACACCTCGTCGGTGTTGCCGAACGGTATGGCGTTCGTGAGCAGCCGGCCGCCGTCCTCGGCGTAGATGTAGGCCCGCTTGCTCGTGCGCACCCAGTGCGACACGCCGTGCTTGCCGTAGCGTCCGATGGTCGGGCGCAGGAACTGGTCGTGGTCGTAGATGTACGGAATGAAGACGACGTCCTCGGCGCGGAAGAAGCCGATGTAGAAGCTGTCCACCCGGGTGAGCGCCGAGATGGTGCTGCGGCACACGGCATACCGGGCGGCGTGCGCGTCCCGCTCCGAGGCGCGCAGCCAGCGGTCGGCGGCACGCAGCCGGTCGACATACCGGGGGCTGAACCGTGCGGTGCCCACCGGTCCGGTCAGCCCTGCTCGGCGGCGGTCCGCCCTGCGGCCTCGCCGCGACGGGTGCGGCGGCGGCGCCGCGGGGTGGTGCGGCCGGTGCTCTCACCCTCGGCCTTGGCGGGTCCGGACGGCTTGCCACCGCGGCGGCCACCGGATGACCGGCCGCCGTCGCGGCCACCGTGCCGGGCGCCGGTCTCACCCAGGTCCTCGAGCTTCTCGGCGCGCAGCCCGGCACGGGTGCGCAGGCCCCGCGGCAGCTCACCGGTCGCGGAGGTGGGGATGTCGAGGTCACTGGAGAGGTGGTCGGACGAGGAGTAGGTCTCCGGCGGGTCGGGGATGCCCAGGTCGAGCGCCTTGTTGATCAGTCCCCAGCGGCTCAGGTCGTCCCAGTCGACGAAGGTGACCGCGATGCCGGTGTTGCCGGCGCGGCCGGTGCGGCCGATGCGGTGGACGTAGGTCTTCTCGTCCTCGGGGCACTGGTAGTTGACCACGTGCGTGACGTTCTCGACGTCGATGCCGCGGGCGGCGACGTCGGTCGCGACCAGCGTGTCGACCTTGCCGGTGCGGAAGGCGCGCAGCGCCTGCTCACGCGCACCCTGGCCGAGGTCACCGTGCAGGGCTGCGGCGGCGAACCCGCGCTGGGTGAGCTCGTCGCTGACCTTGGCGGCGGTGCGCTTGGTGCGGGTGAAGACGACGGTGAGACCGCGGCCCTCCGCCTGCAGGATGCGGGCGAGCATCTCCACCTTGTCGAGCGCGTGCGCACGGTAGACGAACTGCTCGGTCGCGGCGACGGTCTGCCGGTCGTCGCCGTCCTCGCTCATCGCCCGGATATGCGTCGGCTGCGTCATGTAGCGACGGGCCAAGGACACGACGGCGCCCGGCATGGTGGCGGAGAACAGCATCGTCTGCCGGGACGCGGGCGTCATGGCGAGCAGCTTCTCGACGTCGGGCAGGAAGCCCAGGTCGAGCATCTCGTCCGCCTCGTCCAGCACGACGCTGCGCACATAGCTGAGGTCGAGGTGACCCTGACCGGCCAGGTCGATCAGCCGGCCGGGGGTGCCCACGACGATCTCGACGCCCTTGCGCAGCTGCTCCACCTGCGGTTCGAAGGCGCGACCGCCGTAGATGGTGGCGATGCGAATGCCGCGGCGCCGGGCGGCGGTCTCGAGGTCGCCGGCGACCTGCACGGCCAGCTCGCGGGTCGGGGCCACGGCCAGCGCCTGCGGCTTGCCAGGCGCAGGAAGATCGTCGAAGCCCGGGTCGGCGGGGGCGACCGTCTGCTGCAGCATGGGGACGGCGAAACCGAGGGTCTTGCCGGTGCCCGTCTTGGCCTGGCCGATGATGTCGTGACCCGAGATCGCGACCGGCAAGGTCATCGCCTGGATCGGGAAGGGCGTGGTGATGCCCGCCTCGGTGAGGGCAGCGACGATGTCGGGGTGCACCCCGAAGTCGGCGAAGGACTGTGCGGTTGTGGTGTGCTCTTCGGTCATGAGATTGAGTTGAAACGTCTTCCTGTATCGGCTGCGTCGCCTCCAGCGCCGGGCGAAAGCTGTCGCCGGCGCGAGCATCGCGTCGCGGTATGGCGGAGCCGATCGGAGGTTTCGAAGCGGGGGCCTTCCCCCGCACATGTGTCGTCATGGACCGACCGGGCACCGTGGTCCGGGTTGTTCTCGAGCTGGACGGGAGCGCGTGGCGCGGTCCCGTCCAGCTCTCATTGTACCGTGCCGTGTCGTCATACCCGGCCAGCTACCATGCGGCCATGACCGACGCCCCGCACCACAGCTCGCCGGCCCCCGAGCAGCGCCGCGGGGTGCGCACCGAGGCCGACCTCGCCGATCCCGGCTACCGCCAGGGTCTCGTGGCGTTGCTCGGAGTGCTCGCGTATGGCGAACTCGTCGGCTTCCTCACCATCGCGCAGGAGGCCGGCTTCGCGCCGTCCTCCCGGGAGAAGGTGACGGTGTCGCGCATCGCGACCCAGGAGTTCGGCCACTACGAGCGGCTGGCGGCGCGCATCGAGGAACTCGGCGCCGATCCGCACCAGGCGATGGCGCCGTTCACCGGCGCGGTCGACGACTGGCACCGGCGGGCCACGCCGACCGACTGGCTCGAGGCACTGATGAAGGTCTACGCCGGCAACTCGATCGCCAACGACTTCTACCGGGAGGTCTCCGAACTGGTCGACCCGCAGACCAGGGCGCTGATGCGCGAGGCACTGGAGGACAGCGGTCAGGTGGAGTTCGCCGCCGGCGAACTGCGGCGGGCGATCGCCGCGGACACCACGGTCGCCGGGCGCCTCGCCCTGTGGGGCCGGCGGCTGATCGGGGAGGCGCTGTCCCAGGCCCAGCGGGTGGCCGCCGACAACGACGACCTGATGGGACTGCTCATCGACACCGGGTCGGGCTACGGGCTGGACCTCGGCGGGTGGATGCACATGTTCACCCGGCTGACCGACGCGCACACCGCCCGGATGGAGGCGCTCGGCCTGTCGGCGTGACGTGCCGGAAACGCAGTGGTGCCCCGCATCCTGTCGGCCGCGGGGCACCGTCACGAGCGGTGGCCGGAACTCAGGCGTTGACCCGCCGGTTGTTCTTGCCGGTGACCGCGAGGTAGATCGCGATCAGCACGATCGCGACGATGATGCCGACGATGAAGGGGATGACTTCCCACCCGCCGTTCGAGTTGTTGTAGCCCAACTGGTAGGTCAGCCAGGAGCCGATCAGTGAGCCGAGGATGCCGAGGACGATCGTCATGACCACGCCGATGTTCTGCTTACCGGGCATGATGAGACGCGCCAGCGCGCCGATGATCAGTCCGACGATTATCGCGCTGATGATGGTGCCGATCATGGCTTCTCTCCTTCTGGTCGAGGTCCATCGGTGGACGGACCCAGAACGTTGACTGTGCTACACCCTGGGAGAACCTGCAACGTTCGCTGCAGGCGTGCCGCGGATTGTTCAGTCAAAGGGGTAATGCAGTTGTCGACGGTGAGCGGCGGCTGGAACGCTGGTACCCGTGCGGCGGGTGGGCAAACGCGGACCCCGCGGTGCCGGCACTCGCGGCTCAGGGTCGACCGGGGGGTGATCAGGGTTGAACCGCATGGCGTGCGCCCGTGCGCGCCGGAATAGTCGTTGCCGACACTGCAGCACAGATCAGGACCACATCTCGGAGGGAATCACACATGTCCAACCCAGCCATGGCCGAACCGATGGCCGACGAGGCGAAGACGCCGCCGGCAGCCGCGGCATACCAGCTGGTCAAGACCTACGGCAAGGGCGAGACCACCGTGCACGCCCTGCGCGAGGTCTCCGTCGAGTTCGCGGCGGGTGAGTTCACGGCGATCATGGGGCCGTCCGGCTCCGGCAAATCCACGCTCATGCACTGCCTCGCCGGCCTCGACACGGCCACCTCGGGCAGCGTGCAGATCGGCGACATCGCGCTCACCGGCCTCAGCGACAAGCAGATGACCAAACTGCGCCGGGACCGGGTCGGCTTCGTCTTCCAGGCGTTCAACCTGGTGCCGACGCTGACCGCGCGGGAGAACATCACCCTGCCGCTCGACATCGCCGGCAAAAAGGTCGACAAGGACTGGATGGCCGCCGTCGTCGACCGGCTCGGGCTGGCCGACCGGCTCGGGCACCGTCCGAGCGAACTGTCCGGTGGTCAGGTGCAGCGCGTCGCGTGCGCCCGGGCGCTGGTCGGCCGGCCGCAGATCATCTTCGGCGACGAGCCGACCGGCAACCTCGACTCCCGGTCGTCCGCGGAGGTGCTGTCGATCCTGCGGGCTGCGGTGGACGACTTCGGCCAGACGGTGGTCATCGTGACGCACGACCCGCGTGCGGCGTCATACGCCGACCGAGTGATCTTCCTGGCCGACGGGCAGATCGTGAACGACCAGCGCGGCCTCAGCACGGACGACATCTACGAATACATGAAGCACCTCGACGAGCACGCGCCCAGCCGGCCGGCGCAGGACTGAGCGCGCCATGGCTTCCACGATGCGCAACGTCTCGCTGCGAAATCTCGCGGCGCACAAACTGCGGCTGGTCCTCACCGTGCTCTCCGTCGTGCTGGGCACCTCGTTCATCGCCGGCGCGCTGATCTTCACCGCCACGATGAGCAGCTCCTTCAACAACATCTTCGACAAGGTCGCGATCGGCGTCGACGCCCAGATCAGCCCGAAGACCACCGCCCACAACGCGTATGGCGGCACCGAGAGCCTCGGCGTGCCGGACTCCGTCCTTCAGCAGATCCGGCAGGACAAGGCCCAGCTCGGCGTCGCGAAGATCGTCCCCGGCTACCAGTCGATGATGACCATCGCCGACTCCAAGGGCAAGGCGCTGCAAACCGGCGGCGCACCGTCGATGGGCGCCAACTGGGTGCCGCCGAGCGAGGCTCTGGATCCGAGCAGCGCGACCATCCTGCCGGGCGGGCACGCGCCGCACGGCCCGACGGAGGCCGTGCTCAACGAGAGCGCCGCCAAACGCGGGCACCTCAAGGTCGGATCCCGGACGAAGGTGGTCGTCGCGGCCGGCAACGCCAAGCCCTTCGAGGTGACGATCGTCGGCTTGGTCAAGATGGTCGGCGACACCTCCGGCTACACCGAGATGGACTTCGACACGGCCACCGCACGGAAGCTGTTCAGCGACGGCTCGCACCTGTCGACCGTGCAACTGGGTGCGGTCAAGGGTGTCTCGGCAGACACGCTGAAGCAGCGGATCGAGGGCAAGTTCCCCGGTTACAAGGTGCAGACCGGTGACGAGGTGCGTGCGGAGAACAAGAAGGCGATCAACTCGTTCCTGCAGATCTTCAACTACATCCTGCTGTCCTTCGCGGCGATCGGTCTCATCGTCGGCACCTTCATCATCTACAACACCTTCTCCATGATCGTCGCCCAGCGGGTGCGTGAGCTGGCGCTGCTGCGCGCGATCGGTGCGGCCCGCCGGCAGGTGCTGCGTTCGGTGATCTTCGAGGCGGTGATCGTCGGGTTCATCGGCTCTGCGGTCGGCCTCGGCGTCGGCACCGGACTGGCCGCCGGATTGCAGGCACTGCTGTCCAGCACCGGGTCCGGCCTGCCGAACGGCGCGCTGGTGGTGGGCGCCGGCCCGGTCATCGCCTGCATCCTGGTCGGGGTGATCGTCACGACCGTCAGCGCGCTCGCGCCGGCCCGCCGGGCCTCCCGCGTCGCGCCGGTCGAGGCGATGCGGGAGAGCCAGACCGATGGTTCCGCCTCGCTGCGGGTGCGCACCGTCATCGCCCTGGTGCTGGCCGTGCTCAGCGTCGTGGCCCTCGCCATCGGCGCCAGCGGCAAGGGCGGTGGCGCAGCCGGCATGGTCGGCCTCGGCGCGCTGGGGACGATCATCGCGGTCGTCTGCGGTGCACCGGCGCTGGCCCGGCCGGCCGTGGGCTTCCTCGGCGTCCTGCTCGCCAAACCCTTCGGCAAGCTCGGGCAGCTGGCACGCACCAACGCCATACGCAATCCACGCCGGACGGCGGCCACGGCGTTTGCGCTCACGCTGGGACTGATGCTGGTGGCGATCATCGGCACGCTCGGCTCGTCGTTCAAGGCGACGATCGACTCCACGATCAGCGACCAGGTACGGGCTCCGATCATCGTCAGCAGCACCGGTGGCACCGGCGCGCTGCCGCCCTCGGTCAGCAACGTCATCAAGGGCGTCGACGGGGTCGGGACTGTCGTGTCGATCCGAGGTGTCACCGCGACCGTGAACGGCACGTCGGTCAGCGGGTCGTCACCCAGCGGTGACATCCGGCAGGCGGCCACCATGAAGCTGGTCACGGGCAGCGCCAGCCTGCCCGCCGACGGGCTGCTCGTCTCCGACAAATACGCCACCAAGCACGGCTGGGCAGTGGGCGAAACCCTTCACTTCAAGGGCAAATTCGGCCAGAATGCCGATGTCAGGGTGGTCGGCATCTTCAAGAGTTCGGCACTGCTGGATCCGTGGCTGATGGGCAACGGAGCTTTCCAGAAGCTGATACCGCAGCAGCTGCGGGCCGACTTCGTCGACCTGGTGATCCCGGCGAACGGTGCCAGCACCTCGGCCGTGCAGCAACGCGTCGAGAACGCCACCGGCAGCTATCTGACGGTCAAGGTGCAGACGAAGCAGCAGTTCGCCAACTCCTCGGCGCAGCAGATCAACCAGATGCTGACCGTGCTCTACGGGATGCTCGGCCTGGCGCTGATCATCGCGGTGCTCGGGATCATCAACACGCTCGCGCTGTCGGTGGTCGAACGCAAACGGGAGATCGGGATGCTGCGAGCGGTCGGCATGCTGCGCAAGCAGGTGCGCCGCACGATCTACCTGGAGTCGGTGCTCATCTCGATCTTCGGGGCGCTGCTCGGCATGGTGCTCGGCGTCATCATCGGCTGGTGCCTGGTGCGGACCTTCCGCGAGTGGATCACCGGGATCACCCCGGTGATCCCGTGGGGCACCGTGGTGTTCACGTTGGTCGCCGCCGGTGTCTGCGGTGTGCTCGCAGCGCTGTGGCCCGGCATCCGGGCCGCACGCACCAAGCCGCTGGAGGCCATCGCCGAGATGTGAGTTGCGGTTGTCGGCCGAACGGCCGGTCGCCCTCGCGGGTGACCGGCCGTTCGCTCTGCTTCCTCGCACTCCGCTCCGGCCGGCGACTCCGCTCCTTCGCCCCGGCCCCGCGAAGTTCTCCGCTCCTTCGTCGCTCCGATACTTCGCGGGGACCCGGGATTCGCTGCGTCGCCAACCTCCGCTCCGTGCTTCGTCAGCCTCCGAAACCAACCCGGCCGCGCTGCTCACTCCCGATGTCGATGTAGCCGAGCACCCCCGGCGGTATGACGACGGTGTGGCCGCGCTCGTCCTTCAGGGACAACGGCGTGCCCTTGTCGAGCGAAGCCTCGACCAGGGCGCGCACCTCGTCCGGCGTCTGCTCGGACTCCAGGACGACTTCGCGGGCGACGTGCTGCACGCCGATGCGGATCTCCACGTTCAAAGCTCCTTCAGGTAGGGCGGGTTCACGAACTGGCGCTCACTCTACGTCCGGCGAGCGGCCGTGACCGACGCACCTGCTGCCGAGTGGCACACGTGCCGGCGAGTGGCACACCAGCAGGTGTGCCACTCGCCGGTAACTGTGCCGGTCGGAATCCGGACGGGATGTGCCGTCCGGGAAGCGGGGGAGGGAGGAGGCGGCGAACGGCGCGGGACCCGGTCAGCTGTCGGACTGCTCCGGATGCAACGGGAAGCCGGCGAGGCCCCGCCATACGAGACTTGCGACGAGACGTTCCGCCTCCTCGCGCGGCACCGTGTGCGTCTGCATCCACGAGCGGGCGACGGTCTGCGACATACCGACCGTGGCGACGCCCAACAGCAGGGACTTCTCCGGCGGCAGATCGGTGTCCTCCTGGATGACCTTGGCCACCGCGTCGGCGCAGTCTGCGCTCATCTTCTCGACGCGGCGGGCGACCTCCGGCTCACCCAAGAGGTCCGACTCGAACACCAGCCGGAAGGCGGCGTCCTCCCGCTCGACGAAGGAGAAGAACGTCGCGACCGCGGCGGCAACCCGCTCCTGGTTGTCGGACGTGGAGGCCATCGCCTGCCGGACCAGTTCCGGCAACTCGGCCGTGTGCTGCTCGATGAGGGCGAGATAGAGATCGAGCTTGCCCGGAAAGTGCTGGTAGAGCACCGGTTTGCTGACGTGTGCCCGTTCGGCGATCTCGTCCATCGCCGCGGCGTGGTAACCGGACTCGGCGAAGACCGACTGCGCTGCTTCGAGCAGCTGGGCGCGGCGGGCCGACCTCGGCAGCCGTCCTCCGCGAGTTCCTGCGTCCGCAACACTCACTCCAGGGTTCCTTTCTGACCGGCGTCACCGCGGTGACTCCGTGGGCATCCTATTGCCGGACTAGGATTCGGCGGTGTGACTCGCCTCAACACGTTACGCGGGAGTACGACTGCCGGGTACACCCAGGCCGAGCGCTACTCACGGCACACCCTGCTTCCGGAGGTCGGTGTGGCGGGGCAGCGCAAGCTCGCCGACGCACGGGTGCTCGTGGTCGGTGCCGGCGGACTCGCGGCGCCGGTGCTGCCGCTGCTCGCGGGGGCCGGCATCGGCCGCCTCACCGTGATCGACGACGACGTCGTCGAGGTGAGCAACCTGCATCGCCAGGTCATCCACCGCACGCAGGACATCGGCGTGCCCAAGGTCGCGTCCGCGGTGCGCGCCGTCCACGACCTCAACCCGGACATCGAGGCCCACGGTGTCGAAGCACGCCTGACCGCCGACAACGCCCTCGAGCTCTTCGCCGACCACGACATCGTCGTCGACGCCACCGACAACTTCGCGACGCGTTACCTGGTCAACGACGCCTGCGTGCTGCTCGGACTGCCCCTCGTCTGGTCGTCGATCAGCCGGTTCGACGGGCAGGTCACGGTCTGGGCGTATGGCGATTCCCCTTGCTATCGCTGCATTTTCCCGACCGCCCCACCGCCCGGCGCAGTGCCGTCGTGTGCCGAGGGCGGCGTGATCGGCCCGCTGCCCGGGGTGATGGGCTCGGTCCAGGCGACCGAGGTGCTCAAGCTCGTGCTCGGCATCGGTCAGCCGCTGGCCGGCCGGGTCGTCGTGCACGACGCCCTCGCCGGGACGTGGTCGAGCGTCCCGGTCGCCCGGGACCCGGAGTGC
Source organism: Flexivirga sp. YIM B11880 (assembly GCF_058148645.1). Lineage (NCBI taxonomy): Bacteria > Bacillati > Actinomycetota > Actinomycetes > Micrococcales > Dermacoccaceae > Flexivirga > Flexivirga sp. YIM B11880. Next base: position 134,343 of record NZ_JBMAMH010000008.1, read on the forward strand.
GCGGTCTGCGGTGAGCATCCGACGATCAGGGTGCTGCGCGACGAGGACGTGTCGTGTGGCATGCCGGCGGAACGGCCGGTGCCGTTGATCGAGCCCGCCGAGCTGGCCGCGCTGATCGATGCCGGTCGCGCGCCGTTGGTGGTCGACGTGCGCACCACGGAGGAGCGCGACATCGTGACGCTGCCCGGCGGCGGCATACATGTGGACGTAGCGGGGCTGCGGGACGGCACGGCCCTCGACCGGCTGGGCGCGATCGACGCCGAGACGATCTTCTACTGCAAGAGCGGCGGCCGGTCTGCCGAAGCGGTACGGCTGGTCGAGGCGGCGACCGGCGTGCGAGCGCGGTCGCTGAACGGCGGCGTGCTCGGCTGGATCGACGCCGTGGACCCGTCGCTCCCACGGTACTGACGATGAAGACTCGTTCCTCGTCTCCATCGTCCGTACTTGATGACGTTCGCCGTCCTTCGGCCGGACGGTGATCATGGAGGTCCCCGAGCTGCCGGAGCTGGCCGACGCCGTGCTCGAGATCGTCGACCTGGTCCCGGCCGGCAAGGTCGTGACGTATGGCGACATCGGCAAGGTCGTCGGTGCCGGCCCGCGGCAGGTCGGCGCGGTGATGTCGCAGTACGGCGGGATGGTGACCTGGTGGCGCGTGCTGCGGGCCGACGGCCGGCCACCCTCGTGCCACGAGGGCGCCGCGCTGGAGCACTACCGCGAGGAGGACACACCGCTCAAGGGCACCTTCCTGGACCGCGTCGACCTGGCCCGGGCCCGCTTCGACCTCAGCGGCCTGGACTTCCGGCGGCCGGGCGGCACCCCGGACGGCACGGAGCACCCCCAGGGCGGCACGGCAGGTGACACCCCCGACGACCCGACCGCCGCCCACTGATCACCCGCCCGCCGACCCATTTGCCGGCAGGCCTAGATACTGCCGAGAGGCTCAGAAAATCCCGTGCGGGAGGGGGAATTTTGTGTGCCTGTCGATACCTTTGTGGGCCTCTCGGCGAGTGGTGGGGCGACGGCGTGCCGTCGTATCGGAATGCCGGTCGGAGTGAGTATGTCGGTCGCGCGTGATGGGATGAGACACGTGCTGGAGTTGCGACGCGGACCCGAGCTGTCGGTGCACCCGGCTGTGCTCGACGACGTCCAGCAGGCCGTCCGGGACAGCGTCGAGCGCGCGACCGTGGTGCTGGGCGCACCCGGCACCGGCAAGTCAACCCTCGCGGTCGAATGCGTGGTGGCCGCCGTGGAGCGCGGCATACGTCCCGACGCGTGCCTGCTGCTGGCACCGACGCGGCTGGCCGCGGCCCGGTTGCGCGACGAGGTGACCGCCAGGCTCCAGGGCACCTCCACCGAGCCACTGGCCCGCACCCACCAGGCCTTCGGCTTCGGCATCCTGCGGCAGGCCGCGGCGCTGCAGGGTGAGCCGGCACCGCGGCTGCTCAGCGGTCCGGAGCAGGACGTCGTGCTGCGTGAGCTGCTGGCCGGCCACGAGGCCGGCGACGGCATACCACCGGACTGGCCCGCGTTCGTGCGAAACGCCTTGCCGACGAGAGGGTTCCGGAACGAGTTGCGCGACCTCCTGATGCGTGCCGTGGAGTGGGGGCTGACCGCCGAGGAGCTGGCCGGGCTGGGCCGGGCGCACGACCATCCGGAGTGGGTCGCCTCGGCTCAGGTGCTGGACGAATACGACCAGGTGACGGCGTTGTCCCGGCCCGGTGCCTTTGATCCGGCATGGATCCTCTCTGCGGCCGCCGACCTGCTCGAGTCCGATCCGGAGGCTCGCGACCGCGTACAGCACGCCATCCGGCTCGTCGTCATCGACGACGCCCAGGAGCTGACCCGTGCGGCGGCGCGGCTGCTGCGGCTGGTGGTCGCGCCGGCGACGCGGGTCGTCCTGATCGGCGACCCGGACGCTGCGGTGCAGAGCTTCCGGGGTGCCGACCCGCTGATGTTCGGTGCGCTGGGGGATCATTTCGGCGCCATCGACCACCACGTCCTGCCGATCGGCTACCGCCAGCCGGCGGCGCTGCGGGAGGCCGCCGTGCGGGTCAGCGAGCGCATCGGTGCCGTCGCAGGGGTCGAGCACCGGTCGGTCGCCACCCGGAAGGGTGGTCAGGTCGACGTGGCCCTGCTGCGCGCGGCGCCGCAAGAGGCCGCGCACATCGCCGCGCAGCTACGGCGTGCCCACCTGCTCGACGGCGTCCCGTGGTCGCAGATGGCGGTACTCGTGCGCGGGCAGGCTCGCGCCGGGTCCTTGCGCCGCGCCCTCGCGACTGCGGGGGTGCCGGTCAGTTCGCCGCCGACGGTGGTGCCGGTGCGCGACGAACCGGCGGTCCGGCCGTTCCTGGCGCTGCTGGAGACGATCGGCCGGCTGCTCGAGGAGGACCCCGACCCGATCAGCCCCGAGCTGGCCGCGGACATCCTCACCTCCCCGCTCGGTGGCGCCGACGCGGTCGCGCTGCGCCGTCTGCGGCGGGCCTTGCGCAACGAGGAGCTGGGCGCCGGCGGGTCGCGGTCGTCCGACGAGCTGCTCGCCGCCGCGGTCACCGGTCTGCCGTGGTTGGAGTTGCTCGGGCCGGTGGCGACGCCGGCGCTGCGGGTGGCTCGCGTCATACGGGCGGGCCGGGATGCAGCGGTGGCGGCCGGTGCCACGGCCGAGTCGGTGCTGTGGGCCATGTGGGAAGCCAGCGGGCTCGCGCCGGCATGGCAGGGGCAGGCGCTCGCCGGCGGACGCGACGGCAAGCGCGCCGACGAACGGCTCGACGCGATCGTCGCGCTCTTCTCCGACGCGGCCGCCTACACCGACCGGCTGCCCGGCGCCGCGCCACTCGACTTCCTGGAGCACATCCGCGGACAGGACGTGCCCGGCGACCGGCTGGTCGCCGCCGCCCCGGACGACGAGGCGGTCGCGTTGCTGACCCCGCAGGCCGCGGCCGGCCGCGAATGGCAGTTCGTGGTGGTCGCCGGCGTGCAGGAGGGCGTCTGGCCCGACCTGCGGTTGCGCGGCTCGCTGCTCGGCTCCGAGCGGCTGGTCGACGTGCTCGCCGACCGCGGCGACTCATGGCGGGCGGCCCAGGCCGCTGTGCGGTATGACGAGACCCGGCAGTTCCTCGTCGCAGTCACGCGGGCGAACCGGCGGTTGCTGGTGACGGCGGTCCGCAGTGAGGACGAGCAGCCCTCGCCATACCTCGACGTGGTGGACCCGCTGGACGCGCCCGACGATCCGGATGCCCTGCGCGACTTCACCGAAGTGGCAAGGCCTACAACGCTTTCCGCGGTTGTCGCCGAGCTGCGGCGCGAGCTGGCGATCGGCGATGACGAGCAGCGCGGTCAGGCCGCCCGGCAACTGGCGCGGCTGGCGGCGGCCGGTGTGCGGGGCGCGGACCCGGCACAGTGGTGGGCGCTGCGCGAGCTCAGCGACGACCGGCCGCTCCGGTTGCCCGGTCAGCGGGTTCAGGTCTCACCCTCGCGGGTCGAGTCGTTCGGGGAGTGCGGACTCCGCTGGTTGCTGACGACCGCCGGCGCGGATGGACCGGACGTCGGCGCGGCGGCGCTCGGCACCCTGGTGCACGAGGTTGCCCAGGAGTTCGCCGACACCGATCCGGATGCGATGGCGGCTGCCCTCGACGAGCGCTGGGCGCGGCTCGGGCTGGGTGAGACGTGGGTGTCCGAGCAGCAGCGGACCACCGCGCAGCAGATGCTGACCCGGCTCATCGGCTACCTCGACGAGGCGAAGGCGCAGGGTTGGGAGCGGGTCGACGTCGAGAGGGCGTTCCGGGTCGCCGTCGGGCGCGCGGAGCTCACCGGCCGCGTCGACCGCCTCGAGCGCCGGGGCGACGAGCTGCGGGTGATCGACCTCAAGACCGGTTCCTCGAAACCGACCGCGGCGGAGCTGGAGACCAACCCGCAACTCGCGGCCTACCAGGTGGCGATCGCCGAGGGTGGTTTCGAGGAGGGAACGACCTCGGGCGGCGCCGCCCTGGTGCAGGTGGGCAAGGTGGCCGGCAAGAGCGCGGCCACCCAGGTGCAGGGCCCGCTCGCCGACCAGGACGACCCGCGGTGGGCCTACCGGCTGATCGAGCAGACCGCGGAGGGGATGTCCGCGACGACCTTCACCGCGCAACTGAACAAGCGGTGCCGCACGTGCCCGGTGATCAAGTGCTGTCCGCTGCGGCCGGAAGGATCTCGCTCATGACGGAGCGGTATTCCGCGGTCGAGCTCGCCACAGCGCTGGGACTACCGCGGCCGACCGACGAACAGATCGCGGTGACCGAGGCCGCCGCCGACAGCCCGTTGCTGGTCGTGGCGGGCGCCGGCTCGGGCAAGACCGAGACGATGGCTGCTCGCGTGGTGTGGCTGGTCGCCAACCGGCACGTGGAGCCCGACCAGGTGCTCGGCCTGACCTTCACCCGCAAGGCCGCCGGGCAGCTCGCCGAGCGGATCGGCTTGCGGCTGCGCCGGTTGCGCCGCGAGGGCATCTGGCTACCGACGGCCGACGACGGCGCTGAGGCGCTCGCCGAGCTGCCCACCGTGCAGACCTACCACTCCTATGCGGGCCGGATCGTCGGTGAGCACGGGCTGCGGCTGGGCATCGAGCCGGAGTCGCGGCTGCTCTCCGAGGCCGCCGCCTGGCAGCTCGCCTCCGAAGCCGTCCTCGGGTATGACGGGCCGATGGACCTCGTCACGTCGGCGGTGGGCAACGTGACGACCGCGGTCGTGTCGATCGCCGGTGAACTCGCGGAGCACCTGGTGACCGTCGACCAGCTGTCCGACCACCTCGAGCAGTTCCTCAAGGACGCCGGCGCGTTGCCGCCGAAGGGTGCGACCAAGGTCACCGGCGGCGACATCAAGAAGGTCATCGACTCGCTCGCCGCGCGTCAGCAGATCGTTCCGATCGTCGAGCGTTACCTCCGGCTGAAGCGGCAGCGGTCCGCGCTCGACTTCGCCGACCAGATGGCCCTCGCGGCGCAGTTGGCGCGCAACTTCCCGGAGCTGAGCTCGCTGGAGCGCCAACGGTTCCGGGCGGTGCTGCTCGACGAGTTCCAGGACACCAGCGAGGCGCAGCTGGTGCTGTTGCGCTCCCTGTACGCCGGGACCGACGACACGCCCGGTCGTGACGTGCGAGTGACCGCTGTCGGCGACCCCAACCAGTCGATCTACGGCTGGCGCGGCGCGAGTGCGACCACGCTGACCAGCTTTCCGCAGCTTTTCGCCGACACCGACGGTCCGGCGAAAGTCCTTCAGCTGTCGCGCAGCTGGCGCAACGACCGGGGCATCCTGGCGGCTGCCAACCGGGTGTCGGGACCGTTGCGTTCGGCGAGTGCGGTGCCCGTGGAGACGTTGCAGCCCCGGCCGGGAGCGGGCGAGGGCTCTGTCGTGGCGGCCCGGCTGCTCGACCAGGATGCGGAGGCGGCATACCTTGCCGGCTGGGTCGCCGACCGGCACACCGACCCGGACGGCGCATGGACCGGCCGGACAGCCGCGGTGCTGTGCCGCAAGCGGTCCCAGTTCCCCGCGGTGGTCGAGGCACTGCATGAGCGCAACCTGCCCGTCGAGGTGGTCGGCGTGGGCGGCCTGCTCACCACGTCCGAGGTCGCCGATATCGTGAGTTTGCTGTGGGCAGTGCAGGATCCGACCCGCGGCGATCAGCTGATGCGGCTGCTCACCGGGCCGCTGATGCGGCTCGGCCCGGCCGACCTGGACGGCCTGGCGGAGTGGGCCCGCGTGTTGGAGAAGAGAGACCGGCCCCGGATGGACGGCGACCGGCGCAAGGACATTGAGAGCGACACCCGCGACCGCGCATCGATCATCGAGGCGCTGGAGGAGCTGCCTGACGCCGACTGGCGTGGGCCCGCAGGGCAGCGACTCAGCAAGTCGGCGCTCGAGCGGCTGGCCGGCCTCGCGCACGAGATCCGGAGGCTGCGGTCGATGACCGGCCTGCCGCTCGGCGAGCTCGTCGTCGAGGCCGAGCGGGCGCTCGCCCTCGACATCGAGGTGCTGTCCAGACCCGGCCAGACACCCGAGACCGCATGCGTGCACCTCGACGGCTTCGCCGAAGTCGCAGCGGGATTCGCCGCGTCGTCGGACCGCCCGACCCTCGGCGGATTCCTCGACTGGCTGGCCGCGGCCGAGCGCGAGGAGCGTGGGCTCGACCGTCCCTACCTGGAGGCCGAGCCGCGCGCCATACAGGTCCTGACCGTGCACGCCGCCAAGGGACTCGAGTGGGACATCGTCGCGGTGCCGGGCCTGATCGAGGGCACCTTCCCCGACCACTCGGGTGTCGTGACGTGGAGCGCCGATTACCACGGCTGGAAGATCAGCAAGGACGGCCGGCCGGGTGACCCCGACAGTTGGGCGGTCAACGCCGCCGAGTGGACCGGCGGCATCGAGGGGCTGCCGTTCGACCTGCGTGGTGACGCCGAGGGATTGCCCCAGCTGCGTTGGGCCGAGGCGACCGACGCGGCCGAGCTGCGTGATGCGATCAACGACTTCCGTGCCGCCGCAGGGCAGCACGGCCTCGACGAGGAGCGCCGGCTCGCCTATGTCGCGTTCACCAGAGCCCGGTCCGAGCTGTTGCTCACCGCGAGCGTCTGGGCCACCGCCACGGCCCCACGGATCACCTCCCGCTATCTGACCGAGCTGGTCGACACCGGTCTCGTCGACCAGGAGCGGTGGGAGCCGATGCCCGAGCCCGAGCCGGGCGAGACCAAGGTGCCCGATCCCCGGGACGGGCAAGATTCGGTCGTGTCCTGGCCGCACGACCCGATGGCCGCACGCCGGGCGGAGCTGGCCGATGGCGTTGGCCGGGTCCGGGCGGCGCTGGCCGACCCCGCGGTGCACGATGTGCTGCCGCTGGACGACCGCGAGCAGGAGATCGAGCTCCTGCTGCGAGAGCGGGATCGGGCGCGCACCCGGGGGACCGGTGCGGTGCTGTTGCCGCGCCACCTGTCCGCATCGGCGGTGGTGTCGCTGGCGGCAGATCCGGAGGAGTTCACTCGCGAGCTGCGCCGGCCGATGCCGCCGCCACCGGCGCAGGCCGCGCGCCGCGGGACCGCCTTCCACGCCTGGATCGAGCAGCACTACTCGCGCGCTGCACTCGTCGATGTGCTGGAGCTTCCCGGCGCCGCTGACGACGATGCGGACGACGGCGCGGACCTTGAGGCGTTGAAGGACCGCTTCCTCGCCTCCGAATGGGCAGCCCGCACGCCCTCGGAGATCGAGGTGTCGGTCGAAACGTGGATCGACGGCATCTCGGTGCGTGGACGCATCGACGCGGTGTTCCCGCGCGACGACGGCGGGTTCATGATCGTGGACTGGAAGACCGGCGCCCGCCCCTCGGGCCCGGCGATGCAGGCGCGAGTCCTGCAACTCGCGGCCTACCGCCTGGCGTTTGCGCGGCTGCGCGGCATACCGACCGCGCAGGTGGCCGCCGCGTTCTACTACGCGACGAGCGGCGAAACGGTCTGGCCCGCGATGCCGCCGGATGACGCGATCGCCGAGCTGCTGCGGCGCGTCCCGCAGTAGCCGCTCCAAACTCACCCGTCCGTTGCCGGGCCGCAGTAGCCTCGGCGCACGAGCACGCTCACCGTGAGCCCTCGAGAAGGAGCCGCCAGCAGAAACAGATCCAGCGGCGCGAGTGCCGAGCCCCGGGTGAGCCCGCTCCTTGCGCAGCGCGAGGAGGAATCATGACCGCAACAGCACCGGACATCGACACGACGACGCCGCGCCGGCCGCGCCTGCACGGCAAGGTCGCCTTCGTCACCGGAGGCACGCGAGGCATCGGAGCGGCCATCAGCCGCAGTCTGGCCGAGCAAGGGGCGGTCGTGGCCGCCGGCTACAGCGCCAACTCTGCGAAGGCGCAGGACTACTCCAACTCCCTGAAGGAGGCCGGCCTCGAGGGTTCGGTGGTGCAGGGCAACGTCGGGGAGGTCGAGGACTGCCGCCGGGCGATCGACGAGGTCATCGAACGGCACGGACGGCTGGACATCCTGGTCAACAACGCGGGCATCACGATCGACAAGACGGTGCTCAAGCTGACCGCCGAGGACTGGATGAAGGTCATCGCGGTCAACCTCAACGGCGCGTTCTTCATGGCGCAGGCCGTGCTACCGCACATGATCGAGCGCGGCACCGGCCGGATCATCAACATCTCGTCGATCATCGGCGAGACCGGCAACATCGGTCAGGCCAACTACGCCGCGTCCAAGTCGGGCCTCTTCGGGCTGACCAAGACGCTCGCGCTGGAGGCGTGCTTCCAGCTCAAACGGGCCGGCAAACTCGATGAGGACTCGGCCGGCATCACGGTCAACACCGTCGCGCCCGGCTTCATCGCGACCGAGATGCTGGAGCACATCCCGGAGAAGGTGCTGGACAGCATCAAGGCGAAGATCCCGATGGGCCGGCTCGGCCGCCCGGACGAGATCGCGCGGGTCGTGCACTTCCTGGCCGCGGACCAGTCGTCATACATCACCGGCGCCGTGTGGGGCGTCAACGGCGGCATGGACATGTAGCGCTCGCGGTCAGGACGTCGTCTCGTCCTCTTCGGTGTCGTCGGCGGAGCCGTCGTCCTCGATCGGGTAGGTCGACGGCTCCGGCTCCTCATCGGCGTGTTCGTCGGTGGCCCGGTCGTGCACGGTGCCGGCGGCGGGCCGCTGGCTGACCGGGATCTCGACCGTCTCGTCGTCGGAACCGGCGTCCTCGAACTCCACCACCTCGATGTCCTCGGGGTCGACCGTCGGCGTCGGCTCCTGCGGGGCGACCTCCGGCATGGTGCGTCTGCCCGGCGCGGGTGGGAGCAGCGACTCGTCGCCCTGCACGGACTCGTCGAGCCGCCGCAGGGCGGCCGCCCTGCGGCGGACGAGGCCTTCGTCGCCGGTGGTCACGGCGTCCATCAGCGCGTTGACCCGCTGCAGTTCCGCCGCGAGCCGCACCCGGCGCTCCAGGTGGGGGTCGATGGTGTCGCGACGCGCCCCGGCATACGCCTCCAGCACGGTGTCGAAGGTCGCCGGCTCGGCCAGCACGGAGAGCACGGCGAAGTCGGCGGCCGGGTCCGACACGGCCGCCTGCTCCCAGCCGGTCATCGCCACGACCTCGGTGTCGTCGACGAGGACGTGTGAGCCCTCGAGCGGACCGTGCACGGTGCAGGTCGCGAACTTCCACAGCGCCACCTCTTCGAGGGCGCGTTCCCAGCGCGACAACAGCGTCGGCGGCACGTGCCCGGTCGCCGCGGCCCGGTCCAGCGTGGCCAGGCGGCGCGCCCGGTAGGCGTCGGCGTCGTAGGTCGGCAACCCCGCCTCCTCGACCGCACGCGGGTCGACGTCGTGCACCGCGGCCAGGGCGCGGCCGATGCCGCGTGCAACGACGGACCCGGGTCGCAGGTCGCGCCATACCAACGAGGTGCCCGGCAGCCGCGGCTGGACGGCGACGACGGTGCCGTCGTCAGTGGTGGCAATGCCTTCGATGCGCGGCACCGCGAAGGGGACCCGCTTGGTGAGCAGCCGCAGCAGGCCGTCGGACTGCTCCATCTGGGCGCCCGCGGCGGTGCTCAGCCCGGCGCGCACCACCCACTGCCGGCCGTCCCCGGTGGTGACGTAGGCGATCTGGAAGCGATCGTCGCCGGCGGTCGAGGTGCCTTCGACGCTGGTCGGTGTGAAATGAGGGACGGCGGCCGTCGCGAGGGCGGCGAGGGCGAACGGGCTGCGGAGCACGGCCCCACGGTAAGCCGAACCGACGGCATAACCTTGATGGCGTGCCCGCAGCTTCCCAAACTCTTCTGGATCTCGTCCTCGACAGCGGCGCTCTCGACCGCCGGGCCCTGCGCCGGCGCGACCCCGAGCTGATCGCGAGCCTCCTCGCGGAGCCGACCACCGCCGTGCTGGATGTGTATGGCGATCGCCTGCCGCACGAGGACGGCGGCAGCCGGCTGCTCTACCGGGCGCCGCGCGGCGACGACCGCGAGGAGTTGCTGGTCTACCTGGGGGCGGTCGGCGATCGTGAGGTGCTGGCCGTGCTGCGGCCCCACGACGACCGGGTGACCGCCGAGGGCCTGCGGCAGCTCGGACTGCGCCTGAACGCCGACGACGTCCCGATCGCGGTGGCGGCGATGGGTATCGGCCGGTGGCATGCGGCACACGGCTTCTGCCCCCGGTGCGGCCACGCGACGACGGTCGCCGAGGCGGGCTGGGTCCGGCACTGCGACAACTGCGGCCGCGACCAGTACCCGCGGACCGACCCCGCGGTCATCATGTCGGTCGTCGACGCCGACGACCGGATCCTCCTCGGCCGCGGTCACAACTTCGCCGGCAACGGGATGTCGGTGCTTGCTGGTTTCGTGGAACCCGGCGAGTCACTGGAGACCGCCGTCGCCCGCGAGGTCATGGAGGAGGTCGGGGTGCCCGTCACCGATGTGCGCTTTCTCGGCGACCAGCCGTGGCCGTTCCCGGCGTCGCTGATGGTCGGCTTCACCTGCCGGGCGACCACCACTGAGCTCACCCTCGACCCGGTCGAGATCGCGGCCGCGCGCTGGTTCAGTCGCGAGGAGCTCACCGACGCGGTGAGCCGCGGGGAGATCCGGTTGTCGGCGCGCCTGTCGATCGCGCGACACCTCATCGAGCACTGGTATGGCGGGCCGATCGACCAGGCCGATGATGGCTCGCTGCTGCGGCAGGCGCGATGAGCCAACGAGACGAGTCCGAAATGGACGCGGGGTCCCTGCGAAGTATCGGAGCGACGAAGGAGCGGAGAACTTCGTGGGGTGCGGGCGACGTTCTGGCCGGGCTCGACCCCGAGCAGCGGCAGGTGGCGAGCAACCCGCTCGGGCCGATGTGCGTGCTGGCCGGCGCCGGCACCGGCAAGACCCGAGCCATCACCCACCGCATCGCCTACGGCGTGCATTCGGGTGCCTACCGCGCCGACCGGGTGCTCGCAGTGACCTTCACCGCCCGTGCGGCGGGGGAGATGCGCACCCGGCTGCGCGGTCTCGGCCTACCCACCGTGCAGGCGCGCACCTTCCACTCCGCCGCCCTCAAACAGCTGCAGTACTTCTGGCCCCAGGCGATCGGCGGCCCCGTCCCGCAGCTGCTCAAGCACAAGGCGCCGGCCGTCGGCGAGGCCGGCGCGCGACTGCGGCTGGAGCTGGACCGGGTGGTGATCCGTGATCTCGCAGCGGAGATCGAGTGGGCGAAGGTGTCGATGCTGACCCCGGAGACCTACCGCGCCGCCGCCGCCCGGGCCGGCCGGTCACCCGCCGAGCTCGACCTGACCGCCATGGCGCGCCTCTGGGAGACCTACGAGGAGGTCAAGACGGCCCGCGGCGTCATCGACTTCGAGGACGTGCTGCTGCTGATGGCCGGAGTGCTCGCCGAGCGGGACGACATCGCCGCGACCGTTCGCGGTCAATACCGGCACTTCGTCGTCGACGAATACCAGGACGTCAACACCGCCCAGCAGGCGCTGCTGGACCTCTGGGTGGGGGACCGGCCCGACCTGTGCGTCGTGGGCGACCCGGCGCAGACGATCTACTCCTTCACCGGCGCGACGCCCCGGCATCTGCTCGACTTCGCCAAGCGGCGGCCGGGCACCGCGACCGTGCGGCTGGTGCGCAACTACCGCTCGACGCCGCAGGTCGTCGAGCTCGCCAACGTCGTGCTGCAGGCCGGCACGCGGCATGCCGAGGGCGGCGTGCAGTTGCGGGCGCAACGCGACGCCGGCCCGGCTCCTCGCCTGAGCTCGTTGCCGGATGACGACGCCGAGGCGGCATACGTCGCGGCCGAGGTGAAAAAGCTTCTCGCAGAGGGTGTTCCGGCCAGCGAGATCGCGGTGCTCTATCGCATCAACGCCCAGAGCGAGGCGATCGAGCAGGCGTTGTCGGCGGCCGACATCCCTTACCTCGTCCGTGGCGGCGAGCGCTTCTTCCAGCGTGCCGAGGTACGTCAGGCACTGGTGCTGTTGCGCGGTGGCGTGCGCGGTGACGACGGCAGCGAAGCCCTGGGCAAGCTGGTGCGCGACATCATCACCGCGGCCGGTTGGTCGCCACAGCGGCCCTCCGGCGGCTCGGTGCTCGAGCGCTGGCAGTCGCTCAACGCCCTGGCCGAGCTCGCCGACGACCTCGCTGGCACCGACGGGGCCTTTCGGCTGCGCGACCTGGTGGCCGAGCTCGACCGCCGCGCCGCCGAGCAGCACGCACCGACCGTCGAGGGCGTGACACTCGCGTCGCTGCACGCGGCGAAGGGCCTGGAGTGGGACGCCGTGCTGCTCATCGGCTGTTCCGACGGACTGATCCCGATCTCACTGGCCGAGGGACCCCAGGCGATCGAGGAGGAGCGCCGGCTGCTGTATGTCGGGCTCACGCGCGCCCGCAAGCACCTGCTGCTCAGCTGGGCGGCCTCGCGCAACGCCGGAGGCAGAGCGAGCCGGCGACCGTCGCGCTTCCTCGACCCCGCGGCGTCATTGCTCGGTCCGGGCGCGCGCAGTGCGCCGAAGACCCAAGCGGCCGGCAGCCCGGCCAAGAAGCCCGCGAAGCCCAAGACGTGTCGCAGTTGCGGCGCGGCTCTCGACACGGCGGCCGAGCGCAAGATCGGCCGCTGTTCGGACTGCCCGGCGACCTACGACGAGGCGCAGTTCGAGGCGTTGCGGGCGTGGCGCCTGCACGTCGCGACGCTGACGAAGGTTCCGGCGTTCGTGGTGTTCACCGACGCGACGCTGATCGCGATCGCCGAGCGCCGGCCCGATGACGTGGCGGGCCTCGCCCAGGTCTCCGGCGTCGGCAAGCACAAGCGGGACACCTATGGCGAAGCGGTGCTGGCCGTGCTGGCCGGCACGGATCCGGAACAGGCGGCGGAGCAGTGTGTCGCGGCGCAACGCACCAGCGCCTGACGGGTCGGGCGCGGCGCCACGCCATACCTTTTCGAGGTGCAGATTTTCTTGTCTCGAATCTTGTTGGCGCACAACGCTTTTCAAGAAAGTGGCAAATCGGGGAAAAGATTCTCGGTAAATCGGTTGCTCGCGTGTGCGCGCAGACCGTAGCCTGTTCGAGTCCAGCTCAAGCGTCCAGGCGACGTGTTGAGGAACGCGAAAGCGAAAGGAGGGTCGGCGCAATGGGAAACATTCCGATGACGCAGCTGTGCGATGAGCACGCCGCGATGACGCCTGCCCTCCTGCCGTCGACGACGATCCTCGCCGATGCGCGCGGTGGATTCGGCGCCACCGGTGCGTCCATCGCCAGCGGTGTCGTCACTGGACTGGTCAAGCGTGAGCGTTTCGTCGAGGGCGCCGCCCAGGTCATGGGTGCGGTGTCTGACCCGATCGTTCGTGCCGACGTCCCGTCCGACCGCAACTACAGCTTTGCCGGCGGTGTCCGGCGTTCCCTCCCTTCGGGGCCACCCGTCTGATCCAGACGTGAAGGTCCTCATCGAAGGCCGCGGAACCCGACACCAGGGTCCGCGGCTTTTTTGTGTCGCAGGCCTCCATCCACGACCAGGAAGAACTCCATGCACGAGTGCACGACCACCGAACAACCGGCCGGCGCCCACCAGGCGCGGACCGACCAGGAGGGGCCCCGCACCCGGGGTTTCCGCGACAAGGAGGTGCCACCGATGATGTTGACCGATCTGATAGACGCGACCGAGCTGGCCGCGGCATGCGGCGAGCAGTTGCCCTGCCGGGCCAACGACCCCGAGCTCTGGTTCGCCGAGCGCCCGGAGGACGTCGAGTTCGCCAAGGCGCTGTGCGGCACCTGCCCGCTGCGGGACGCCTGCCTCGCCGGAGCGAAGGACCGCTCCGAGCCGTGGGGCGTCTGGGGCGGCGAGCTGTTCGATCAGGGCGTGGTGATCCCGCGGAAGCGGCCTCGCGGCCGGCCGCGCAAGCAGACCGTCGCCGCGTGATCACCATGCGCAGCAATCTTCGACTTCACGACACCGGTATGCCGCGCGGCCGGTGTGTCCCTCGCGGACAACACCGGCCGTGCGGGGATGCCCATCCCGAAAGAGCTTTCACCATGTTCCAGCTGTTGCGGGTCGAACCGACCCGACCTCGCCCACCGACGGGCCAGCCGGCGACCAGGCGAAGCAAACACGTGACGCGTGTGCTTCCCCCGCCGACCACCCCACGTCGATGAACGCCCTACCACCGCCTCTCGTCGGCGGTCCGATCGCAAAGCCGGTCGCGGCTCACCGCGGCCGGCTTTGCTGTGTCCGCTTGGTCCCGCCGGCTCACGCGAGGCACCGCTCCGCAGTCGTTCCAGGTCCAGTAGATGGTGCGCTATGCCGCACGTTCTACTGGTCCGACGCGACGGCGAGGCTTGCGGGGCGGCTGGCGTCCAGTAGTTGGTGCGCTGTGCCGCACGTTCTACTGGTCCGCGGCGACGGCGAGGCTCGCGGGACCGCTTCCGTCCAGTGGCTGGTGCGCTATGCCGCACGTTCTACTGGTCCGACGCAGCGCCCGACACGCAGCGTCCATGAGTCGCGACGGTCGCGAGGTATGTGCGGGAATGGGGCGTCGCAGCGTCCATGAGTCGCGACGGTCGCGAGGTATGTGCGGGAATGGGGCGTCGCAGCGTCCATAAGTCGCGACGGTCGCGAGGTATGTGCGGGAATAGGGCGTCGCAGCGTCCATAAGTCGCGACGGTCGCGAGGTATGTGCGGGAATGGGGCGTCGCAGCGTCCATAAGTCGCGACGGTCGCGAGGTATGTGCGGGAATAGGGCGTCGCAGCGTCCATAAGTCGCGACGGTCGCGAGTTGCGCGCAGCCGCCTCCGACGCTCGAGCAGCAAGCGCTAGGCGGCCAATGGCGGCAGGTCGGCGCCGGGAACCCACGTATCGAAGATCTCCCGCGCCGGCACGTTGCCGCCGATCTGGCACAAGACCGCGATCCCGCCGAGCCAGGCGCGGTGGATCATCACGTAGTTCGGCGGCAGGTTGAGCCGCAGCCCGACGGTGAAGGTCGCGTTGCGCGGGTCGTTGAGGTAGTTGAAAATGCTCCGCAACCAATCGCGGTCGAAGCGGAACTCGTTGGAGCGCAACGGTTTCAGGAAGACGCCGAGGTATTCGAGCACGTCGTGCGCGTCGACGTCGATGGAGCGTTTGACGAAGCCTTCGTCGCGCAGGCCGTCCAGCAGGGTCACCTCGTCGCCACGAAGCGCGGCGGTGATCAACTCGCCCATCGCGGGCGGCAGGCCGTCGGGCAGCCGGTTGACCGCGCCGAAGTCGAGCACTCCCAGCCGCCCGTCGGCCAGCAGCCGGAAGTTGCCGGGGTGCGGGTCGGCGTGCAGCAGACCGGAGCGTTCCGGCCCACTGACGAGGAATTCGAAATAGCGTGCGGCCGCCAGGTCGCGCTCCTCCTCGCTGCCGGAGTCGATGATCCGGGACAGCGGCAAACCGTCGATCCAGTCGCTGACGATCACCCGGGGTGTGGCGAAGACGACGCCGGGCAGCAGGTATGCCGGATCGCCGGCGAACGCTTCGGCGAACTGCTCCTGCATCGCGGCTTCGAGACTGTAATCGGTCTCCTCGGCCATGCGGCCCTTCAGCTCGGCGAGGATCGGTGCGACCTCGAGCCCGGGCACCCAGCTGGTGCTCACCCGCGCCACCCGTGACAGCTGGTTCAGGTCGGACATCAGCGCCTCCGCGGCGCCCGGATACTGCACCTTGACCGCCACTTCGCGGCCGTCGCGCCATACGGCGTGGTGCACCTGCCCGATCGAGGCCGCGGCCCGGGGCTCGTCCTCGAACTCGGTGAACTTCGAGCGCCACCGGACCCCCAGCTCCTCGCGGAGCACAGCGTGCAGTGACGCGGTCGGCATCGCCGGCGCAGTGTCCTGGAGCTTGGTCAGCATCGAGCGGTATGGCGCGGCGAGCTCCTCCGGCAGCGCTGCCTCGAACATCGACAGCGACTGGCCGAACTTCATCGCGCCGCCCTTGAGACTGCCGAGCACCTTGAAGAGTTGCTCGGCGGTCTGGGACTGCAACTCGGCGGTCACGAGCTCCGCGGGACGTCCGCCGACCCGCTTGCCGAGCCCGACCGCGGCGCGGGCGCCGAAGCCGAGGGGCAGCGTCGCCAGTCGGGCAGCACGCACGACGGTCTTGCGGGGGAGGTCGCTCACCTGTCCATTGTCACCCCTGCGTGACGGAGCCACAGCAGGACGGGTGCCGTGTCCACAGATGGTGCTGGAGGCGTAGGCGCGGCCGTTCCAGGCTGACGCTGACACCGGCCGGTAGGGCCTGGTCCAGGTGGTCTCCGGACGCGATCCAGGCGGTGAGAGCGGCGGCCGCCACCCGCACCTCCGGTGCGGCATCGAGATCTCGCTCGGTGTCCGGCATACCTGCTCGCGCGGCTTGCCACGCTGCCCAGCCGGGGTCTCGCGCGCCGCGGTGCACGTCCAGGCATCCCAAGCACGGACCGGTGCCGGGCCGGACGAGTGGTCCCACCATCAGCATCCCGCCGGAGACCACGACCGGTAGTTGGCGCACCCCGCGGGCCTGCCACCGTCGGCCGGCGAGCGGAGGGACCGCGTCGATCGCCGGCAGCACCACGAGATCCGGCGGATGAATCGTGGCGTCGGCGTGGACGGCCGCGAGCGCTTCGGACTCAGGCACGATGCGCTGCACGACCGGTGTCAGCGCCCGGCGGATCTCGTCGGGTAGCGGGCCGTCACCGAGCACGACGACCCGCGTGCGCGGGGCCGGTGGAGACAGATGGCGGGCCGCCTCCTGGAGCATCGCCAGCAGCCCGCCCCAGCGGCTGGATGGCGGAGTCCAGCGCCGCGGCTGGTGCGGCATCCGCAGGGCAGCGCCGAGTCCGACGACGGCCGTTGTCTCAGCCTCGGTGAGCCCGGACAGCACCAGGCTCCCGGGGTCGGGGCCGGTCAACAGCACGGTGCTGTCGCTGTGCCGGCGCAGGCCCAGCCGGTCGGGCAGCTCCGGTCGCTCGAACGCCGCGGGCTGAGCGGTCATCGACGTGTCTCCTTCGACGTGACGGTCGCTGTGGCAGACAGCCACCGTGCCACCGGCCGCCCCTCTCGCGCAGAAGTTGTCCACAGTGCGCGCCATACCCTGCGCCGGCGCTACCCGGCGGACACCGTCAGCTCGCCATGGGCACCTGCCTCGGCGTCGCTCATGATGTGACTGACGAACGGGTACGTGCCGGCGGCCGGTGGGGTGAACTCCACGAACCCGCCCTGACCCGGCGCCAAGGACAGTGCCTGCGCGCTACCGCCGGTGTCGCCGAAGGCGTCCCTGCCGTGCTTGAGGAGGTAGGCGCCCTCCGCGTACAGGGTGTCGAACTGGGACCCGACGACGTGGAAGCTGGTCGGCTCGTTCGGTCCGGCGTCGACGACCCAGATGCGGACGCGCTCACCGGCCTTCGCGGTGAGCGGCCGGTAGTCGTACTGGTTCGCCATACCGTTCCAGGTCACGAAACTCGGTGTTCGCGCGGCGACTGCGGCGGCGTCGACCTCCGTGACGGAGGAGCGGCCGTTGCCGTCGACATACGCCTCGGACTGCACGAGGACGTAGCTCCGGTCGACGGCCGGCAGATGCGGCGGCTCGATGATCACCGCGCCCGCCATCCCCGCTGCGATGTGCGCCGACATCGGCATCGTCGAGCAGTGGTAGAGCCAGGCGCCCGCGCGATGTGCGGTGAACGTGTAGGTCAAGGACCGCCCCGGCGCGATGGTGCGCATCGGCTCGGCGGGTGATACGTCGCCGGCGTGGAAGTCGATCGAGTGGCCCATGTCGCCCTTGTTGATCAGCTTCACGACGAACCTGTCGCCGACCCGACCGTGCAGCGTCGGCCCGGGAACCTGTCCGTTGTACGTCCACCGGGTCTGCCAGATGCCGGGCGCAACCTGCATCCGGACGTCCCGGATCGTCAGTGTCACGTGATGGACCGTGGATGCCGGGAGCGGCGGCAGCGACGCGTCGGCGGCTCGGAACGACGCCGGCACCCGAGTGTCCGGATGTATGGCGGAGGCCGTGCCGCCGGCGCGCATGTCCATCGACGAGCCGCCTGCCGTGGCAGATGGTGCATCGCGCACCGCGACGTCGAAAACCATTCCCATCGCTCGGTGTCCGGTGACGGTGCACCAGCCCTGGATGTCCTTGGTAACGACACCGACGTCGACGGTGGCGCTCTGACCCATCGACAGGAGCGGCGCCCGCGCGCCGTTCGGGAAGTAGATGTCGTGCGACGTCGTGCTGTCGGTGTTGGTGAGCACGATCACCAGCTTGTTGCCCCGTGGCACGGTGACCGACGAGGGATGGAAGCGCATGTCGTCCGTGGTGACCCACACGGTGGTGGTCTTCCCGGTCGCTCGCACGACCCCGGAGGCGGCAGCTGCCGCATTCACCGGCGTGACGCCCGTCGGGTTCCACGCAACGGCGACGCTGATCCCGAGTGCGAGCACCGCGACGCCCGCCACCAGCTGCCCCGGGGACCAGATGCCCGGATCGGCGCCGAGCTGCCGGCCGCGCAGGCCGTGGTCGGCGGCGAGCTCCCGTCGCATGCGGACCGCGGCCCGGATGCCGAGCAGCATCAGCGGAACGACGGCGAGCAGCGTGAGCATGACCAGCACCCGCGCCGTGTCGCGGATGGCGGGTGGCGTCGGTGTCACCCAGAGCAGCAGTCCGAGGTTGACGACGGTGAGCCGGAGGACGGCGTACCGGTCGAAGTGCCGTTGCGCGGCTCGGATCACCTGGGCGCCGCCCCCGATCACGACCGGCACGAGGTGGGAAAGAGCACCGGTCAGCAGTTGCAGCGCGAAACCGACCGCCGCGATCGTCGCCACGTCGTCATACCCGTCGCCGAGGTCGCCCCACGATCTCGTGGTCGCGATCGTGAGTGGCGCGAGCACGAGCAGGACTGCGCCCCAGCCGACCGCGGCGCTGACGAAGTATGCCGAGGCGTGTCTCGGGGGACTGGTCCGCACTGGTCGCAGCAGGGCCCGGCCCCACCAGCACGTCCCGGCCAGATAGATCAGCAGGCCGGCGACCGTTGCCCAGGGCAGACCCGCAAGGGCTGCGCAGTCGACCGTGAGCAGGCCGGCAACGACGATCGGAAGTGCCTGGTGTGCAAGGCTTTCAGCGCGTGCGTCCATCCGGGTCCGCAGCATCGTCGGCCACAGCGTCACCAAGGTGCCCAGCACGGTCAGCCCCAGCCAGCCGAGCAGCATGGTCATCGAGTGTGCGACCAGCAGGCGGCCGTGCCACTCCGCGCCCGGACCCTTGGCCAGGGCCGTCCCGAAGCCCGCGCCGAGCGGCACGCATCCGGCCGCGGCGAGGTAGTAGAGGACGGTGGTGCGGAAGCGGCGCGCCACGCTGTGCCGCAACCGGACGGCGAGTGCTGTGGCGTGCCAGATGATCGCGGCGGACACCAGGCTCGCGCCGGCGATCACGAGCGGCCAGCGTGCCGTCGGGACGCCGATGAGCACACAGAGCACGCCGGCGAGCACCAGCACGATGCGGGCCGACTGCAGACGTCGGGGGTCCAGCTCCTCGGAGGTCTTCAGCAGCGCCTGGGTGAAGTAGGTGCTCCAGACGATCGCTGCGTGCGTCATCGCACCCAGCAGGATCATGTGCACCATCAGCCAGTGCGCGTCGGACACCACCGGGTGCAGCAGTGCCACCGCCACGGCGGCGACCAGCCAGCCGAAGGCCGGCTGGTCGCGCAACGCCCACCTGCCTCGCGAGGAACGCGATGATGATCGAAACGGTGAACCGATCATCGGGAACCGCCCGCAGTCGTCATGCTGGTCAGCACGCTGACGGGCAGTAGTAGCAGCGCGACCACGCCGAGCACGGCTCCTATCGTCCACCAACGATGCACGCCGAGGGCGTTCCCGCCCACGATGCGCAGCACCAGGCTCGCCTGCAGCACGACCAGCGGTGCCCACTGGATGCGCCGGTACGGCAGGGGGCGTCGGATGACCGCCGGCAGGATCACCGGCGCGTGGGCGATCACCATCGACATACCGAAGCCGAGGAAGACGCCGTGCACGGCCGTGTCGTACTGCGCGGGGGTGCTCGGTGTGCCGGTGAGCAACCACACCCCGGCTGCGACGGCGAGCCATCCGTATCCGGCGAGCAGCGCCGCGGCCGAGAGGCGCGGTAACCCCGGCAACCGGATCGTATGGCGGGCCACGTCCTGCACCATCAGGGTGGCGGTGACCGCAAGCAGCACCGCCCCTGCCGCGTGGTCCCCGGCGTCCGGCCAGGCAAGTGAAGCCACGGCGGACGCGATCAGCAGGACACCGCCGGCGAGCAGGAGGTGCGGTGCGTAGGCCGGTAGGTGCAGGCGAGCGAGCTCTACCCGCTCGGCGACGATCGTCAGCACGACGAAGGTGACCAGCCAGAGCAGCAGTTCGGCCACCGGCAGGCGCAGCCAGAGCACTGCTGCACCGGTGGCCGCGACCGCGGCGAGCGCCTCGGCCGCGGTGGCCGCGTCGTGCTGGCGGCGGTACAGCAGCGCATAGACGACGAGCAGGGCTGCGCTCCCGTCGGCCAGGAGCGCGGCCCCCATGTGGGCCGGAAGTCCGGCCGCGAGCGCCACGCCTCCCGCACCGAGCAGCGCTGGGGCGGCATACGCCCACGAACGGTGCAGTGCGACGGCGCGTTCCAGGGCGATCAGGGTGCCGAGGAAGCCCAGCGTCATCAGCACACCGTGCCGCGCGGCGAGTGCCGCCGCGTCGACCGGCGCCGCTACACCGGCGAGCAGGAGCGCGGCGTCCAGACCGGCGAGCAGGCTGAGTGCCGCGGGGGCGAGCAGCCAGGCCCGCGACGGTGTGCGCAACGCGGCAGGACGCCGTGTGGTGCTCAGCGCCGGGTCATGTGCAGGCGCCACGCATCGGGACCTTCGGCGAGGTATTCGATCTCGATGCTGTCGCCTTCGAGGTCGGCGATCTGCGCCAGCAACGGCTTGGGGTCGTGGGACGCGATGAGCACCAGGCCGGTGCCCGGCCGCCGGGTGGCCAGCGCGCCGAAGACGGCGCCGTGCCGCAGCTCGTGCGGGATGGTGCGGGTGTCCAGTTCGGGCAGCGGTGCGCTGTCGGAGCAGCCGCAGCCGCAACTGTGCGTCGTCTCGGTGAGCGGGAATTCAGTCATCGGCAGATCCTCGGACGTAGTAAACACAAGTTTGCATTGTGAAAACTACCGCGCGCGGCGGCGCGGCGCCAACCCGGATGGTCGCGAATGTCACCGGCATCGCTTAGGTTCGAGGTATGACGTCGCCCACACCCGAAGTGGAAGTGCGGCGCTCCACCCGCCGGCGGCACACTGTGTCGGCATACCGCGACGGTGAGCGCATCGTCGTGCTGGTGCCTGCCCGGCTGTCGAAGAAGGACGAGCAGCGCCTCGTCGCGGACATGGTCCGCAAGGTGCAGGCGGCTGCGACGAGGGGGCGGTCCACCGACGCCGAGCTGATGGCCCGGGCGATCCAGTTGTCCACGCGCTACCTCGGCGGCCTGGCCCGCCCAGCGTCGGTCCGGTGGGTGGCCAACCAGCACGCTCGCTGGGGGTCCTGCACACCGGTCAACGGCACCATCCGGCTGTCCCAGCGCCTGCAAGGCATGCCCGACTACGTCAGCGACTACGTGCTGCTGCACGAGCTGGCGCACCTGCTGCAGCCCGATCACGGCAAGAGCTTCTGGGCTCTGCTCGAGGCCTATCCGCAGTTGGAGCGGGCGCGCGGCTATCTCGACGGCGTTGCGTTCGGCGCCGGCCTCAGCACCGAGACCGGCACCGACGAGCAGCCGGACATCGCCGGCACAGCCGCGCTCGACGAATAGCACAGCAGGACCCCGCAGCCCGTCCGGCCCTCCTTCGCCGTGCCGGCCGACGACGGCTGCGCGCGGGTTACAGCGCACTCCGCGCGCGCCCGGTCCTCCAGACCAGGGTGAGGACGCCCGAGACCACGAAAACCAGTGCCGTCAACAGGAATCCGAACCAGCAGATGTCGCCGAGCACGAGGTTGACACCGTGCTGAGCGTTCTTCAGTGCGGGAATGCCGCTGCACATGAACAGCACGAACGCCAGCGCGAGCAGGCTGCCGAGGGTCTTGCCGGGGTGCTGCCGTAGTTGATTCATGGTCGTCTCCTTCGTCGCCGGGCGCACCCTGACTGGGGCGCCTCGGAGCAAGAGCGTCCCGCTGCGGCCCGGTATCGGCACAGGGGCGGATGTCCCGATCCGCCCGGGACGGTTTCCCGGCCGAATCCGCAGGCGCGGCCGGTGTATCGGCGGGAGGATGAAGCCTGACTGGAGGACGCCATGACCGCAACCGTCACCCCGACCGCTCCGGCGATGATTCACGACCCACGGATCCGCTCTCGCTGGATCGGCATCGCGTGCGGTGTCCCGGTGATGGCGGGGTCGGTGGTGGGCGCCTGGCTGGCGCACGGCCCGGGCGGCCGCAGCCTGGTCGGCATGATGCACGACAACGTGATCAACAACGTGGTCAACGGTGTGGTCATCGGCAGCGTCGCCATGGTGCTGATGTGGTTGCGGCCGGCGAACCGAGTGGGCTGGCTGATGATGTATCTCGCGGCGGTGAATGCGCTGGCGATCCTCGGGGAGGGCTGGGCGCTCGCGTCATACCAGGTGTCCCTGCCGGGCCGGTCGCTCATGGCCTGGCTCGGTTCGTGGACCTGGGCGACGGCGCTGTTCCTCGGCGGAACCGTCCTGCCCGCGATCTACCCGACCGGACGAACCACGACCCGGATGAGTCGGTGGATCGTCCGCCTCGGCTGGGTCGCAAGCCTGCTGTTCGGCGTCGGGCTGGCCGGCCTCGACGAGGTGTATGACGGCGTCGCGCCAGGACACCCGCTCGGCTCGAACCCCTTGAGTCACGGGCACATTCAGCCGGTCTTCTGGGGAGCCGCCGGGGTCGGGGTGGTCGTCTCGGTCGTGCTGTCGGCGGTCACCATCGGCTGGACGATCCACCGGCTGTGGCGGGCTGCGTCGCCCGAGCGCGAGCAACTCGCCTGGCTGGTGGTGTCCGTCGTGCCGGTGATCGTGGCGGTCGTCCTCGGAACACCTCCCGTGCTCTTCGTCGTCACCTTGTTGACCACGGTCACGCTGCTGATCGGCATCGTGCGCTACCAACTCTTCGACGTGCAGCTGATCCTGCGCAGCGGGCTGCTCTATGGGACGCTCATCGGCCTGGCCGTCGGCGTCTACTTCGCCGCGGTTGCCGCCGTGGGTGTCGTCTCCCCGTCGAATGCGGTGCCCACCTTCTTCGCGGCGGCGCTCGTCGCCCTGCTGGTGCGCCCGGCATACAGCCGGCTCTCGGGCTGGATCGGCCGATTCGTGTATGGCGATCGCGCCGACCCGGCCCGCGCGTTCGGCCGGCTCGGGGCAGGGCTGCACGCTGGGACGCGTCCCGACCTGGATGCCGTCGTCACGGCGGTCGCGGAGTCCCTGCGCTCGCCATACGTGGAAGTGGTCGACGCGGACGGCCGGCTGCTGGCGAGTGCCGGCCGGTCGCAGCCGCACACGGCGTCGGAGGTCTCGCTGGACGACGGCGAGGGTCGCATCGGCGCGCTGCGGGTGTGCTGGCGGACGCCGAGCGATCCTCCGTCACGGGCGGAGCGTGCGCTGATTGATGCGCTCGCCGTGCCCGTGGCCGTCGCGGTCCACGCGACCCGGCTGGCCCGCGACGTGGCGGAGTCGCGCGCACGGGTGATCGAGGTCCGTGCTGTGGAACGTCACCGGTTACGGGCCGACCTGCACGACGGCGTCGGCCCGTCGCTCTCCGGCGCCGCGCTCGGCATCGAAGCAGCGCTGCGCAGTGACCGGCCCGAGCAGACCCGCGAGATCCTCGGAGTCGTGCACGACGAGATCAAGCAGTTGGTCCGCGAAGTCCGTTGTCTCATCGACGATCTCGGCCCAGCCGGCCTGCAGCACGGCGCCCTGGGGTCGGCGCTGGGCGCGCATGCGGAGGCCGTGAACGCGCTCGGCCTGCTGCAGGTCACCGTTGCGATCGACCCGCTGCCCGATCTCGACGTGCAGGTCGAGATCGCGGTGCACCGCATCGTGACCGAGGCGATCACCAACGCCGTGCGACATGCGAACGCGACCTGCGTCGAGGTCGAACTGCACTGTGCGCCAACGCTGCTCGTCCTCGACGTGCGCGACGACGGCGTCGGCTTGCACGGCTCCGCACCGGGCATCGGGCGGCGGTCGATGCAGGAGCGGGCGGAGTCGGTCGGCGGCACGCTCGCGATCCGCGATGCCGCACCGCACGGCAGCGTGGTCCACGCGGAGATACCCCTGGCAGCTGAGGGGACGCGATGAGTGCGGGGGAGGCGGTGCGGGTGGTGCTGGCGGACGACCACCCCATGTATCGCTACGGGGTCGCCGCCGTGCTGGCCTCCGAATCGCGCGTCGAGCTCGTCGGCGAGGCGGCCGGCGGACGCGAGTTGCTTGATCTGGTCGACCGCGTCCGACCCGGCGTCGTCCTGACCGACCTGCAGATGCCTGACCTGGACGGCATCGCGGTCACCCGGCAGCTACGGAGCGCGCACCCTGAGCTGCCCGTTCTCGTGCTGACCATGCACGACGACGACGAGAACGTCTTCGGCGCGATGCGCGCGGGCGCCAGCGGCTATCTGCTCAAGGGTGCCGACGCCGACGACCTCGTCGCGACGATCCTGACCGTCGCGGCCGGCGGCACCGCCTTCGGCCCCTCGGTCGCACAGCGCATCGTCGGCTTCTACCTGGAGTCGACGAGCCGGTTCGCGCAGGGCGCCTTTCCCGAACTCACCGCTCGGGAACGTGAGGTCTTGGACCTGTTGGCCGCAGGGCGCCGCAACTCGGCGATCGCCGCAGCGCTCGGGCTCACCGACAAGACGGTCCGTAACCACCTGTCGGCGATCCTGGCGAAGCTGCAGGTGTCGGACCGGTCGGCCGCGATCGTGCGAGCGCGCGAGGCGGGTCTCGGCCGCGGCCACTGACCGCGGCCGGGTCGGTTCAGGCCGAGACGAGTTGTCCCCGCAGCACGTCGACGCACTCCGCCAAGTCCGGATCCGTCGGCTCGGGCAGCGCATCGACCGGCCACCAACGCACATCCTCGGACTCGTCGGACACAATGACGGCGGCACCGTGCGGCGCGACGGCGGCGATGCGCAGGTCCCAGTGAGCCGTGCAGCGACCGAACGCCGCCGCGAGATCATGGCGGTGCAGGAACAGCGCGCCCGGCACCGGCGTCAGCCCAGCGATTCCCGACTCCTCGGTCGCCTCCCGCAGCGCCGCGCCGGCGACCGTCCGGTCACCTGTCTCGAAGTGCCCACCAGGCTGCAGCCACAGTCGCGCCTTCTTGTGCAGGACGAGCAGCACCCGGGTCAGATCGGCGGAGAAGACGACCGCGCTCGCGGTGAAGTGCTCGGGTGGGCCGTCGCGCCAGAGCGCGTCGTCGTATGCCGCGAGGTGGGCCTCGAACGCATCCCGAGTCGGTCCGGGCGCTGCGCCGCGTAACACCTGGAAAGCGTCGTCGCGCAGCGCTGTTCGTGACTCGACCGGTGAATCGGATGTGCCGCTGTCCGTCACGCGTCGTCCGGGTCGTCGCCGGAGCCGCCGTCGGTGCGCTTGGGGTCGTCCTTGCCCTCAGGACCGGAGTCGCCCTCAGCTCCGGAGCCGCCCCCGGGGCGCGAGTCGCCCCCACGCTCGGCGTGGAGTTCCGCCGCTCCCTGGGCGAGCAGCGCCTCGAGCGCGGCGTCCACCTCGTCGGGCGCCCCGGCCGTCTCCTCGGGCGACTGCCGACGCCGCACGTAGGCCTGCGGGTCGTCGAGATCCTCGGCGGTCGGTGCGAAATCGGGATGCTTCCACGCTTCGTCGCGTGACTCCTGGCCGAGCGCCTCCTCGAGCTGGGTGAAGACGCTGGCCGCGTCGCGCAACCGGCGCGGCCGCAACTCCAGCCCGACGAGCGAGGCGAAGACCCGCTCGGCCGGGCCGCCGGTCGCGCGCCGCCGCCGAACTGCCTCGGACAACTGGGTCGTGTGGGGGAGATGCTGGCCGGCGGCCTCGTTGGCGACCACGTCGACCCAGCCCTCGACGAGCGCCAGCAGCGTCTCCAGGTGGGCCAGTGCCCGCTGCTGGGCCTCGGACGGCTGAGCGCTGAACAGCGAACCTTGCAGGGCCTCCTGCATCGCAGCGGGATCAGTGGCGTCGGCATCGGCGACAGCCCGCTCGATGCCCTCGGTGTCGATCGAGATGTCCCCGGCATACGACTGGACAGCCGCGATGAGCGCCGGACCGAGCCAGGGCACGCCCCCGAAGAGCCGGGCGCGCGCCGCCTCGCGGACCGCGAGATAGAGGTTGACCTCGCCGGCGTCGACTTCCAGGCCGTCGGCGAACTCGCTGACGTTGGCCGGCAGCATCGCGACGCCGTCGGTGAGTGGGAGCCCCACCTCGCTGCCGCTCACCAGGTCGCCGGCCAGCGCACCGACGGCCTGCCCCACCTGCGCCCCGAACATGCCGGCGCTCATCCGGGCCATCATCGGCTGCATCTGGCCCATCAACGCGGCGGGATTGATGCCGGCCGGCAGTCCGAGCTGCTCCGCAGCGCCCGGGTCGAGGCGGCGCAGTTGCTCGCCCATCGCCCGCTCGATCGCGCTGTTGACGCCGGCCGCGACCGGCTCGACCAGCTGGCGCCACATCGGCATCGTCTGGTCGACCCACTCGGCCCGGCTGAGCGCCTTCGCCGGTCCGACGGCGGGGAACTCGGTGACCTCGTCCAGCCACAGGTTGGCGACCTGCACGACCTGCTGCACGTCGCGCGTCGCGGCCGCGCCGACGCTGGCGTCGCCGGCGGCGGACACGGTCTTGCGCGCGACATCCGTCGCCAGCTCCAGGTTGACCGCACCCTCCACCGGGCTGGACATCATCGCCTGCAGCTGGCTCTGCAGCATCTGGAGCATCTGCGGGTTGAGGTCCTGCATGCCCATCTGCTCCAGGGCGCTCGCCAATTGGTCGTTGCCGGAGCCGCCGCCGAGGAAAGAGCGCAGGAGCTCGGAGAGATCCGGCTGTTGTGGTTCGTCGTCGTCAGGGCGCTCGGGTGGGTTGTTGGACATGTCTTCTCCTGGCCCGGATGGGGCACGCGGTGAGCGCGCGCCTGCGTTCGATCAATACCCTCTGCACTAGACAACCACGAACTCGCCGGTCTGGTTCCGCCGGACGGGCGGTGTTCGCCCTGAGCGCAATGAGGAGAAGGTATGACGGATCCCGACCCGCGCGTACGCCTGGTCGACCTGCGGGACAGCCCGCTCTCGGTCGACGAGGCACTCACCGCAGTCAACGACCCAGCGGCCGGCGGAGTGGCGCTCTTCGTGGGCACGGTTCGTCAGCAGGATCATGCCAAAGCCGTTGAGTTGCTCGACTATTCGGCGCATCCGACGGCGGTGGAGGTCATGCGGGAGGTGGCCGAGTCGGTCATCACCGACGAGATCACCGCGCTCGCGGCCGTGCACCGGGTGGGCCGGCTGCAGGTCGGCGATCTCGCGGTCGTGGTCGCGGTCAGCGCGCCGCACCGGGGCAGCGCTCTCACAGTGTGCAAGGACATGATCGACACCCTCAAGCAGCGGGTGCCGATCTGGAAGCATCAGGCGTTCCGTGACGGAAGCGATGAATGGGTCGGACTGTAGAAGCGATGACGTCAGGTGCACACGAACACGGCGCGGCAGAAGGTATGACGGACGACCAGCGACCGTCTGGCGGAAAGCTCAGCGGTAAGAACGTCTCGCTGCTGATCGTCGCCGTCGTGGTGGTGGTCGCGATCGCGGCACTCAACCTGGTCCACGTGCCGAAGGTGATCCTGCGGCCCGGCCCGGTGACCAACACGCTGGGTGAGCAGAACGGCAAGCCGGTCATCGAGGTCAACGGCGTCACGACGTATCCGACCTCGGGCAGCCTTGATTTCACGACGGTTTCGATGGCGGGCGGCCCGCAGTATCCGGTCAGCGTGATGGAGTGGCTCAAGGCGAAGTACGTCGACGACGACGCCGAGATCGACCCCGAGAGCATGTGGTTCCCGAAGGGGATCACCTCCAAGCAGGTGCAGCAGCAGAGCACGGCGGAGATGACCGACTCCCAGCAGACCGCCGAAGTTGTCGCGATGCGCGCCGCGGGCATCACCGTGCCGGAGACGATCTCCGTCGTGCAGTTGCAGCCCGGCGCGGCCGCCGAGGGCACGCTGAAGCCCGAGGACGTGCTGCTGACAATCAACGGCACGAAGGTCACCACGCTGAAATCTGTGTCGACGGTGATGTCCAAGGTCACCGCCGCCAGTGTGGTGCCGGTCACCGTGCGCCGGGCCGGCAAGGTGCTGCACCTGCGCGTTCGGACCGGCAAGGGCCAGGACGGCGGCGCGGTGTTCGGCATCGCGATCTCCCCGTCATACAAGTTCCCCTACACGGTGAAGGTCAACGCGGGGGACGTCGGCGGACCGTCGGCGGGGACGATGTTCACCCTCGCGATCTACGACAAGCTGACGCCGGGCTCACTCACCGGCGGGAAGAACGTCGCCGGCACCGGCACGATGAGTGAGGACGGCTCGGTCGGGCCGATCGGCGGCATCAAGCAGAAGATGCTCGGTGCCAAGCGGGCCGGGGCGAAGTTCTTCTTCGCGCCGGTCAGTGACTGCCAGGACGCGAAGGGGCACGTCCCGAACGGGCTGACGGTCATCCGGATCAACAGCCTGCAGGAGGCGCTGGCCGCGCTGAAGCAGATCGCGGCAGGCAAGACCACCGGCTTCCCGGGCTGCTGACCGACAGACCAGCCCTCGACGTCAGTCGTCGAGAGTGACCCGTAGGGCGTGGACGAGGCCGGGTGCGATGTCCTTGCCGACGGCCACCTTGTCGTCGGTGTCGTGAGCGCGCTGGCGCAGCAGGCAGATCGAGTCGCCGTCGCGCAGCACGGCCACGAAGAGACGCACGTCCGCGCGGTCGGGGTGCGCGGCCAGCGCATCGGTCGCCTCGGTCGGGTTGTCGGGCAGTCCCTGCTCGGCCTCGGGCGGCACGACGATCCGCTCGACGGCCAGCGCGACGCCGTCCACTTCCGGAGGCCAGCCGAGTTGCCGCAGCAGGCTCTCGATGTTGGAGGTCTGCGGCAGACCCTCCTGCTCGATGGTGCTGTATGCCGACGGGTCTGCGCCGCGCAGCTGGCCGGCGAGCGCCGGCTCGCGATCGAGCAGCTCCGCGTTGCGCGCGATCGCGAACAGCCGCGGCGGCTGGTCCCAGCCGGCCGATGCGACGTGTCGCTCGGTCTCGATCGCGCACTCGGCGAGGGGACTGAGCATTGGCTTGGCCACGGGGGTCGAGTCGTCGGACGGCATACCCCCATGCTGCCGCACGCGGGTGAAACCTCGAGTCGTCGGCACCTCACATATCTCCCCGCGTTAAGTTGTCCCCAACCTGGACAGTGTCCGCGAACGAATTTCGAGGCCCACGTGACTTCTTCGGACGAGCCCACCGGCAGCGAGCGCCACGACGAGCACGCCGGCATCTCGATGCGGCATTTCGGACCCGTCGGCGCGCGACGCACGTTGCTCGTCGCTGCTGCGCTCATCGTGCTGGCGGTGCTGGTGCAGGTCTGGGCCAACGTCTGGACCAACCAGCTGTGGTTCGACAGCCTCGGTTTCTCCTCGGTGTTCCGCACCGAATACCTCACCAAGGCACTGATGTTCCTCGGCGGCGGGATCATCGTGGGCGGGCTCATCTGGTGCAGCATGTGGATCGCCTTCCGGCAGCGTCCGCTCTACGCGCCGGCCAACGGCGACCTCGACTCGATGGACCGCTACCGCCAGGCGATCGAACCGTTCCGCCGGGCCGCGTTCTGGGTGGTGCCGATCGTCTTCGGACTGTTCGCCGGATCGGCGGGCATCGGCCAGTGGAAGGTCGTGCTGCTGTGGCTGCACCGGCAGAGCTTCGGTGTCAAGGACCCGGAGTTCCACAAGGACATCGGGTTCTACGTCTTCACCCTGCCCTGGCTGCAGGTGGTGGTCGGCTTCCTCACCATGGCGCTGATTCTGTCCGCGGTCGCCGCGGTTGTCATGCACTACCTGTATGGCGGAATCTCCTTGCACGCCCGGGGAATTCACACCACCGGCGCGGCCCGGGTGCACCTGTCGGTGTTACTCGCGGTGCTGGTGCTCGTCCGCGGCGCCGCCTATTGGCTGGGCCGCTACGACCTCACGGTGAGTGACAACTCGCTCTTCACCGGCATCGACTACACCGCCCAGAACGCCGTGCTGCCGGCCAAGGCGATGCTCGCCGGTGCGTCGGTGATCTGTGCCGCGCTCTTCGTCGCGACGATCTGGACCCGCACCTGGCGGTTGCCGGTGGTCGGGCTGGCGTTGCTGATCGTCTGCGCCATCGTGCTGGGAGCGATCTACCCGGCGCTCGTGGAGCGCTTCAAGGTCCGGCCGAACGAGCAGGCGCTGCAGTCGCCATACATCACTCGCAACATCACGGCGACCAAGACGGCATACGGGCTCGACAAGGTCAAGGTCACGTCCTACACGCCGGAGAAGTCGACCAGTGCGGGGCAGCTGGCGCAGGACGCCGAGACCGTGCCGGGCATTCGGCTGGTGGATCCGTCGATCGTGTCGCCGACCTTCCGGCAGCTGCAGGGGCAGCGCAACTACTACCAGTTCGGCAACACGCTCGACGTCGACCGCTACAAGGTCGGCGGCAAGACCGACGACGTGGTGATCGGCGTGCGCGAGCTGGATCTCGGCGGTGTGCCCACGTCGCAACGCAATTGGGTCAACGACCACATGGTCTACACGCACGGTTTCGGCGTCGTGGCGGCATACGGCAACGAACGCACGGAGGACGGCCAGCCGGTCTTCCTGGAGTCGGACATCCCGCCCACGGGCAAGCTGGGGTCGTTCGAGCCGCGCATCTACTTCGGTGAGTCGTCGCCGCGTTTCTCGATCGTCGGCGGTCCGAAGGACGGCGCCAAGCGCGAATTGGATTACCCGAGAACGTCATCCGGCGGCGAACAGCGCACGACCTACACCGGCGGGGGTGGTGTGGCGGTCGGCTCGTTCAACCGCAAGTTCGCGTATGCCGTGAAGTATCACGACCTCAACGTCCTCTTCTCCGGCTCGATCAACGCCGACTCCCGGATCCTGGACACCCGCAACCCGGTGGACCGGGTGAAGAAGGTCGCACCGTGGCTGACCGTCGACGGCGATCCCTATCCGGTGGTCGAGGGCGGCCACGTGCAGTGGGTCGTCGACGGCTACACGACGTCGTCGCACTACCCGAACTCCGAGTTGCAGTCGCTCGGCAACGCCACGTCCGACTCGCTGACCTCGCAGTCCGACAACCTGCGCAGCCTCGCCGGCGGCCGCGTCAACTACATCCGCAACTCGGTGAAGGCCACCGTCGACGCCTACACCGGCCGGGTGACGCTCTATGCCTGGGACGCCAAGGACCCGGTGCTGAAGGCGTGGATGAGCGCGTTCCCCGGCACGGTGCAGCCGATGTCGAAGATCTCCGCGGATCTGATGGCGCACCTGCGCTACCCGGAGGACCTCTTCAAGGTGCAGCGTGAGCTGCTCACCAAATATCACGTGACCGATCCCGGCCAGTTCTTCCAGGGCAACGACCAGTGGCAGGTGCCGACCGATCCGTCGTCGAAGGTGGGGGATCAGCAGCCGCCCTACTACCTGTCACTCGCGATGCCCGACCAGTCGTCGCCGAAGTTCTCGCTGACCACCACGTTCATCCCGACCGGCGACCGGCAGAACCTGTCGGCGTTCATGACCGTCGACGCCGATGCGGGTTCGACGCCGGGCACGAAGAGCGCCGACTACGGCACGTTCCGGATCCTGGAGATGCCGCGCAACGCCACGATCAAGGGTCCGGGGCAGTTCCAGAACGACATCAACTCCTCGCAGGCCGTGTCCCCGACGACCAAGCAGACACTGGCGCAATTCCTCACCTACAACAAACAGGTCGGCTCGACCGTCGAGGAGGGCAACCTGCTGACCCTGCCGGTCGGTGGCGGATTGTTGTATGTCGAACCGATCTACGTCCGTGCGTCCGGTAACACCTCGTTCCCGCTGCTGAAGGCCGTCGTCGTCGGCTTCGGCGACAAGCTGGCCTGGGACACGACGCTGGACGGGGCGCTCAACGCCCTCTTCGGCGGCAATTCGGGTGCGACGGCCGGGGATTCGGGTCAGTCCCCGCCGGCCTCCTCGTCCCCGCCACCGTCGTCCTCGTCGCCGTCGCCGTCTTCGGGTGGCGGCGCGAACCCGGAGCTGCGGGCGGCGCTCGCGGACGCGGAGAAGTGGTATGCGCAGGGTGAGAAAGACCTCAAGAACGGTGATTTCGCGGCATACGGCGAAGACCAGAAGAAGCTGAAGGCCGCCCTCAAGAAGGCGATCGAGGCCGAGGCCGGCACCGCCCCGAAGTCGTCCAGCTCCTCGCCGGCGCCCAAGTCCACCAGCAAGTAGCGCGGCGCGCGGCATGGCGCGCGCCGCGTCCGGTTAGACATATTGCGCGGTATGGCGGGCGCCGCGTCGGATCCGACTCTGACGGCCGCATTCACCGTTGACGGTCGAATTCGGCCGTCAAACGATGAATTGGACCGTCAGTGTGGCGATGTCGTCCGCGTCGATCGTGTTGCCTCATGCCAAGATGCCCGCGTGGGGGTGTTCGATTTGGTCCAGCGGAGGCCGTCGCGTAAGGTAGTGATCACCGACGCGGGGTGGAGCAGCTCGGTAGCTCGCCGGGCTCATAACCCGGAGGTCGCAGGTTCAAATCCTGCCCCCGCTACAAATGTCAGGCCCGGCCCCTCCTGGGACCGGGCCTGACGCATAGTGCCGTGACAGGCCGAAAGTAGATCAAGGTAGACCATCCGGTCGTTTGACTGGATGAAGACGATCAGCACTCGGGAGCTGCGCCAGAACCCCTCGGCGATGATCCACGACGTCAATCTGTCGAACGTCGCTACACATCTCGGATTCGAGGTCTTCGGCCCGGTCGAGTTGTGAACGCGCTTGCGGGGTTCGACGTTGCCGCTCGTCAACGTTGTCGTCGCGCCGCTCGCCGCGCTGAGCGTCGTGTTCGCCGCCGACACCTTCTCGATCCTGACGATGGAAGTCGTCGACAATATCGTCATGGTGTTGCTACGGGCGCGCTGGTGGCGGTGCTGATTGTGTTCCTGCTCGGCGGGCTGGTGGTGTCGATGGCGGACCGGGCCGGCTGGAGTCAGCAGTCGGCTTCCCACACCGCACCGCGGAGCAGTCGGGCAGGATGAGCTGACCGGCGCCTGCCGGCGACTTCGAGGATCGGAAGGCATTGTGGCAGCCAGGAACGACGTGCCGGAGCTGGTGCAGAGCATCCAGATCGACGCAGCCACCGATGTGGTGTGGCAACTCGTGCAGGACGTGCGGCGGATGAGCGAATGGAGTCCGCAGGTGGAGTCGACCCGCCTCAGCGATGGGGCAACCGACGTCGCGCTCGGGGTCGTCTTCACCAACGCGAATCGCCAGGGCGAGCTGGCGTGGAAGACGCACGCCACCATCGTGCGTTTCGACGCCGGCCGGGAGCTCGCCTATCGGATCGAGGAGAACTGGGTGGTGTGGTCCTTCCAGCTCGAACCCACCGGCGACGGTCGCACGCTGCTCACCCAACGGCGCGAGGCGCCGGACGGGATCTCGGATCTGTCGCGCGACCTCACCGACGCCTATCTGGGCGGTCAGGAGGCCTTCACCGAGACGTTGGGGGACGGCATGCGCCGCACCCTGGTCGCCATCAAGGCTGCCGCGGAGGCCGCCGACCGAAACTGACCCGCCCTGCGGCATACCCGAACCGCTGGATGTCAGAATGCAGCGATGACAGAGGAATACGACGTCGCTGCAGTGCGTGAGCAGTTCCCTTCGCTGCGCAGCGGGCGCGCGCACTTCGACGCACCCGGCGGCACGCAGACTCCGGAGCCGGTCGCTCGCGCGGTGTATGACGCACTCGCCGCACCGCTGTCCAATCGCGGCCGGCGCACCCCGGCCGAGCGCAACGCCGACGCGATCGTGGCCGGCGCCCGGTCCGCGATGGGCGACCTGCTCGGCGTCGATCCGGGGACCGTCGTGTTCGGTCGCAGCGCCACCGCGCTCACCTTCGCCATGTCACGAACGCTGTCGCAGACCTGGCAAGAGGGCGACGAGATCGTGCTCAGCCGGCTGGACCACGACGCGAACGTCGGGCCGTGGCTGCTCGCCGCCGAACGCACCGGCGTCCGGGTGCGGTGGGCCGATTTCGACTCCGCGACCGGCGAGCTGGACCTGGCGTCGCTGACCGGCCAGTTGTCGGAGCGGACTCGTCTCGTCGCCGTGACCGCTGCGTCGAATCTGCTTGGCACCCAACCGGACATCCCGGCGATCGCGGAGGCTGCGCACCACACGCCGGCACTCCTCTACGTCGACGGCGTGCACCACACCGCGCACAACTTCGTCGATGTGCCCGCGATGGGCGCGGACCTCTATGTCTGCTCGCCATACAAGTTTCTGGGTCCGCACTGCGGCGTGCTCACGGCAAGCGCCGAGCTGCTGCACCGCCTGGCACCGGACAAGCTGCGGCCGTCCACCGACGATGTGCCGGAGCGCTTCGAACTCGGCACTCTGCCATATGAATTGCTCGCCGGCACCACCGCCGCCGTCGACTTCCTCGCCGCGCTTGTCCCGGGCAGCGGCCCACGGCGGGCGCGGCTGCGCGCGTCGTTGACCGCGCTCGAGAAGCACGAGGACCGGTTGCGGCAGCGGCTGGAGGACGGGCTCGCCGGGCTGCCACAGGTCACCGTCCACTCGCGCGCCGCGCGACGCACGCCGACGCTGTTCATGACGTTCGCGGACCGACCGGCCGACGAGGTGTCGGACTACCTGGAGACGGACGGGATCGACGCGCCGGCGGGTACGTTCTACGCCTACGAGCCCGCGCGGCGGCTCGGCGTCGACAGTGGCGTGCGGATCGGGCTGGCGCCATACAGCACGAAGGACGACGTCGACCGCTTCCTCGTCTCGCTGGGCAACTGCCTGCGGGCCGACCTGTTGTAGTTCAGCTGGCGGTGCCGAGCCGGGCGCAGCACAGATCGGGGCGTACGAACGGGTCGAGGCGCTCGACCCGCATCTCGGTGTCGGCGCCGTCGAGCACGCCCTGCATCAGGCCGAGGTGGATCGCGCAGACCAGCCCGCCGTCCGGCGCCGCGAGCTCCAGGAACGGGCAGTGGTGCAGCTCGATAGCACCCGATTCGCTGTGCTGGGGCGCGAATTGGAGCTCGTCGAGCGCTTCCACCAGCCCCGCGACGGCGTCGGTCTGCTCGGCATACACCTGGTCGGCGAGCTGCCGGCCCCAGCGGCGCCCGGCGCGGCGCGCATGCTCCCGGGGCCGAGGTGCCGACGCAACGTCATCGAGCAGCAGTTGCGCGAGCGGCAGGTAGGTGCGCGGGCCGGTGGGGTCCATCACGGCGACCGCCCGGAGTCGGGTGGCGGGCCGGCCGGGTCCGCTCGGAGCGGTGCGGACCTGCTCGACCTGGCCGGTCCCGATCAGCGCGTCGAGGTGGAAGCGCACGGTGTTGACGTGCACGCCCACCGCCTCCGCCACTTGCGCGATCGACATCGGCTCGGCGGCCTCGCGCAGCACGTGCAGGACGGCTTGGCGGGTGTTGCTCACAACGACGTCACCCGAGCAAGGGTCAGCACTGCCACGGCATCCTCCAGCGCGAGCAGCGCGTGACGTTGCTGGGGTATGGCGAGCAGATCTCCCGCACCCAGCTCCCACGCCTGGTCGCCGGCGCTGAGCCGGACCCGGCCGCGCAGGATCTGCAGGAACGCCTCACCCGGGTTCTCGTGCTCCGACAGCTGCTGGCCGGCCATCAGTGCGAGCACGACCTGGGTGAGCAGGCCACCCGGAGCGGCGTGAAAGGCGCGGGTTGCC
This sequence comes from Flexivirga sp. YIM B11880, assembly GCF_058148645.1. Classification (NCBI taxonomy): domain Bacteria; kingdom Bacillati; phylum Actinomycetota; class Actinomycetes; order Micrococcales; family Dermacoccaceae; genus Flexivirga; species Flexivirga sp. YIM B11880. Next base: position 170,260 of record NZ_JBMAMH010000008.1, read on the forward strand.
CGCCCGCTGGACGCCTCGGCGGCGCGCGCCAGGAGTTCGTCGGTGAGGGATCCGAGGGCAGCAGGGTTGTCGGCCATGCCTAGAATTTACACAACCCACGCATGTGGAAAAAGGTCCGCAGCGAAAGAAGGCCACGTGTCCACCATCAGTCCCGCCGACGACGTCACCATCCTCGACGTGCGCGGCATGCGCAAACCCGAGAAGCATCCGACGATCTTCGGCCGGTTCGAGCAGCTCGCGGTCAGGGAGTCGTTCGTGCTCGTCAACGACCACGACCCGAAGCACCTGCACGACGAGTTCGAGCAGGAGTGGCCCGGTGGCTACGACTGGGAATACCTCAACCAGGAGATGCGCGACTGGCGGATCCGGATCACACGCCGGGCGAGCGCGCCGACGCCCCGGCTGCTCGGGCAGGCGGACGAGCTCGGTGGCCGGCCGGGTGCGGACGGTGCGGTATGGCGCCTCGGCGGTCGCGACCGCGACCTGGACGCCAGCGTGCTGGAGGTCGAGCCGGGTGCGGCATTGACGCCGCATCGCGGCCCAGGCGCCGACGTGCTGGTGCAGGTGCTGTCCGGATCGGGCCGACTGGCCACCGAGGTGGGCGAAATCCCTTTGACAGCAGGAGCACTCGTGCACATCCCGTCGGGTGCGGAGCGCGGTTTCGCCGCCGGCGACGACGGACTCCGGGTGTTGCTGGTACAGCGCCGACGGCAGGAGCTCTCCCTCGGCCACTGACCGCCAGGGCCGGCGCCGGGCACTGACGCCCGCCGGCTCGGTCACGCCGCCACCTGGATCGGCACGGCACGACTGCGTATGACGAGCGCCCCGCGGCCGGGTCGGGTGCGTCCCGCCGCGCCGAGGGCGGCACCGAGCAGGTCGCCGTCCCGCCGGCCGGGCTGCAGGATGATGCCGGTCTGGCGGCGCCGCAGCTCGGCGACGGCACCTCGGAAGGAATTCGCCAGAGTGTCGGATCGGCCTGTAGCGCAGACGATCCCGCCGCTGCGCCGGCCGTGCTGCAAGTAGTCGGCGAGCAGGTCGTCGACCGGTGATCCGAGCAGGTCGTCGATGTCGTCCACGAGGACGGCACCGCCCGGATGCGCGTTGAGCCAGGCGGCGAACTGTTCGGGTGCGGTCGCCTCGAGCAGTTCGGCGTGCTGCGGCAACTCCGGCGCTCGCCCGTGCCCGTCGATCCAGCACACCGGGCGGTCGGCCAGCCCGTGCGCGATCGTGGCGAGCGCGGTGGTGCGGCCGCTGCGCGCGGGCCCGGCGATGAGCGCCACCAGCTCGCGAAAGCCACCGAACGGTAATCCGATCGGCCGCACCTCGAGCCCGCCGATCCCGATGATGAGCTGGTCAGGGTCCGCCGGTAGATCTGTGCGGCGGCACCGCTCCGGCAGGGGTGTGAAGCGATGGACGTTCGGGGCGCGCATCTGTCCCGCCAGTTGGGAGATGTGTTGCAAGACAACGGACCCGGTCAGGTCGTCGGTGAGGCTCGCGACCTGCAGCTCCAGGGTTCCGGGGGAGGTGACGGCCCGGCCGGGCGGCATGGATTCGGGCAGATCGGCCTCCTTCATGCCGAGCAACACCGCATCGGTGCGGTCGGCCAGGTCGAGGACCAGCCGGCTGGAGAAGTTGCTCGCCACCCGGCCGGTGCCGAGTGCACGGCCGCCGGTGGCGGCGGCATACATCCCGACGGCGGAGCCGTCCCGGAGAATCTGCAGCAGCTCGTCGGTCATCCGACCGAGAGTGCTGTCCTCGCTGATTTCGCTCAGCGTTTCCCAGCCGTCGAGCAGCAGCATGATGCGGGGGAGGGTGCCACCGGCGCGGACGTGCTCGGCGAAGCCCGCCACGTTGTCGCGAGCGAACTGCTGTTGGCGGGAACGGATTTCGCTGCTCAGCCAGTGCAACAGCTGGGTGATGCGGTCGACGTCATCGCGTTCGACGACCGCACCGCACTGCGGCAGCTTGGTGAGCGCGCCCAACGCCGATCCGGTGTCGATCACATAGAGAGCCAGCCCGTCCTCCGGCCAGCGGCGCGCGGCCTGCACCGCGAGCGTGCGCAGCAACGACGTCCGCCCGCTGCGCGGGCCGCCGATGACTGCGAGGTGTCCGTCGGCATCGAGTTCCCAGGCAACCGGGCGGGTCGTCTGCGCCTGCGGCAGATCGAGCACCCCGAACGCGACGGCGTCCTGACCGCATGCCGCGCCGCCGATGCTTCTCGGATCTCCGGACAGCGCCGCAACGGTGATCTTCGACGGCAACGGCGGCAGCCACGGCGACGGCGGCGCGACGATGCCCAGCTTCTCGGCGGCGCCGCGAATCGCTGCAACGGTGCGCTGCAGATCGCTGGGGCCGTCACTGGCGTGCGTCGTGGTGAGTAACTTCGGCGGACGGCCGGGAGCCGGCACCACCGAGATCTCGATCGAGGCTGCGTCGCCACCGCTGCAACCGCCGATGCGCGCCGTCTGGAAGGGCACCGGTCGGCCGCCACCGGTACGCACGATCGCCCGGCCGGGCACCGCGGCAGGGATCGCGGCCGCATCCGCGGCCTCGATGACGTCCTGCGAGTCCGCGCCGTCCCGCACGCGGAGCGCGATCCGGAGGTTGACATTGGCGCGGATCTCCGCGGACACCACTCCGGCGGGCCGCTGCGTCGCGAGCACGAGATGTATGCCGAGAGAACGACCGACGGCCGCCAGACGCACCAGCCCGGAGATGAAGTCCGGCATCTCTTCGGCGAGCACCCGGAATTCGTCGATCACCAGCATCAGCCGGGGCAGCCGCCGTGTGCCGGGAACCCGGACGTAGTCCTCGATGTCCTTGGCGCCGGCAGCCGCGAGGAGCTGCTCCCGGCGGCGCACCTCCGCGCCCAGCGACGTGAGCGCGCGAGCGGTCAGGTGTGCGTCGAGATCGGTGACCAGGCCGACGGTGTGTGGCAGCCGGGCGCATTCCTGGAAGGCTGCACCGCCCTTGTAATCGACCAGTACGAAGACCATTTCGTCGGGTCGATTGGCGAGGGCGAGCGATGTCACCAGGCTCTGCAACAGCTCCGACTTGCCGGCACCCGTCGTCCCGGCGATCAGCGCGTGTGGGCCGTCGCCGGCCAGGTCGAGGCACATGGTGCCCTCCGCGGAAACGCCGAGCGGCGCCACTGTCGAGCGGCCGTCCGCGCGCCACTGCTGCGCGATGCCGGAGGGATCGGTGGCATCCCGGCCTTCGGCCCGCCATACCTCCAGCAGCGCCGCGCGATCCGGCACCGACCCGCAGTCGATGTCCGGCGTCACGTCGCAGATGCGCGCGAGCCCGCGGGCCATCGCGCGAGTCAGCGTCGGCTCGGGCAGGTCCGGGCAGCCCGTCGCGTTGACGACGCCGCTCACCGTGACGGACGTGCTGCTCCGGACATCGACGGTCACCGCGCACTCCGCAGGCAGGTCCTCCGCATCACCGATCGCGATCACAGCGACGCCGGTGCGCTCCACCGCGGGCAGGAGCGCGGTGACCTCGGGGCGTTTGCCGAGCTGGGCACATCCGTCGAGGATGACCACGGTGCTCACCGGGGGTGTGTCGTCGTGGATGCCGAGGCGGCCGTCACCCGGGGCGGCAGTGAGCGCGGAAAGCAGCTGTTGACAAGCGGTCTCGTCCGTCTCGAAATCCGCGATGGTGCTGGTCGCGTGTGGCTGAGGAGTGATGTGCGGAAGGTCGGTCGCCCACTCCCAGCTGTCTCCGGCAGCCGCCGTGGCGCACACCACGACGACCCGGAGGAAGTACGGAGACTGCCACGCGGCCAGCTGCAGCAGCAGTCCGTGCGCCATACGGAGTCGCTCGTCCGGCAGGCCGCTGACGCCGATCACCCGGGATTCGCCGAGGCAGATGGCGATCGGCGCATCGGGCAGAGTGACCGATTCGGCCGGTGCGTTGCCGCCGGTAATCCGTAGCAGGGCCGGAATGGTGCCGGTGCCCACTCGGCACGCGAGGTAGTCGCCGTGCGCCGGTGATCGTGCCCAGAGCCGCCCGTCGCGGGTCGCTGCGGCGCGCAGCGTGTCGCTGATCGGTGGCGTGATGCGCCTGCGGGTGGTGAGTTCAGCGTCGGTCGCGGCGGCGCGCTCACCGGCGAGCGCGCGCAGCCCGGCGGCATACTGCGCACGTTGCTGCTTGACCCGGTTGCTGCCGCCCTGCCGATCGGAAATGTGCTGCCCGATCATCATGACCGGCCCGAGGAACGCGAACATGAGGAACATCGCATTGTGCATCAGCAGCACCATCCCGATCGCCATCAGCATCGGCAGCACGATCACCGGCCAGGGGAGCCGGTGTCGTTCCGGAGGGCTCGGTGGCGTGGGTCGTTCCAGAGTCGTCGGGGTGAGGTGGGGAGCGACCCGGGGCGCGCGTTGAAAGGGGATGCGGCACGAGTCATCGGTCGTGGCCGGCTCGTCGGTCGGTAACGACCGCTCGAGGGCCACGGTCGTCGAGCCGGCCCGCAGCCGCTGTCCCGCGCGGAGTTCGACCGGTTCCTCGGGGGCCACCCGCCGGCCGTCGATGTAGCTGCCGTTGGTCGAACCTGCGTCGGAAACCATGGCGCGGCCCTGATCCACACCGACGACGAGATGGGTGCGCGACAATCCTGGATCCCGCAGCGCCAGCGAGCTGCACCTCGCCCGGCCGATCCGTTGCACCTGTGCGCCGAGCCCGCTGCGGGCACCAACCGCGGGGCCTTCGGTGATCACGACAGCGAGCAGGTGCGAAGTGTCGGGCGCGGTCGGCGCCGTGCACAACTGAGCGCCGTTGAGCAGCGGGTGCCGACCGAGAGTCGTGGTGTCGTCCAGTGCCTGGCTGCCGACATACAACCGGTCCGGCACGACCACACCGCACGATCGCAGCGCGTCACGGGCCTCGCTCCAGCAGGTACCGTCGGCGGCCCGGATGCACACGGTGACCGTGCTGTCGCGACTCACCAGATGCAGACGTATGGCGCGGGACGAACCGGATTGCGAGCTCTCGGCGAACGAAGGCATGTCCGGATTCTGGGCCGCTTCCCGGCCACCTTGCCGACGTGCGCCGTGCGCCTGTGGATAACCGATTTTTGCCGCACCGGGTGCGGCATGCTGGAAACGCGGCGGGGGCCGGGCCGTCCCCGGCCTGGGCCCGGCCCTCGCCGTACAACGTATTTCCTCGGTAAAAGTTTGGTCTATTCCGGCCCGCCCGAGGGCTTCCTGTGTTTCAAATGCACGATCCCTGTGCACGGGACGAATTTCAGGGGGGGTGTTCGATGGACGGCGCAGACGTCATCGAGGAAGAGATCCGCGAGTTGATCCGTCGGCAGCGGCTCGACCCTGCCCACGACCAACAGGTCCTGCACGGGCTGGTTCGGGAAGCGGTGCAGGACTACGAGGAGCGCAGCCTGCACGGCGGACTCGCGCCGCTCGGCGACCGCGAGCAGGCGACTCAGCGCGTGCTCGACGCGGTGCTCGGCTTCGGGCCGTTGCAGCCCTATCTCGACGATCCGACGATCGAGGAGATCTGGATCAACGAGCCGGAGCGTGTCTTTGTCGCCCGCCAGGGCGTTGCGGAGCTGACATCGACCATCCTGAGTGCCGATCAGGTCCGCACCTTGGTGGAGCGCATGCTGAAACCGAGCGGCCGACGCATCGACCTCAGTTCACCGTTCGTCGATGCGACGCTGCCGGACGGCAGTCGGCTGCACGTGGCGATTCCCGACATCACCCGTAGCCACTGGCTGATCAACATCCGCAAGTTCGTGGCCCGCGCGCGCCGGCTGGACGATCTGGTGCGGCTGGGCACGATCACGGCTCCCGCTGCCCGCTTCCTCGGTGCAGCAGTCGCCTCGGGCCTGAACATCCTCGTCGCCGGCGGCACGCAGGCCGGCAAGACCACCACCCTGAATTGTCTGGCCAGCGCCATTCCCTCGATGGAGCGCGTCGTCTCCTGTGAGGAGGTCTTCGAGTTGCAGCTGAGCCTGCGTGACTGGGCCGCCATGCAGTGTCGCCAGCCCAGCCTGGAAGGCACCGGTGAGATCCCGTTGCGCCGCCTCGTCAAGGAGGCATTGCGGATGCGCCCGTCCCGGATCATCGTCGGTGAGGTGCGGCAGGCGGAGAGCCTGGACCTGCTCATCGCGCTCAATTCGGGCCTGCCCGGTATGGCGACGCTGCACGCCAACTCCGCCCGTGAGGCGATCGTCAAGATGTGCACGCTGCCGTTACTGGCAGGGCCCAACGTCAGCTCGAGCTTCGTGGTGCCGACCGTCGCTTCCTCGATCGACCTCGTGGTGCACATCGCACTGGACCGGGACGGCGCCCGCCGGGTGCGGGAGATCGTCGCGGTGCCCGGCCGCGTCGAGGGCGACGTCGTCGAGCTGGCGGACATCTACGTGCAACGCGAGGGCCGGCTGGTCCGGGGGAGCGGCTTCCCGACTCACGAGGAGCAGTTCCACCGCGCCGGCTACGACGTCGCCGAGCTACTGGGGGACAGATGAGCGAGCGCACCGAGCGACTCATTCAGCACCGGGTCAATTGCGGCTCTCGGCGGAGGAGAGACCCGCAATGAACGTCGTCTTCCCGGTCATGTTCGGGGCCGGTCTGCTCTGCATCTGGTGGTCGTTCTGGCCACGCGAGCAGGCCACCAAGGCCCGCGCCGGCTCATCCTTGCACGACCGGCTGGCGGATGAAGTCGTGCAGTCCGGCATCAGCGGCCTCACTATCTCGCGCCTGCTCTGGACGGCCGGCGGCACCGGCGCCATCGTGCTGCTGATCGTCATGGCAGCCACCGCGGTTCCCGCCATTGCGGTGGCCTTCGCGGGGATCGCGGCATACGCGCCGATCGCGTTCGTCCGCGGCAAGGCGCGCCGGCGGCGTTCGCAGCTGCGTGACCTCTGGCCCGACGTCGTCGACCACATCGCCTCCGCGGTGCGGGCCGGACTCGCCCTGCCGGAGTCGTTGTCCCAGCTGGCGATCCGGGGCCCCGAGGAGTTGCGCCCGGCGTTCGCCGAGTTCGCACACGACTATCGCGCCACGGGTCGATTCCACGAATGTCTCGATGCCCTGAAAGCCCGCCTCAGCGACCCGGTCGCCGACCGGCTGATCGAGTCGCTCCGCATCGCGCGAGAGGTGGGCGGCACCGACCTCGGCAAGCTGCTGCGCACGCTGTCAACCTTCCTGCGCGACGACGCCCGCACCCGGGCGGAGCTCGAAGCGCGGCAGTCATGGACGGTCAATGCAGCCCGGCTGGCCGTCGCCGCCCCGTGGATCGTGTTGGCAATGCTCGCGACTCGAGGTGACTCGTTGGCGGCATACCGCGAACCAGCCGGGGTCGTGGTGCTCGTGGTGGGCACCGCCGTCACGATCGTCGCCTACCGGGTGATGCGCCGGATCGGGCGGCTCCCCGTCGAGGCGAGGGTGCTGCGATGATCGCTACCTACGCCTGGCTGGGTGCGTTGCTCGGAGCGCTGGCGGGTGTCGGCGTGCTGCTCGTCTATGTCGGACTGCCCATGCACCGCAAGCCCGATCTCAACTCCCGCATCGAGCCCTACGTGCGCGACGCGCCCCTACCGTCCCGGCTGCTGTCCACACCGACCGACCGGCTGGACGTCAACCAGGTGCTGGCGCCGGTCCTGCGCCGGCTGGGTCACCTTGTCGACCAGTTGCTCGGCGGCGCGACCTCGGTGCGCACCCGGCTGGAACGCGCCGGACAGCCCTCGGACCTCGAAGGGTTCCGTGCCCAGCAGGCGCTCTGGGGGCTCGGCGCCATGCTGCTCGCCGGCTGCTACGTCTCGGTGAGTTTCGTCGGGGGTGGCGGTTCCCCGGTGCGCGCCGTGCTGATTCTGGTCATCGCGTTCGCCGCCGGAGTCGTGGCGCGCGACCAGATGCTGAGCCGCGCGGCGGAGCGACGGGAGCAGCAGATCCTTGCCGAGTTCCCGGCCGTGGCAGAGATGTTGGCGCTCGCCGTCACGGCGGGCGAGGGTGCCGCGGCCGCGCTTGAACGAGTAGCCGGCCTGTCCTCCGGAGAGCTGTCGGGTGAACTCGGACGCTGCCTGGTCGACGCCCGATCCGGCTCGTCGCTGCCGGAGGCGCTGCAGGGACTGGCCGATCGTACCGGCATCCCGAGCCTGGCTCGCTTCGTCGACGGCATCGTCGTGGCGGTCGAGCGCGGGACGCCCCTCGCCGACGTGATGCGCGCCCAGGCCCAGGACGCCCGTGACTCCAGCAAGCAGCAGCTCATCGAGCTGGGTGGCCGCCGCGAGCTGATGATGATGGTGCCGGTGGTCTTCCTCGTGCTGCCCGTGACCGTCCTCTTCGCGATCTTCCCCGGACTCGACATCCTCAACATGACCATCTGACCCCGTCACAACTGTTCACCACCAGGAGGAACCATGACTGTCATCGCCAAGTTGCAGTCCCGGACCATACGCGGGATGTATGCCGCGCAGGAGCGCATCGCGAACGCGACCGACGACGGCGAACGTGGAGATGTGCCCGGCTGGGTGCTCATCACGATCATGACCGCCGGCCTGGTCACCGTGCTCTGGGCGACCGCGCAGGATGCACTGACCAGTCTGTTCAGCAGCGCTGTTCACGGCGTCACCGGAAAGAAGTAGCCGATGCGGGCCGATCGCCCGCAGGATGTGCTGCAACGTCTGCGCCGCGACGAAACAGGCTCGGTCGTCGCCGAATTCGCGCTCGTCGGTGCACTGGTCGTCATCTTCTTCCTGGCCGCTTTCCAGGTCGGCTTCTCGCTCTACGTCCGCAACACCCTCATCGAGAACGCCGCCGAGGGCGCGAGGTATGGCGCCCGTGCGGACGCCACCCCCGCAATGGGTGCGCAACGGACCACCGACCTGATCCGGGCCGGCCTGTCCGGACGCTATGCGCAGCACGTCACCGCGACCGTCGAGAGCGAAGGTGGCGCGCGGGTCGTCAAGGTGACGGTCAGGGCACCGCTGCCGGTGGTGGGGCCGTTCGGCCCCTCGCAGGCACTGGACGTGTCCGGCCGCGCCTACGCGGAGTCGCAGCCATGAGGGGCGCGCAGCGCCGTCTGCGCCCGCGCATCGCCGAGTCCGGTAGGGAAAGCGGCAGCGCGCTCATCGAATTCATCGTCATCGGGCTGTTGCTGACGCTGCCGGTCTTCTACCTGGTCATCACCCTGGCTCGCTTGCAAGCAGGGACCTANGCATCGCCGAGTCCGGTAGGGAAAGCGGCAGCGCGCTCATCGAATTCATCGTCATCGGGCTGTTGCTGACGCTGCCGGTCTTCTACCTGGTCATCACCCTGGCTCGCTTGCAAGCAGGGACCTACGCCGTGGCGTCGGCAGCACGAGAGTCGTCCCGGATGTTCGTCACCGCGCCCGACGCCGCCTCCGGCGAAGCGCGCGCCCGGGCGGCGGCTGCCCTGTCCTTCGAGGATCAGGGCTTCGCCGGCCAGGGGAGCGTGCAGATCGGCTGCAGCAAACGCCCGTGCCTCAGCCCGGATTCGGTCATCGAGGGTGTCACCGACCTCGATGTCGACCTCCCGCTCATCCCGGACTTCCTGCGCGGGGTCGTTCCGTCGACCATCCACCTGCACTCGCGGCACGCCGAAGTCGTCGACCACTACCGCGCGTCATGAGACCACTGGCTGCTCTGCTGCCGCGGGTGCCGCGGGGCGACGACCGCGGGCGCGTCGTGCTGTTGATCGCCGGCCTGTTCGGCATCCTGGGCATGCTCATCGTCGGCGGGATCAACGTGACCGCCATACAACTCGCCCGGCTGCAGGTGCTCGACGCCGCAGATGCCGCTGCGGCGAACGCCGCCGACGCCGTCGACGAGAGCAGCCTCTATCACGGTGGTGTCGGTGAACAGCTGACCTTGTCCGACCGTTCCGTGCAGCAGGTTGCCGCGGCCACCCTCGCCCGCGAAGACGTGCCGGCGCAGGTGCTCGGCTGGCGCATCGCCGACGGCACCGGTGCGGAGGAGTCCCGCGTCGCCGTGGTGCGGGTCTCCGCTGTCGTGCACCCGCCGCTGCTGGGCGGTGTCATGTCGAGCATGTTCGGTGACGTGCACATCACCGTGCAGTCGCGCGCCAGAGCACACGTGCACTGAGCGCAACGGCGCCGCGACTGCTGTCGGCATACGTTTGCCGACGCCGTAGGCTGTGAGGTTGTGGCTACCGACTTCCCCGCCGAGATCAAGGCACTGCGCACCACCATGGATACCGTCCGTGGCGTGACCGACCTGGACTCCCTGCGCACCAAGATCGCCGACCTGGAGCAGCAGTCCGGCGCGCCGGACCTGTGGGACGACCCGGAGCACGCCCAGCAGGTCACCAGCAGCCTGTCCCGCGCGAACGCCGAGCTCGAGCGCGTCGAGACGATGGACCAGCGCATCGACGACCTCGAGGTCCTCGTCGAGATGGGTCAGGAGGAGCACGACGCCGACACCATGGCCGAGGCCGAGAAGGAGCTGACCAGTCTGCAGAAGGCGGTCGGCGAGCTCGAGGTCCGCACCTTGTTGAGCGGCGAATACGACCAGCGCGAGGCCGTCGTCACCATCCGCGCCGGCGCCGGCGGGGTCGACGCCGCCGACTTCGCCGAGATGCTGATGCGCATGTACCTGCGCTGGGCCGAGCGCCACGGCTACCCGACCAAGGTCATGGACACCTCGTATGCGGAGGAGGCCGGCCTCAAATCGGCGACCTTCGAGGTCAACGTGCCCTACGCCTACGGCAACCTCTCGGTGGAGGCGGGCACCCACCGGCTGGTCCGGATCAGCCCCTTCGACAACCAGGGCCGCCGGCAGACGTCGTTCGCCGCCGTCGAGGTCGTGCCGCTCATCGAGCAGACCGACTCGATCGAGATCCCCGAGAACGAGCTGAAGATCGACGTCTTCCGCTCCTCGGGTCCCGGCGGGCAGAGCGTCAACACCACCGACTCCGCGGTCCGGATGACGCACCTGCCCACCGGCATCGTGGTGTCGATGCAGAACGAGAAGTCGCAGATCCAGAACCGCGCCGCCGCGCTGCGCGTCATGCAGTCCCGGCTGCTGCTGCTGCGCCGGGAGCAGGAAGCGGCCGAGAAGAAGGAACTCGCCGGCGACATCAAGGCCAGCTGGGGCGACCAGATGCGGTCCTACGTGCTGCACCCCTACCAGATGGTCAAGGACCTGCGCACCGACCACGAGGTCGGCAAGACGGACGCGGTCTTCGACGGCGACATCGACGACTTCATGGAGGCCGGCATCCGCTGGAAGCGCAGCCTGGAGAAGGCCGGCGCGGAGTGATCCCACGGGCCGACCGTCGGTCTGTGGGGACGGCTCGAGAGCCGGCAGGGGACAGCTGAGGCGGATGGGAAATTCGTGACTTCCGGGCGCGCCTGACGGGCCAGCCGCACGCGTCGGCATACCGTGTTGCGGCCAGTGACCTCAGCCCCGTGAAAAGGCCTCCTGCCCCACATGATTCGACTCGAGCACGTCACCAAGCGGTATGCCGCGGGCGGTTCCGCCGCACTCGACGACGTCAGCTGTGACATCGACAGGGGGGAATTCGTCTTCGTCGTCGGCTCGTCCGGGTCGGGCAAGTCGACCATGATGCGGCTGATCACGCGCGAGATCACGCCCACCGCCGGCTCGATCCTGGTCGCCGGCCGCGAGCTGGTGCCGATGCCCGAGCGCAAGGTTCCGGCGCTGCGCCGCGAGATCGGCGTCGTCTTCCAGGACTTCCGCCTGCTCGAGGGCAAGACGGTCTACCAGAACGTCGCCTTTGTCCTGCGGGTCCTGGGCAGCAAGCGCCACCAGATCAAGCAGCTGGTGCCGGAGACGCTCGACCTCGTCGGTCTGGACGGTATGGCGAGCCGCCTGCCGCACGAGCTGTCCGGCGGCGAGCAGCAGCGGGTCGCGATCGCTCGCGCTGTCGTCAAGAAGCCGCCGATCCTGCTCGCCGACGAACCGACCGGCAACCTGGACCCGGAGACCAGCGCCGACATCGTCAAGGTGCTCGACCGCATCAACAAGACCGGCACCACCGTGGTGATGGCGACCCACGACCAGGGCATCGTCGACGTCTTCAAGAAGCGCGTGCTGGAGCTGCGCGGCGGGCAGCTGGTCCGCGACGAGGCGGAGGGCGGCTACGTCGGCTCCACCCCACGAAGTTCGGCTCCTCCGCTTCGCTCCTCCGCCGATACTTCGCGGGGACCCCGAAGAGGAGACGAGCACCGGATGCGCGAACTCGCCGCCGAGCGCGCGGCGCGGGCCCTCGAGCGGGACGAGGACTGAGGGCATGCGTCTGACATTCCTGCTCGCCGAGGTCGGGAACGGCATCCGCCGCAACGCCTCGATGATCATCTCGGTCGTGCTGGTCTCGATGGTGTCGCTGTTCTTCCTCGGCGCCGGCCTGCTCGCGCAGCGCGAGGTGAGCGTCGCCAAGGGCTTCTGGTACGACAAGGTGCAGGTCTCGATATTCTTCTGCACCAATCAGTCCACCGACGTGCAGTCGTGCGCCGACGGTGCGGCGACACAGGCGCAGAAGGACCAGGTCAAGAGCCAGCTGGACGGCATGAAACCGCTGGTCGAGCACGTCTACTACGAGACCTCGCAGCAGGCCTACGACCGGTTCAAGCAGCAGTTCCGCGGCAGCCCCTACCTCTCGGACGTCTCGGCAAACGCACTGCCCTCGTCATACCGCGTCAAACTCTCCGATCCGCGCAAGTACAACGAGATCGTCGCCTCCTTTCAGGGCCAGCAAGGGGTCGAGGCGGTGAGCGACCAGAGCAACGTGCTGTCCACGTTCTTCAAGCTGCTGCACGTCATCAGCGTGGGCGCGGTGGCCCTCGCGGTGGTCATGGTGATCTGCGCAATCTTGTTGATCAGCACCACGATCCGCCAGGTCGCCTACACGCGCCGACGGCAGGTCAGCATCATGCGGCTGGTCGGTGCCTCGTCGACGGTCATCTACCTGCCGTTCGTCATCGAGATCCTGCTCGCGACGCTCATCGGTGCCGCGCTCGCGGTCGGCCTGCTCTGGGCGCTCGTGCACTACGGCGTCGAAGGTCTCTTCAAGAGCTCCGACTCGTCCACCAGCAACCTTGTCAGCATGATCACCACCGCCGACGTCTGGGACTTCGCGCCCTGGCTGTTCGCCGGCGCGGTCGTCATCGCACTGGCCACGGCGTGGGTGACCCTGCGCCGCTACCTGCGGGTCTAAGGAGTCACGTATGTCGTCATCCGAGCACACCGGACTTCGGCGCGGCCGCCTCGTCGCCACCGCCTGCGCGCTGGCGGTCATGTGCACGGCGATCGCCGCGCCGGCGTCCGCGGACTCCGTCGACCACCAGAAGAAGAAGGTCGACGGCAAGATCGCGACGACCCAGCACGACCTGGACGACACCTCGGCGCAACTGATCAAGGTCAACAACGCCCTCGTGGCGACCAACAAGAAGGTCGTCGCCGCGCAGAAGAAGCTCACCAACGCCAACACGAAGCTGACCGCCGCCAACAACCACCTCAGCGACATGAACGCCAAGCTGGCGATCGCCAAGGCCGACGAGACCAAGAACCAGACCGAGCTGAAGACCAACCGGGCCGCCGAGGCCAAGTCGAAGGTGCTGGTCGGCGGCATCGCCCGGCAGAGCTACATGTCCGGCGGGCTCGGCAACCTGCAACTCACGCTGGACATTCTCACCAGCCGGGGTGACGTGACGTCGCAGCTGTCGGTCGCCGACATGGTCATGCGCCAGCAGGGCGGTGTGCTCACCAAGCTGTCCAGCGAACGCGCGGCCGGCACAGCAGCCGACGACCGGCTCGGTGCGGCCCGCCGCCGCATCGCCACGCTGACCATTCAGGCGCAGAACGCGCAGACCGCCGCCGAGAAGGCGAAGACGTCCGCCACTGCGGCGCGCAACAGTGTGGTGGCGCTGCAGAAGAAGCAGACCGCGGCCCAGAAGGCGCTCGCCAAGCAGAAGAACATCGAGCTCGCCAGCCTCAAGACGCAGAAGAAGGAGTCGGCGCGCCTCGCCGCCATCATCCGCAAGCGCAACCTCGCGGCGGCGAGAGCCGCGAAGC
>NZ_JBMAMH010000009.1:0-146165 GCF_058148645.1 Flexivirga sp. YIM B11880
ATGAAAAATCCGAAACATGGCTAAAAAATCGATCAAGAGCAAAAATGCTACAAAAACGATCAAAAACCAACAAACAATTGGCATCAATCACTCGACACGCTGTTGAGTTCTCAAAAAACGACCGCACCCTTTCGCTCTTCGCTTTCGCGTGTCGCTCTCGGGGCTCTTAAAACTTAACACTCTCTTCCGGCTCTTTCCAAATCGGCGTTTTCGGCGAGCCGAAGCGACCTGATCGATCGGAAGAAGAGTGGATTGCGTTGCTCGGAACCGGCCGCCGCAGCTTGCGCCGCTGGTGTCCGTGCCTCCCGGCGACGAGGATCTAGCTTACCCGATGTCCGCTGAGGCAGACAACTCGAAACCAGACCCTGCGCCCGTGAGCTCAGCCACACAACGACTCCGTCATGATGCCGTCGTCCACGAGGCGCAAGGAGAGACATTACCCAGCGGCCGTCCCCCACGCAAATCAGCTCCGGCCGGTCGGACTCGACCAGCCGGAGCCGGTGTGCGGGTGCTTGGCAGGCGGCTCAGGCAGGAGTACGGGCGGCGGCCAGGTGCTTGCGTCCGCGCTTGAGCAGCGCGACCTCGCCGTGGAGGAAGGCGGACTTGTCGAGCACCGCGTCCGCATCGGACACCTTGACGTTGTTGACCGAGACTCCCCCTTCACCGATCAGCCGACGCGCCGCATTACGGGAGTCCGCGATGCCGACCGCGATGAGTGCGTCCACCACGCTGGCACCGACCGGGACATGCGCCCCCGGCAGCTCGGCGGTCGCATCGCGCAGCGTCGAGGCATCCAACGCAGCCACGTCGCCCTTGCCGAACAGTGCTTCGGAGGCTGCCTGGACGGCGGCAGTGGCGTCGGCTCCGTGCACGAGGGTCGTCATCTCTGCGGCGACGGCCTTCTGCGCCGCCCTCCGGAACGGCGCCTCGCTCACCTGTCGGGCATAGTCGTCGATGGCCTGCTCGTCCAGCTCGGTGAACACCCGCATCTTGTCGATCACGTCGGCGTCGTCAAGGTTGATCCAGAACTGGTAGAAGGCGTAGGGCGACATACGGTCGGGGTTGAGCCACAGCGCGTTGCCTTCCGATTTGCCGTATTTGCGGCCGGCGGCGTCGGTGATCAACGGTGTCGTCATCGCGTGCACCGACACGCCTTCGACGGAGTGGATCAGGTCGACACCGGCCAGCAGATTGCCCCACTGGTCGCTTCCGCCGAGTTGCAGCGTGCAGCCCTCCGCGCGGTAGAGGTGCAGGTAGTCCAGGCCCTGCAGGATCTGGTAGCTGAACTCGGTGTAGCTGATGCCCTGGTCGCTGTTCAGCCGGCGCGCGACCGCTTCCTTCTTGATCATCGCGTTGACCCGGAAGTGCTTGCCGTAGTCGCGGAGGAAGTCGAGCGCGGAGATCGGCGCGGTCCAGTCCAGGTTGTTGACCATGGTCGCCGGGTTGTCGCCGTCGAAGTCCAGCAGCGATGCCGCCTGCTGACGGATCTTCTCGACCGCTTCGGCGACTTCTTCCTTGCTGCGCAGCACCCGCTCCGCCTCGGGTTTGGGATCGCCGATCAGCCCGGTGGAACCGCCGACGAGGCACAGGACCCGGTGCCCGGCCCGCTGCATCTTGCGCGCCACGATGAGCTGCACGAGGTTGCCGATGTGCAAGGAGTCGGCGGAGGGGTCGAAGCCGACATACATCGTGATCGGTCCGCTTCGAAGAGCACCGCGCAGTGACTCGAGATCGGTGGTCTGTGCCACCAGGCCTCGCCACTGCAACTCGTCGAAGATGTCGCTCACGATGTGTTCCGTCCTTTCGGTTCGTATGGCGGCGAACGGCCGCCGCGGCCAAGCCTGCCCTATGCCCCCGCGTCCCGACGACGCGGTTTCGCGGCTCGGTATGCCGAGACGGTCGGGTCGCCGGCGATCCAGAAGCGCCACGGGTATGTCGCGCCGTCGCCGCCGGGGCCGCTGACACCGACGCGCGGTCCCGACCGGATCGACGCCTCCGGCAGCGCGTCCTGGAACTCGACACGCACCGCGGAGCTCGGGTCGTGCAACGCGGTGCCGTTGTCACTCAGGACGATCCCGAGCGCCTGGGTCAGGCACGCCGGTCCGCGCCCGAGATTTCGGTCCGGGACGGCGCCCCGGCGTTCGCGGGCGAGTTCGATGCCGTCGACGATCTCACCGGCCCGCAGCAGAACGGCGGCAGCGGTGCCGTCCGGTCCACACACGTAGTTGCAGCAGATGTGCATGCCGTAGCTGAAATAGCAGTAGAGGTGACCGGCGGGGCCGAACATCACCTCGTTGCGAGGCGTGGGCCCCCGGAACGCGTGCGAGCCCGGGTCGCGCTGGCCGGCATACGCCTCGACCTCGGTGAGCCGAGCCGTGACGCCGCGGCCGACCAGGTGAGCTCCGAGCAACCGGTGCGCGGTGATGAAGGGCTCAGTGGTGAGCATCGATCCAGGCGAGGATCTGGGCGGCTGCCGCTTCGGGGGTGCTGACCGAGGTATCGAGTTGGAGGGCGTCGTCCGGCGCAGGGGTCGTGCCCTGGGCGATGATGTCGTCGATGCGTGACGGATCGCGCAGCTTGTTGCGGACGGCCCGGTCGGGCAGGCTCAACCGGTGGCGGATCTGCTCGGCGGCACAGCTGAGCCATACCGGGTAGAAGTCGGCACCGCGTCGTCCGGCCAGGTTCCTGATCTCGTCGGCGGCTCGTGCGTCCTCCGGGGTGTCGACCAGCCAGTTGGTGAAGATGTGCGAGACGTCGGCCGGCGCCGCGAGGACCGCTTCATGCACTATTGCGCGCACTCGTCCGGCCATCGGGATGGCCTGTGACGGCAGGTGTCCCCGTCCGTTGACGCCGAGCGCGGTGAACACCGGGTCGTTGATCAGGTGGTTGTCGATCAGCTTCGCACCGGAGCGCTCCGCGAGGGCGGCGCCGATGGTGCGTTTGCCACACGCGGGAGGGCCGACCAGCTGCACGATCATCGTCACGCCGGCAGTGTCGCACTCCTACGCCGTCGCCCAGTCGCGGGCCGTGGCCCCGGCGTCGCGGGCCTGCTGCAGCTGCTCGGCGACGCGCACCGGGGCAGTGCCGCCGGCGCTGTCCCGCGACGCCAAGGAACCCTCGACGCTCAATACGGAGCGAACGTCCGGTGTGAGTGCCGGATTGATCGCAGCCAGATCCTCGTCGGTCAGGTCCCACAGCTCGATGCCGCGCGACTCGCACACCCGCACGCACTCACCGGCCACCTCGTGCGCGACCCGGAACGGCACACCCTCCTTCACCAGCCACTCGGCCACATCGGTCGCGAGCGCAAAACCTTGCGGGGCAAGGGAACTCAGCCGCTCGGGGTGGAAGGTCAGCGTCGCGACCATGCCGGAGAAGGCGGGCAGCAGCACTTCGAGGGTGTCGACCGCGTCGAAGACGGGCTCCTTGTCCTCCTGCAGGTCGCGGTTGTAGGCGAGCGGGAGTGCCTTCAGCGTGGTCATCAGCCCCGCAAGATCGCCGATGAGCCGGCCCGCTTTCCCGCGAGCGAGTTCCGCGACGTCCGGGTTCTTCTTCTGCGGCATGATGCTCGAGCCGGTCGAGTAGGCGTCGTCGAGGGTGACGAAGGAGAACTCTTTGGTCGCCCAGAGCACGACCTCCTCGGCGATCCGGGAGATGTCGACAGCCGCCATGGCGGACACGAACGCGAACTCTGCGACGAAGTCGCGGCCCGCGGTGCCGTCGATCGAGTTGCGGCTCGACCTGCTGAAGCCGAGGTCCTTGGCGACCGCCAAAGGATCCAGCCCCAGCGATGATCCCGCCAGCGCCCCTGACCCGTATGGCGATTCGTCTGCCCGGCGGTCCCAGTCGCGGAACCGATCGACGTCCCGCAGCAGCGCCCACGCGTGCGCGAGCAGGTGATGCGCGAGCAGCACCGGTTGTGCGTGCTGCAGGTGCGTACGGCCCGGCATCGGGACGTCGAGGTGCTGCGCCGCCTGGGCAATGAGGGCGTCCACGACGTCCAGCAGCAGCGCGGACACCGACCTGGCGTGGTCGCGCAGGTACATGCG
The DNA here is from genome assembly GCF_058148645.1 of Flexivirga sp. YIM B11880. NCBI lineage: Bacteria > Bacillati > Actinomycetota > Actinomycetes > Micrococcales > Dermacoccaceae > Flexivirga > Flexivirga sp. YIM B11880. The sequence goes on from NZ_JBMAMH010000009.1 coordinate 4,050, forward strand.
AAACAGCGTGGCTACTTGGTCGTTGCGGGACCGGCCGGCGCGCAGCCGGCCGCCGACGTCCGCTCCCGCACGCTCGATCAGCCCGCGCTCGAGAGCGGTGTGCACGTCCTCGTCGTCCGGAGCGGGCACGAATGCACCGCTGCGCACGTCGGCTGCCAGCCGGTCCAGCGCGGCCAGCATGGCCGTCAGCGTCTCGTCGTCCAGCAGGCCGGCGGCGTGCAGCACCCTGGAGTGGGCCTTGGAGCCGGCGATGTCGTACGGCGCCAGACGCCAGTCGAAATGGGTCGACTTCGAGAGCGCTGCCAAGGCATCGGCCGGTCCGCCGGCGAAGCGCCCACCCCACAAGCTCAATCGTTCTTCGGCGTCGGTCACTGCATGCTCACTCTCGGTTGTCGTTGATAGAGGGTCGGAGGGTGTCGATACGGGCTCGGCCAGCGCCTCGCCCTACTCGACCGACAGAGGGTTCAGCCGTCGGCCGCCAGGTCCAGCAGGCGGTCGCTCACCTCGGCCGCCGTGCCGTCGGCGGCGATGATCAGGATGGTGTCGTCCCCGGCGATCGTGCCGAGCACATCAGGCAGGTGCGCATGGTCGATCGCGGACGCCAGGAAATTGGCGGCTCCCGGCGGAGTTCGCAGGACAACCAGATTGCCCGAAATCGTTGCTGTCACCAACAGATCGGCACAGATGCGCCGCAACCGGTTGTCCGCCTCCGACGCGTCGGCACCGGTGACCAGCGCGCGGTCACCGCCTTCACCGGGCACGGCATAGACCTGCTGCCGGCCGAGGCGAACCTTGACGGCGCCGAGGTCCAGCAGGTCCCGCGACAGCGTCGCCTGAGTGACCTGGATGCCGTCGGCCTTCAGGCGTTGCGCCAGCGACGCCTGCGAACCGATCGACTCGCGGGTCAGGATGTCGACGATGCGCTGCTGGCGTGCAGCCCGGCTGCTGGCCAGCGAGCTGTCGTTGGTCATCGCGCTCTCGCCATCGGCGCGTAAAAGCTCATGATTCGAGCAAGAACGACAGCACGGCCTTCTGAGCGTGCAGGCGGTTCTCGGCCTCGTCCCAGACCACCGATTGCGGGCCGTCGATCACCTCCGCACTGATCTCGAAACCTCGGTAGGCGGGCAGGCAGTGCATCACGATGGCGTCCTGCGCTGCATGACCCAGCAGGCCGGTGTCGACGGCGAACTTGCCGAACGGACTCTCGACGCCCTTGCGGTCGCCGGCCTCCGCCTCCTGGCCCATCGAGACCCAGGTGTCGGTGATCACCACGTCAGCGCCCAGCACGGCCGCGATCGGGTCGTCGGTGACCTGCACGGAGCCCCCGGTCGTCGCGGCGATCTCGCCCGCCCGCTGCAGGATGTCGGCCCGGGGCTGGTGCGTCCCGGGTGCTCCGATGCGCACGTGCATCCCTGCCGTGGCACCGCCGAGCAGATAGGAGTGGGCCATATTGTTGGCGCCGTCGCCGACATACGTCATGGTCAGGGCGGGGAGCGTGCCCTTGTGCTCGGTGATCGTCAGCAGGTCGGCCAGGATCTGACACGGGTGGAAGTCGTCGGTGAGCGCATTCACTACGGGGACAGTCGAATTCGCGGCCATCTCCTCGATGCTGGACTGCCCGTAGGTGCGCCATACGATCGCGGCGACCTGGCGCTCGATCACCCGCGTCACGTCGGCGATCGACTCCCGGCTGCCGATCTGGGCGAGGTTGCCGTCGATGACCATCGGATGGCCACCGAGCTCGGCGACGCCCACGGTGAAGGACAGCTGGGTGCGCAGCGTCGGCTTGTCGAAGATGAGCGCAACGGCGCGCGGGCCCGCGAGCGGACGCAGCGCGAACCGGTCGGCCTTGAGACGCGCGGCGCGCTCCAGCACCGCCGCCTGCTCGGCCGGGGTCAGGTCGTCGTCACGCAGAAAATGCCGCACGCTCACTGTGTTGCCTCCTCGACGATGCTGGGCAGCGCGGCCACGAAGTCGTCCAGCTGCTCTGACTGCACGACGAGCGGGGGTGCGAGCCGAATCGCGGCCGGCGCAACGGGGTTGATGATGTAGCCGGCGTCGCGGGCCACCGTCGCAACGGCCGCACTGATCGGCTGGTCGAAGGTGATCGCGCGGAGCAGGCCCTGCCCGCGGACGCCGGTGACGTGCGGTATGCCGGCGGCGGCGACGGCAGCCTCGAGGTGCTCCCCCATCTGCGTCGCGTGCTCGAGCAGCCGCTCGTCCTCGATGCTGCCCAGCACTGCCAGCCCGGCAGCGGCCGCCAGCGGGTTGCCGCCGAAGGTGGTGCCGTGCTGGCCGGCCGTCAACAACGCCGACACGTCCGGCCCGAAGGTGATCATCGCCCCGATCGGCACCCCGCCGCCCAGGCCCTTGGCGATGGTGATCGCATCGGGCACGATCCCCGCGTGCTGGAACGCGAACCATTTGCCGGTCCGGCCGATCCCGGTCTGAATCTCGTCGATGATCAGCAAAGCACCTGCAGCAGAGGTGATTTCACGGGCCTGCCGGAGGAAATCCGCCGCCGGTGCGATGACACCTGCCTCGCCCTGCACCGGCTCGAGGACGACGGCGCTCGTCGTCTCGTCGACCGCCGACCGGAGCGCGTCGACGTCGTCATACGGCACGTGGACCACTCCGGGGAGCAACGGCTCGAACGGCTCGCGGTAGGCCGCCTTGTGCGTCAGCGCCAGCGCGCCCGTCGTCCGGCCGTGAAAAGCGTGTTCGGCGGCGACGATGCCAGTCCGGCCGGTGCGGCGGGCCAGCTTGATGGCCGCCTCGACGGCCTCCGTGCCGGAGTTGGCGAAGAAGACCCTCGAGCCCTCAGGAGCGTCACTGATCTGCAGCAGCCGCTCGGCGAGCAGGACCTGTCCGGGTGAGGTGAAGAGGTTGGAGATGTGCACCGCCTCGGACGCCTGCTTGGAGACGGCGGCCACCAGAGCCGGGTGGCCGTGACCGAGCGCGCTGACGGCGATGCCGCCCACGAGGTCGAGGTAGCGGTGGCCGTCGACGTCCCAGACGTAGCAGCCGTCGCCGTGCGACAGCACCAGCGGTGGTGTGCCGAAGACGCCGAGAATGGTGTCCGAATAACGTTGCAGCCACTGATCGTTCAGGCTCATTGCGGCTCCGTGGGTTCGTCGGGGAGGACCATCGTGCCGATGCCCTCGTCTGTGAAGATCTCCAGCAAGATCGAGTGCGCCGACCGGCCGTCCACGACGTGCGTCTGCGGCACGCCGCCGCGAATCGCGCGGACGCACGCCTCCAGCTTCGGGACCATGCCGGCGTCGACGCGCTGCATCAACTCCTCGGCCTGGCTGACCGGAAGGGAGCTGAGCAGACTGTCCTTGTCCGGCCAGTCCGCGTAGACGCCCTCGACGTCGGTCAGCACGACGAGCTTGTGTGCGCCGAGCGCGACCGCGAGGGCCGCTGCGGCTGTGTCGGCGTTGACGTTCAGGACTTCGCCGTCCACGTCCAGATCGGGCGCCACCGACGACACGACGGGGATCCGTCCGGCAGCCAGAATGTCCTGCACGGCGTCGGGATTGACGGTGACGACGTCACCGACGTGGCCGATGTCGACCGTCTCACCGTCGACGACGGCGCCCCGGCGCCGCGCTCCGAACAGGGCGCCGTCCTCGCCCGACATACCGACCGCGAGCGGGCCGTGCTGGTTGATCAGCCCGACGAGTTCGCGGGACACCTGGCCGGTCAGCACCATGCGGACGACGTCCATCGCCTCGGTCGAGGTGACCCGGAGGCCGCCCTTGAACTCCGACTCGATGCCGAGCCGGTCGAGCATGGCCTGGATCTGCGGTCCACCCCCGTGGACGACGACCGGTCGCAGACCGGCATAGCGCAGGAAGGCGACGTCCTGGGCGAATGCGGCCTTGAGCTCGTTGTCGACCATGGCGTTGCCGCCGTACTTGACGACCACGAGCGCGCCGCGGAAGCGTTCCAGCCAGGGCAGCGCCTGGACGAGGGTGGTGGCTTTGACGGCCGCAGTGGCGAGGTCGGTCGGGATTCGCTTCATGTGGAGTAGGCCGAGTTCTCGTGGACGTAGTCGTGGGTCAGGTCGTTGGTCCAGATCGTCGCGGTCTCGTCGCCCGAGTCCAGGTCGACAACGATGTGCACCGCACGCGCGGTCAAGTCGACCAGGTTGCGATCGTCACCGACGCCGCCGTCGCGGCATACCTGAATCCCGTTGATGGACACGGCGAGCCGGCTCGGCTCGAACGCTGCCTGCGTCGTGCCGACTGCGGCGAGGATGCGGCCCCAGTTGGGGTCCTGCCCGAAGATCGCACACTTGAAGAGATTGTTGCGGGCGATGGACCGGCCGACCTCGAGCGCGTCCTGCAGCGTCGCCGCGTGCGTGACCTCGATCTCGATGTCATGAGCCGCCCCCTCGGCATCACCGATGAGCTGTCGGGCCAGGTCCGCACACACACCGGTCAGGGCGGCACCGAACTGCCCCGGGTCCGGACGGATACCGGACGCGCCCGATGCCATGAGCAGCACCGTGTCGTTGGTGGACTGGCAGCCGTCGGAGTCGATCCGGTCGAACGTCTGCGCGGTGGCCGCGCGCAATGCCGCGCCTGCCTCCGCCGCGTCGACGAGCGCGTCCGTCGTGATCACGACGAGCATCGTCGCGAGCGCGGGTGCCAGCATCCCGGCGCCCTTCGCCATCCCGCCGACTGACCAGCCGTCGCCGGCCGCCAGTGCCTGTTTCGGCACCGTGTCGGTCGTCATGATCGCCTCGGCCGCAGACGGGCCGCCTTCCGGCGACAGCGTTTTCACGGCCGCGTCGGCGCCCGCGAGCAGCGTGTCCATCGGCAGCAACTCACCGATCAGGCCGGTGGAGCACACCACGACGTCACCCGCGGAGATGCCCAGCTGCTCGGCGAGGTGCTCGGCAGTCGCGTGGGTGTCCGCGAAGCCTTGTGCTCCGGTGATCGCGTTGGCGCCACCGGAGTTGAGGATCACCGCGTCGACCCGGCCATCGCTCACCACCTGACGCGACCATGTCACGGGCGCGGCTTCGACCCGGTTGCTCGTGAAGACGGCTGCGCCGACGTGTTCGGGACCGTCGTTGACGACCACGGCCACGTCCGGTTTGCCGCTGGCCTTCAGTCCGGCGGTGACGCCCGCCGCCCGGAAGCCCTTGGCCGCAGTGACACTCATGGGTTGATTCCTTCGCTTGCTGAGAACCGCGTCACGGCGCAACGCCTGCGGTGGGGAGGCCGAGGGCTTCGTCGAATCCCCGTGCCAGGTTCAGCGATTGGACCGCTCCGCCGGCAGTGCCCTTGGTGAGGTTGTCCTCGGCGGCGACTGCGATGAGCCGCCCGACGCGCTCGTCGACAGTCACCTGCAACTGGACGTTGTTGGAGCCGACCACTGCACCGGTCGAGGGCCAGACGCCCTCGGGCAGCAGGTGCACGAACGTCTCCGCGTCATACGCCTCCTGGTAGGCGGCGCGCACGGACGAGGCGGTGACACCCGGCGCGAGGGCGGCCGAGCAGGTGGCCAGGATGCCGCGAGGCATCGGCGCGAGCGTCGGCGTGAAGGACACCCGCACATCGCTGCCTGCGGCGCGGCTGAGGTTCTGCTCGATCTCGGGAGTATGGCGGTGGGCGCCACCCACTCCGTAGGGGCTCATCGCACCCATGACCTCCGCGCCCAGCAGATGCGGCTTCAGCGACTTGCCGGCACCCGACGTCCCGCTGGCGGCAACGATGACCACATCGGACGTGGCGACGCTCGCCGCGAATGCCGGTGCGAGGGCCAGCGAGCAGGCGGTGGGATAACAGCCCGGCACCGCCATGCGTGACTGGCCGACGAGCTGCGCGCGCTGCTTCTGTCCGCCCTCGACGATCAGCTCGGGGAGGCCGTAGGCCCAGGTGCCCGCGTGGTCACTGCCGTAGAAGTGTTGCCAGGCCTGCGGATCGGCCAACCGGAAGTCCGCACCGCAGTCGATGATCGTGACGTCGTCACCCAGTTGACCGGCGATCGCGGCAGAGGCGCCGTGCGGCAGGGCGAGGAAGACGACGTCGTGGCCCGACAGCGTCTCGGCGGTGGTGGGTTCGAGGACCCGGTCCGCGAGCGGCGCCAGCTGCGGCTGGTGCTGACCCAGCCGGTCACCGGCCGACGAGGCCGCAGTAACGGCGCCGATCGACACCTCGGGGTGGCCGATCAGCAGACGAAGGATCTCACCGCCGGCATAGCCACTGGCTCCGGCGACCGCAACTGACAACACCTGCATGACTATACATGATCTCGCATAGTCATGCCGTCTCGGGTGCGATGCCCCACACCGGCTCCGCGCGGCCCATCCCGAGAGGCTCACAAACTGCCGAGAGGCTCAGAAATCCGCATGTCCCGGCCCGCTGTTAGTGAGCCTGTCGAGTCGTTTCTGAGCCTCTCGCGGATGGGTGGGGTGTGATTCAGACGCGCTGGACCGCGCCGGTGGCCGCGGCCGCCGATGCGACGGCCGCGTCGCGGGCGGCGTTGACCTCCTCGGTCGTGAGGGTACGGTCCGGCGCACGGAAGCCCATCCGGTAGGCGAGCGACTTCTTGCCCTCTCCGGTCTGGTCGCCCTGGTAGGCGTCGAACAGCACCACCGATTCCAGCAACGGGCCGGCACCTTCGCGGAGCGCGGATTCGACTGCGCCAGCGGTCATCTCGCGATCGACGACGAGCGCGACATCGCTGTGTGCGAGCGGCATGGTGCTGATCGGCACGGATGTCACGGCGCGGTCGCTCGCGGCGACGAGGACGTCCAGGTCGATCTCGGCACCGACCGTGCGAGCGGGCAGACCGAGTCGCTGGAGCACCTTGGGGTGCAGTTCGCCCGCGTGGCCGATCAGTGTTCCGTCGGCCAGAGTGAACTGCGCGCAGCGGCCCGGATGGTATGGCGCATCAACAGCCGCGCTGACCTGCACCGGCACGGCGAGCGCCTCCGCGATGTTGCGCACCGCCGCGATGACGTCGCTCCAGTCGGCGGCCCGGCCGGCACCCCACCAGCCGCTCCGGACAGCCTCACCCGCCATGAGCAGGCCGAGGTGGCGTGGCTGCGGCGGCACTGCGGCGCGGATCCGGGCCAGCAGGTCGGGCCCGGGGAACACACCGACCGGAGAGGTCGGCGCGGGCTGTTGCCCGTCCTCCAGGGCGACCACGAGTCCCTGCTCGAAGAGCGCGACGTCCTTGATGCCGCGGGCGATGTTGCGCTTGAGGGCGTCCACCATCGTCGAGAGGATCGAGATCCGCATGAGCGGCTGTTCCTCGGAGAGCGGATTGGCGATCCGCACGGTGCGTGCCCGCGCGGCGTCAGCCGGGTAGCCCAGTGCCTCGTGCCGCTCGTCGCTGACGAACGGTGCTGACCACACCTCCGAAAAGCCCTGCGCGGCCAGCACGTTGGTGACCAATCGGCGCACCTGCTGGCCGTGGGTGAGCCCGCGGCCGCCGGGCGGTGTCGGGAGCACGGACGGGATCCGGTCATAGCCGACCACCCGTGCCACCTCCTCCACGAGGTCGGGACCGGTCTGCAGGTCAGGTCGCCAGGATGGTGCGGTCACCTGCCAGATGGCCGAGCTCGAGTCGACCTCGCACCCGACGTCCTGCAGCACGCGGCGGACCTGCTCGTCGTCATACGACATGCCGACGAGGGCGGAGGCGAGAGCCGGGTCGAAGCGGATCGGCGCCGGCCCGGTGGTGTTGTCGACGTCGGTCACTCCGCTGTCAGCGGTGCCGCCCCCGAGCTCGACGAGCAGTTGCACGGCCAACTCGACGGCTGCCGGCGCGAGCTGGGGGTCGACGCCGCGCTCGAAACGTCGCGACGCTTCCGAGGGCAGCTTGTGCCGCCGGGCGGAGCGGGCGACGGTGATCGGGTCGAAGTGCGCACCTTCGATGAGCAGGTCGGTGGTGGCGTCACTCACCTCGGAGTCCAACCCGCCCATGACTCCGGCGATGCCCAGACCGCGCTCGCCGCCCTCAGTGATGAGCAGGTCCTCCGGGAAGAGCGAACGCTCAGCGCCGTCAAGCGTTTTCAGCTTCTCACCGGCACGCGCGCGCCGGACGACGATCGGTCCGTCGATCGTCGCCAGGTCGTAGGCGTGCAACGGCTGGCCGAGACCGAGCATCACGTAGTTGGTGATGTCAACCGGCAAGGAGATCGGCCGCATGCCGGCCTCGGTCAGCCGGGTGGCCATCCAGGTCGGGGTCGGCGCCGCGACATCGACCCCGCGCACGATGCGCGCGACGAAACGGTCGCAGCCGACGGTGCCGCGCAGTGGTGCGTCGTCCGCGATCCGCACCGGGTGGCCGCCGGCGTTGCCCGCAGGCGCGGCCTTGGCGAGCTGGGCGGCCGGGTCAGTGAACGGCAGGTCCCGGGACAGCGCGTATTCGCGCGCCACTCCCCGGATCGCGAAGCAGTAGCCGCGGTCCGGGGTGACGTTGATCTCGACCGTCTCGCGGTCCAGGCCGAGCAGCGGTATGGCGTCCTGTCCCGGCTTCAGGTCTGCGCCCGGCACCCGCTCGGCGAGCCGGATGATGCCGCCCGAACCGTCGTCGGGCAGACCCAGCTCGTCCGCGGCACAGATCATGCCGGCCGAGACGTGGCCGTAGGTCTTGCGCGCCGAGATCGCAAAGCCGCCAGGCAGTTCCGCACCCGGCAGCACCACGACGACGAGGTCACCGACCGCGAAGTTGTGCGCGCCGCAGACGATGCCCTGCGGCTCTCCGGTGCCGTTCGCGGCACCGACGTCGACCGTGCACCAGTTGATCGTCTTGCCGTTCTTCTGCGGCTCCGGCTGCATGGTGAGCACCTTGCCGACCACCAGCGACCCGGTGACCTCACCGCCGTGCAGACCTTCTTCTTCCAGGCCCACTCGCACCAGCGCCGCTGCCACCTCGGCACCGGTCGCATCGGACGGCAGCTCGACATAGTCGCCCAGCCAATCCAACGGAATGCGCATCAGATCTCCATCCCGAACTGCGCGTCGAAACGTACGTCGCCCTCGATCAGCTCCCGCATGTCCGACTGACCGGTGCGGAACTGCAGCGCCCGGTCGATGCCCATGCCGAAGGCGAATCCGGTGTAGACGTCCGGATCGATACCGCAGGCGCGCAACACGTTTCGGTTGACCATGCCGCAGCCACCCCACTCGATCCAGCCGGTGCCGCTGCACGAGCGGCAGTCGGGGTCGGTGCCCCGGCATACGAAGCAGCGCAAATCCATCTCGGCCGACGGCTCGGTGAAGGGGAAGAACGACGGACGCAGCCGGGTGGTGATGCCGTCGCCGAACAGCTCGCTCGCCATCCGGTCGAGGGTGCCCTTGAGGTGCGCCATGGTGATGCCCTTGTCGACCGCGATGCCCTCGATCTGGTGGAAGGCCGGCATGTGCGTCGCGTCGAGGTCGTCGGTGCGGTAGACGCGGCCGATGCACCCGACGTACAGCGGCACACCACGTTCGAGCAGTGAGCGCGCCTGCACGGGAGAGGTGTGCGTCCGCAGCACCAGACCGCTGTCCTCGGGCGCAATGTAGAAGGTGTCCTGCATCTGCCGTGCCGGGTGATCGACGTCGAAGTTGAGGGCGTCGAAGTTGAACCACTCCGCCTCGACCTCGGGTCCTTCGGCAATCTCCCAGCCCATGCCCACCAGCAGGTCCGCGATCCGCTCCCCCATCAGGTCGACCGGGTGCCGACGCCCGAGCGGCCGGCGGCCGGGCACCATCGTCACGTCGACGGCTTCCTCGACGAGGATGCGCTCATCGCGCTCGGTCTCCAGCTGCGCCTGCCGCTCCTTGAGCGCTGCGCCGACCCGCCCGCGTGCCTGGCCGACCCGCTTGCCCGCCTCCGCCTTCGCCGACGGCGGTAGCGCGCCGATCTCGCGGTTGGCCAGCGCGAGCGGGCTCTTGTCGCCCTGGTGCGCGGTCCGCGCGAGCTTCAGCTCGTCGAGGGTGCCGGCCGCGGCGAACGCCTCCAGCGCCTGCTGGACGGCGTGCTCGATGGCGGCGGGGTCGAGAGCGGCCACCTCGACGGGATCGTATGACGTGTTCGGACCTGACACGGTCGGTAAGTCTAGGTGGTCGGTGGGCGCGGGACCTCAGCCGCTCACCGGCGCTCGGCGCTGGCGTACATGCAGACGGTCGCGGCGATCGCGAGGTTGAGCGACTCGGCGTGCCCGTGGATCGGCACCCGGACGACCTCGTCGGCGAGCTCGCGAGTGGACTGTTCGAGGCCCCATGCCTCGTTGCCCATCAGCCAGGCGTGCGGTCCGGAGAGGTCGGCGTCCGGCAACAGGGTGCGGCCGGCGCCGTCCGCGGCGAGCACCCGGCGTCCGCGGGCACGGCAGGCGGTGATCAGGTCGGTGACAGCGCCGCCGACCGCGATCGGCAGGTGCCACAACGATCCCGCGGTCGAACGCACCACCTTGGGGTTGTAGAGGTCGACGCTCGCATCGGACAGGATCACGGCGCGGGCACCCGCGGCGTCGGCGCTGCGTATGACGGTGCCGGCGTTGCCAGGGTCACGCACGTGCGCCAGCACGACGACGAACCCGTCGTCGGCCGCGAGCGCACGGTCCACCGGGACATCGACCGGTCGGCACACCGCGACGATGCCCTGCGGGTGCTGGGTGTCGACGAGCGCACTCATGACGGCCGAATCACACTGATGCACAGGTGGATCTGGCTGCTCGACGAGTTGCAGCAGTTCGCGATGCCGATCCAGGGAGGAACTCTCGACATACAGGTCGACAACGCTGTGCGGTGCGAACCGCAGCACCTCCCGGACGCCTTGCGGCCCGTCGACCACGAAGCGGCCGGTCCGCTGACGCGCCGAACGCCGGCCCAGCGCCCGGACCGCCTTCACCCGCTCCGCGCGGGGATTGGTGAGGACGGACAAGGCTGCCGTGGCCGGCGTTCGAGAAATGAGTGGTGCGGTGTCAGGCGACCGAGTCGGCCTGCGCATCGCTGGTCGCGGGCACGTTCGCGCGGGCGATCTCGACCAGCGCGGCGAACGCCGCGGCGTCGTTGACGGCCAGCTCGGCGAGCATGCGACGGTCGACCTCGACCTCGGCGGCCTTCAGGCCCTGGATGAACCGGTTGTACGTCATGCCGTTGGCGCGGGCACCGGCGTTGATCCGCTGGATCCAGAGGCGACGGAAGTCGCCCTTCCGGGCGCGGCGGTCACGGTAGCTGTAGCCAAGACTGTGGGTGACCTGCTCCTTGGCCTTGCGGTAGAGCCGCGAACGCTGACCCCGGTAGCCGCTCGCCTGCTCCAGAACGGTGCGGCGCTTCTTCTGGGCGTTGACCGCCCGCTTCACGCGTGCCACGTGAATCTCCTTCTAGTTGCTAGTGGTTCGTCACTCAGGCCGCAGAGCGGCCATCGGACTCGGTGAAGTGGGTGTTACTTGCCCAGCAGCTTCTTGATCTTCTTGCTGTCGGGTGCCGACGCCTCGATGTCGGGCACCAGGCGCCGCGCGGAGCGGCTGGAACGCTCCTGGAACTTGTGCACGTGGCGTGCACGCTGCCGAATGACCTTGCCCGACCCGCTGATCTTGAAGCGCTTCTTGGCGCCGCTGTGGGTCTTCATCTTCGGCATAGCCGATCTCCTTCGTTACGTGACGTACCCGCCCGCCGTGAGGCAGGGCCGGCTTGCGAACTCACGCGCTGGTGGCGCGAGGTGGCTCAGGGAAGCCTGGCTGAATCAAGTTCAGGCTTCGGCGTTCGCGGTCTGCTCCGCTTGCGCCTGCTCGCGGCGGCGACGGCCTTCGGCCCGTGCCTCCGCCTTCTTCTTGGTCGGTCCCAGCACCATGATCATGTTGCGGCCGTCCTGCTTGGGCGCGCTCTCCACGAAGCCCAGCTCCTGGACGTCGTCGGCGAGACGCTGCAGCAGCCGGAAACCGAGCTCCGGCCGGGACTGTTCACGTCCGCGGAACATGATGGTCACCTTGACCTTGTCGCCCGCCGACAGGAACCGCTCGACGTGGCCCTTCTTGGTGCCGTAGTCGTGCGGGTCGATCTTCGGGCGGAGCTTGATCTCCTTGATGACGGTGTTGACCTGGTTCTTGCGCGACTCGCGGGCTTTCATGGCGGCTTCGTACTTGAACTTGCCGTAGTCCATGAGCTTTGCCACGGGCGGCTTGGCCATGGGTGCGACCTCGACCAGGTCCAGGTCTGCTTCGGCGGCCAGTCGCAGCGCGTCCTCGACGCGCACGATGCCGACCTGCTCTCCGTTCGGCCCAACCAACCGCACTTCCGGGACCCGGATGCGGTCGTTGATACGAGGCTCAGCGCTGATGTGAAGCTCCTTCGTTCGTGGTCATTTGCTCTCGGGAAACGAAGAAAGGCTCCTCGTCACCCATCGGGTGCTCGAGAAGCCTCAGCCGCAGCACAGCCGGCGCGCTGGTCACTGCCCGTCATACGACGTGAACGGCGACGTGCTCGTCACTGGACCGGACCTGGCGACATGTCTGCCGCGCGAGGTGGAAGCTTCCGCTTCTCTTGCACACTGCTTCGGCTCACACCGGAGCAGTCGGTGCCACTATGGTACCGCCCGTCCGGGGGCGAGACGAAATCGGGCCGTCCGAGACCCTCCCGACAGCGGCGCGAAAAGGCCCCGCGCGTCAGGTCTCTCCCCTAGCATATCGACCGACTGCCCGACCAACCGACTGCGACCGCTGAAGGAGAGCCGTCCGCCGATGCGCAACTCGTTCCGCCGCTTCCTGCGCGGCGTCGTCGCCCTGTCCGCGGTGGCTGCTGCGGTTGCCGGCGGGTCGGCGATGGCGCAGCCCGGACACCACACACCATCGGCAGCGCCCAGCCCGGGCAGACCGTTCATCGGGGTGATCTTCGCCCCACGTGCCAGCCAGCAGGGTTGCACGGCTACCGTCATCAACTCGCACACCGGCGATCTGGTGCTCACCGCCGCGCATTGCGTGTCGGGCTCCGGCGTGGGGTGGACGTTCGTGCCCGACTGGCACAGCGGCGCTACCCCGGAAGGCCGCTGGACGGTCACCGCCGCCTACGCTCTGCCCGATTGGCTGCGGGACCAGGACCCGCAGCAGGACATGGCGATGCTGAAGGTCGCACCCCGAACCATCGACGGCGAGCCGCGAACGGTGCAATCGGTCACCGGCGCGGCGGACATCGGACTCGCACCCGCATCCGGGCAGCGGGTCACCGACATCGCCTACAACAACGACGCCGACGAGCCGATCGACTGCACCACTACCGTCTACTGGACGAAGGGGCACCCCAGTTTCGACTGCCACGGCTACGTGGGCGGCAGCAGTGGCAGCCCGTGGCTGGTCACCGACGGCGAACGGCCCAAGGTCGTCGGCATGATCGGCGGCCTCAACCAAGGCGGCTGCGTCGAGTCGACGTCATACTCCTCGGCGTTCGGCGACAACATCGTGTCGCTGTGGTTGCACGCCGAGGGCGCACTCCACGGCGACGTGCTGCCCGCACCGGATCCCGACGGCTGCTGAGCCCGCCCCGGCACGGTGCGCCATGCCGGGGCGGGCCGGCTCGTTCAGCCAGCCGGGACGAGTTCGTCGCGCTGCGCTGGTGGCTCGACGGCGGCGGCCGGCTGGTCCAGCATGCTCTCGTCGAACGGCGCCGTGCCGCTCAGCACCGCGTCCAGTTGCACTCGGTCCAGGTTGCCGGTCCAGTGCCCGACGAGCACAGTAGCGATCGAGTTGCCGGCGAAGTTGGTCAGCGCGCGCGCCTCGCTCATCATCCGGTCGATGCCGACGATGAGCCCGACACCCTCGACCAGGTCGGGACGGTGCGACTGCAGTCCGCCGGCCAGCGTGGCGAGACCCGCGCCGGTGACGCCCGCGGCACCCTTGGAGGCGATCACCATGAAGATCAGCAGTGAGATCTGCTGCCCCAGGCTGAACGGTTTGTCGAGCGCGTCGGCGATGAACAGCGACCCCATCGTCAGGTAGATCGCGGTGCCGTCCAGGTTGAACGAGTATCCGGTCGGCACGGTGATGCCGACGACCGGCCGGGAGACGCCGAGGTGCTCCATCTTGGCGATCAGCCGAGGCAGCGCCGACTCGGACGACGACGTCGACAGGATCAGCAGGAACTCGCGGCCCAGGTAGCGCAGCAGCGAGAAGACGTTGACCCGCGCGCACACCCAGAGAATGGCGCCCAGCACGCCGAAGACGAAGATCGCGCAGGTGATGTAGAACGCGATCATCACGACCGCCAGACCCTGCAGTGCTTTCCATCCGGTGGCGCCGACCACCGCCGCCATCGCGCCGAAGGCGCCGACCGGCGCGACATACATGATCATCTGCATCAGCTTGAAGACCAGCCGCTCACAGTGCTTGATGCCGGCCAGGATCGGCTCACCGGCCGGGCCGAGCTTCTGCAACGCGAACCCGACGAGCAACGCGACGAGCAGCGTCTGCAGCACCGACCCCGAGGTCAGCGACGAGACCAGGGTGTCCGGCACCAGCCCGAGGACGAAGTCGACGGTGCCGGTCGCCTCGGAGCTGACCTGGCTGTGCCCGGTGGCGGCGAGTTCCCTGGTGAGGTGCAGGCCCGCGCCGGGATGTATGACGTTGCCGACCACCAGCCCGATCGCGAGCGCCACCGTCGACATGGCCAGGAAGTAGCCGAGCGCCAGACCACCGATCCGGCCGACCTGTGCCGCTTTGCGGACCGAGCCGATCCCGAGCACGATCGTGCAGAAGATGATCGGTGAGATCATCATCTTGATGAGGTTGACGAAGCCGGTGCCGAGCCATTTCAGCTGCACGCCGAAGTCCGGCCAGATGAGGCCGACGGCGATGCCCGCCACCATGGCGGCGACGACGGCGACATACAAGTAGTGCGTTCGGTCTTTGCGATGCGGTGGCGTCCCGTCCGCCGCGGTCTTCTGCACAGTGATGCTCATTGCGGGTCTCCCATGACTCATGTCCCCGGTCCGGGTGAGGGGAACGTCCACGACAATGGCCGCTGACGTGACGGCGGTCACGCTTGTGTTCATTGAGTTCACCGGAGGCAGCTGATGACGGGAGCCAGGACGTGGCGAGGCGGCGTGCTGCGATCACCGCGCCGCTGGTCGGTCGCCACCCAGACTTTCGCGCTCCAGGTCGTCGTCGCGCTGCTGGTGATCGCTGCCGGCGTCGGCGGCGCGTTCCTGCAGGCCAGCCGCTACAGCACCAACCGCGCGACCGCGCAGGTGCTGGCGGTGGCCCGCTCGGTCGCCGCCACCCCCGAGGTCGTCGCGGCGTTGCACAGCGCCGACCCGTCGGCGACCCTGCAACCACTCGCCGAGCGCATCCGGAAGCGGACCGGCACCGACTTCGTGGTGATCATGAGTCCGGCCGGCATCCGCTACAGCCACCCGAATCCCGCCCAGATCGGGCACCGTTTCGTCGGGCACATCGCACCCGCCGTCGCCGGCGGTGAGGTGGTCGAGGACTACACCGGCACGCTCGGCCCGTCCCGCCGCTGCGTCGTGCCGGTCACCGACCACGGCACGGTCATCGGTCTGGTCTCGGTCGGGATCCGCAAGGAGGCGGTCAGCCACCGGGTGAGCGAGCAGCTGCCGGGTGTGCTGGGCGCGGGGCTTGCGGCAGCACTGCTGGTGGGTTTCGGCACCGCGCTGGTCACCCGCCGGGTGCGGCGGCAGACCCACGGGCTGCGAGCTCAGGAGCTGCAGCAGATGTACGACTACTACGACGCGGTGCTGCACGCGGTGACCGACGGGTTGCTGCTCACCGACCTGACCGGCCGGATCCGGATCGCGAACGACGAAGCGGTGCGGCTGCTCCGGCTGCCCGAGCACTTCACCGAGCGGGCACCCGATCGGCTCGGTCTGCCGGAGCCGATGGTCGCGACGCTCACCGACGACGCGCCCCGTCACGACGAGCTGCAGATCGCCGGCGGACGCACGCTGGTCGTCAGCAAGGCCGTCGTGGCGCCCGCCGAGAAGCCGCTCGGGTATGTCGTCACCATGCGCGACAGGACCGAACTCGTGGCGCTGACAGGCGAGCTGGACTCCGCGCGCAGTCTGACCGAGGCGCTCCGGTCCCAGACCCACGAGGCGTCCAACCGGCTGCACACGATCGTCTCGCTCATCGAGCTCGGTCACACCGACCGGGCGCTCACCTTCGCGACCGAAGAACTCGACCAGGCTCAGGGACTCGCCGACCGTGTCGTGGATGCGGTGGACGGCGAACCCGCCCTCACCGCCCTGCTCCTCGGCAAGGCCGCGCAGGCGCGGGAGCGCGGCATCACCCTGCAGATCGATCGGCACACCTGCTGGCCGGAGAACGCGGCACCCACCGGGGACCTCGTGACGATCGTCGGAAACCTGGTGGACAACGCCTTCGACGCCGTCGCCGAGCTCCCGGGCGAGCGGGTCGTCCGCTTCGCCGCCGAGGTCGCCGACGGCTGGGCGACGTTGAGCGTGACCGACAACGGCCCCGGACTGAGCGGTGACGCGGAGGAGGCGTTCCGGCGCGGTTACTCGACCAAGGAGTCCGGTCAGGCGGGCCGGCGCGGGGTCGGTCTGGCGCTGGTCGCGCAGGCCGTGGACCGGTTGCACGGAACGATCGACGTACTCGGGCCGCCCACGCGTTTCGTCATACGACTGCCCGCGCCGGAAGGAGGCTCCGATGCCTGAGCTGCAGGTGCTCGTCGTGGAGGACGAGCCGATCGCCGCCGAGGCGCACACCGCGTATGTCGGTCGGGTCGACGGCTTCCGCGTGGTCGCGACCGTCGGCAGCTGCCACGACGCGATCCAGGTGCTGCAGGACACGCCGGTCGACGTGGTGCTGCTCGACATGAACCTGCCCGACCGGCACGGGCTGGAGATCCTGCGAGCGCTGCGCTCGGCTCGGCACCGGGCGGACGTCATCGCCGTGACCTCGGCCCGCGAGCTGGACATCGTGCGGTCGGCCGTCTCCCTGGGCGTGGTGCAGTACGTCCTCAAGCCGTTCACCTTCGCGACGCTGCGCGACCGCCTCGAGGCCTACCGCGCGTATGTCGAACGGGCGGCTCGCGGATCGGCCGTGGCCAGTCAGTCGGAGGTGGACGAGATGCTCGGTGTCCTGCGGCCGACCGGCCCGGTGCCGCTGCCCAAGGGCCTGTCGGAGGAGATGCTCGTGCGGGTCAGCACCGTGCTGCGCGAGCACGACGGTGCCCTGTCCGCCCGGGACCTGGCCGAACGACTACCGGTGAGCCGCGTGACGGTCCGCCGCTACGCGGAGTATCTGTGCGAGGCGGGCCTCGCCGCGCGACGTTCGCGGTATGCCGGGGCCGGCCGCCCGGAGGTGGAGTACCACTGGGTGTGAGCCGCTGGTCGAATGTGTGCGTTTCCGTTCCGGTGGAAGGCGCTTTCCGGCCAGGACGTGCCGATCAGCCCGGGAACCAGACCCCGGGTCTGCTCGTGCTCGCGATCGGCGTCGGCTGACACCTCACGGCTGCAGCACCGCGCGCCGGCCCTCCTCGGCGGCGAGGGCCGGCGCCAGGTCGCCACGGGCGAAGACCTGCAGATCATCCAGATCGAGCCAGCCGGCCAGCTCCCGCAACGACTCGACCAGCTCGGCTGCAGTGTGCTCCGGCGCGCTCGGCTCGGCATAGGCCCCGAGCACCTGCAGCACCCGGCCGGGGCGGTCGGCCTTCAGGTCGACGCGGGCGACGATGCGGTCGCCGAGCAGGAACGGCAACACGTAGTAACCGTGCACCCGTTTCGCCTCCGGCACGTAGATCTCGATGCGGTAGAAGAAGTCGAAGAGCGCTTCGGTGCGCTCCCGGAACCACACCAGCGGGTCGAACGGACTGAGCAGCGCACGCGCACTCACCGCACGGGGCACCGTCACGTCGCGGTGCAGGTATGCCGGCTTCCGCCAGCCCTCGACGGTCACCGGCAGCAGCTCGCCGTCCTCCACGAGCGATCGCAACGCGGGGCCGACCTGCTCGCGATGCACGTTGCCCGGTGTCTGCAGCCGGAAGTAGTCGCGCAGATCGAATTCGGTTGCCACTCCGTAGGATCGGGCGGCGCGGCGGAGCAGCTCACGGGTGGCGTCCAGCAGAGTGGGCTCCGGCTGGGCGAGGACGTGAGGGGGGATCACGCGCTCGGGCAGGTCGTAGACCCGCTCGAAGGCGGTGTTGCGACGCGCGACACTGAGTTCGCCGGCGAAGAACAGGAACTCGAGCGCCTTCTTGGTGTTGGACCAGTTCCAGCCCCAGTTGTCCCGGGTGCGTGGCAGGCCGTCGTCCAGGTCGCGCGCGGTCGCCGGGCCACCCTGCTCGATCTCGCGCAGCAGTGCCTTCGGCAGCGTCGGGTCCGCCGGCACGCCGAACCAGGCATGCCCCCGGGCGCGGTAGTCACGCATGCGGTGGGTCATCACCGGCCACAGCTCCACCGGCATGTATGCCGCGCAGTGCGCCCAGTATTCGACCAGCCGCCGCGGGGCCCGGCCGGCGGCACGGTCGAGCAGCGCGACGTCGTAGCCGCCGGTCCGGGAGAAGAGCGGCATGAAGTGCGCTCGCTGCAGCACGTTGACGGAGTCGATCTGGAGCAGGCCGGTGCGCTCCACCGCGCGCGTGAGCGTGCGCATGGTGGACTGTTGGTGACGCGTGTCCCGAAACCCTTGCGACACCAGGGTGATCCGGCGCGCCTGTGCCGCGGACAACGTCCCGGATGGGGGTAGTGAGCTCACCGGACGCACTTTACGGGCGAGCACCGACATACCGCCCGAAGGCGGTCGCCGCCTCCGTTCCGGACAGGCCGGACGCCAGCAGCGCCATCAGCAGCAGCCGCGCCTTGTAGGGGTCGAGCGGCCCGGCGGGGATCAGCCCGCGGTCGGTCAGGTCGATCTCGTTGCCGGCTCCGCCGTAGGTCGCGACGTGGACGCGGCCGGCGCCGGTGCGCGAGGCGAGCACGACGGGACGCGTCGCCGCGAGCGCCGCTGCGCGGTCGGCAATCTCCGGCCGAAGGTGACCGACGCCGAACGCCGCCACCACGACACCGTCGGCGTCCTCGACTGCGTCGAAGAGCCGGCCGTCGTCGTCCAGCACCGTCACCAGCAGCGGCACCCGGGCACCCCGAACCGGCGCCGGGACGGGAGTATGGCGGGCCACCCGGGTGAGGATGCGGACGCTGCCTTCGTCCACCCGGCCGAGCGGTCCGGCGTTGGGCGAACCGAACGCGCCGACGCTGCTGGTGTGCCGCTTGGCGACGAACCGGGCAGCGTGCACCTCGTCGTTCATCACGACGAGGGCGCCGAGCCCGGAGCAGTTCCGATCGGCGGCGACGCGCAGGGCTGCCACGAGATTCGCCGGACCGTCCGGGCCCGGCAGCCCGGGGTTGCGCATGGCACCGGTGAACACGATCGGTCCGTCATGGCCCCACCACAGGTCCATCAGGAACGCGGTTTCCTCCATCGTGTCGGTGCCCTGGACCACCACGACACCCTCGGCACCGGCGGCGACGGCGTCGCCGGCCGCGACCAGGAGTTCGGCCACGTCCGCCATCGTGATGCGTGAGCTGCCGATCGCCCGGAAGTCGACGGCGTCGATCTGGATGCCCAGCTCGGTGACCGCCGCCGCGTGCAGCAGGTCACCCCCGGTGAGCCGGACCACGGCACCGCCGCCGTCGGTTCCGGTCATACTGATCGTGCCGCCGAGGAAGAAGACTGCGATCCGGGTCACGAGAACGAGCGTACGAGTTGCCGAAACCTGTTCGTGGAGTGGGTTTCAGGCCGCGAGCGCGTGCTGCGCGACGCGGACCCGGTGCAGATGCAGGCCGGCGTAACCCGCGAGTGCCACCGCGGCACCGAGCGCGGACACCAGCAGGAAGCCACCGCCGAAGCCCCAGAGGTCAATGGCGGCACCGGCGATCGGCGCTCCGAGCGCCGAGCCGGCCGTCATGAACGAGCCGTGCCAGCCCAGCGCCTCGCCCCGAGCCACCGACGGGACGACGCGGCTGACCGCATCGACGGTCGCCGTGATCGTCGGCGCACAGAACAGTCCGGAGATCAGCGCGAGCCCGGCCAGCGACCAGGTGCCGCCCGCGAACGCCATGGGCGCGGTCACGACCGCCAGACCGAGCAGCAGCAGGAACGGCTGCACCGGTCGGGAGAGCGCCCCGTAGACCAGGCCGCCGAGCAACGAGCCGGCTCCCCAGGGGACCAGCACGATGCCCATCGAGCCGACGGCGTCGAAGTCGCGCATCGCAGCGACGATCGCGACGTCGCTGCCGCCGAGCACGATGGTCGATGCAGCGGCGGCCGCGCAGACGGCGAGGAAGCCGGCCCGGAACCAGGCACGCCGCGGCACGACCTGACCGGCCGCGTCGGTTTCCGGCTCCGCAGCGCGCAGCGGCGGGTTCACGACATACAGCACGACACCGACGAGCACTCCGAGCATCTCGAGGCCGAAGAGCACGAACCGGGTGTCGAAGACGGTCGCCAGCCAGACCGCGACGACGGGACCGACCATGAAGGACAGCTCGACACTCATACCGTCGAGCGACAACCCGGTGCGCCGGTCCTTGTCGGGCACCGCGGCGATGACGCCCTGCCGGATGATCGAGAAGGTCGGCACGACGAAAAGGCCTGCCACAGTCGCGAGTACGAGCAGCAGCCAGTAGCCGACGAACGGCGCGACCGCCCAGCAGGCGGCGCTCACCACGAGCGACGGGAGCACCACACGGCGCAAGCCCATGCGGTCCAGCAGCTTGCCTCGCCACGGCCCGGACACCGCGATGGCGATCGTCGAACCCGCTGCCACGAGGCCCGCCTCGGAGTACGAGCGGCCGAGTGACTGCACGACGTGCAGCGTGAGCACGACCCCGGCGGAGAAGATCGGGATCCGCAAGAGGAAACCGAGGAGCAGCACCCGGCGGGCGTCGGTGATGTTCAAAACGTGCTGGTAGGGACGCAAGGACATGCGGGTGTCACTCCTTCGGTGGTGTCGGGAACGCGGAAGCGGCCCGAGAAGGGCCGGTTCCAATACTTCCATATCGAAATTCCCGCGGCCAGCGATTTATGCCCGCCGCGCCGGTTGCCCGCTGTGCGTCCCAGCACATCGAGAGGCACCACCCACCGCGGTGAGAACTTTCGAAAAGAAAGTTTCCGCACGCGGGAATTATCCGGAGAGATCCTCCGTTAATCCTGTTGTCCGAGGAGCCAGCCATTGAAAGGACTTTCGGGATGCCACCACACACCTCGCCGGTCGTGCGTCGTACGACGTCGAAACTGCTCGACCACGTACACCGCGGCAGGATGACCCGCACGCACGGGTCGACGTCGACGCCGCGCGAACTCCCGCGGATGCGCCCGTATGCCGAGCAACTCGCCTACGAGCGCGGAGACTCCTGACCCGCGTCGTCCTTCTCCTTCGAGCCGGTCGTTTCGAATCCCCTTGGTGGGGTACCGATTCGGCCGGCTCTCGGCATCCCGGGGACATCCGGCTCAGCCGATGGCGGCTCCCGGATGGGCGGCGGCCAGCACCTCGCGATAACGCCGTGCCGTGCTCTCACCGGCGTCCGGATCGGAGGGCTCGACCGTGGCGGCGACCGGCACCGCCCAGTCCGGGGGCGCGTCCGCACCGGACAGCGCCCACGCCGCCTGACGCGCGGCGCCCAGCGCGACGTACTCCGCCGGCTCCGGCGCCAGCACCGGCACTCCGAAAATGTCCGCGGCCGCCGAGCGCACCGTCGCAGCAGCGGCGGCGCCACCGATCAGCAGCACGCGCCGGGCGTGAATTCCGTTGTCAGCCAACGCATCAAGACATCCCCTGAGGTTGCAGAGCATGCCCTCGACATACGCCCTCGCCAGATGCGCCGGCGTCGAGTTGGAGCGGGTGATGCCGGCCAGCGTTCCGCGTGCCGTCGGTAGATTGGGTGTCCGCTCGCCGTCCAGGAACGGCAACAGGGTCAGGCCGTCCGCACCGATCGGGGCCTGCGCCGCGAGGGCGTCCAGACCAGCAAGATCCACGTTCAGAGTCCCAGCGGCGGCCACGAGCACCCGCGCCGCATTGAGCGTCGCGAGCAACGGCAGGTGGCGTCCGGTCGCGTCGGCGAAGCCGGCCACTGCGCCGCTGAGGTCCCCGACCGGTCGGTCGTGCACGGTGAACACCGCGCCGCTGGTGCCGAGCGAGACGACCACGTCACCGGGCTCGATCGCGAGTCCCAGAGCCGCCGCGGCGTTGTCGCCCGTCCCGGCCGCGACCAGCATCCCGTCGGTCGTCCGACCCGCAGCCTCCGACGGCCCGAGCACTCGCGGGAGCCCGAGCTCCCGGCCGAACGCCAGCCGCAACAGGTCGAGTCGATAGGTGCCGGTCACGGGTGACCAGTACGCCGTACCCGACGCGTCGCCGCGGTCGGTGGTCCAGCCCTCGAAACCGTTGCCGTCGGCGAGGATCCGACCGGTCAGCCAGTCGTGCGGCAGCACGACCGTCGCGGTGCGGGCGGCATTGTCCGGTTCGTTGTCGACCAGCCAACGCAATTTGGTGCCGGTGAAACTCGCCACCGGCACCAGGTCCACGGCGTCGACCCAGGCGGCCGGGCCGCCGAACTCGTCGATCATCCGGGCCGCCTGCGGTGCCGAGCTGGTGTCGTTCCACAGCATGGCATCGCGCACCAGCTCGCCGTCGGCGTCCAGGGTGACCATGCCGTGCTGTTGCCCACCGATCGCGATCGCCCGTACCCCGTCGAGCAGGCCGCCGGCTCGCGCCGAGTCGAACGCCGCCCACCAGGCCGCGGCGCTGACCTGTGTTCCGTCAGGATGTGCGGCTCGCGCCTGCCGCACGACCCGGCCGGTCGCCGCCTCGCAGACGACGATCTTGCAGGACTGGGTCGAGCTGTCGACCCCGGCGACCAATGGCTCACTCATGCTCGGCATCCCGGATCAGCATGATCGGAGGCTATCGGGTGCCCCGGTCTGCCGGTCCCCGAGCACCGGCTATGCTCGTCCATGTTAGATAAGCCTTGCCTAATTAATTCGACGAGAGGTCATCGTGCTCGCGACGTTCGTGATCGGCCTGCGCGAAGGTTTGGAAGCCGCACTGATCGTCGGCATCATCGCCACCTTCCTGCGCACGCATGGCCGCCGGCTCACTCCGATGTGGATCGGCGTGACTTTCGCTGTCGTCATCAGCGTCGCGGTGGGGGTCGTGCTGCGGCTGGTCGAGACCGCGTTGCCGCAGCAGGCACAGGAGGGCATGGAGACGGTGATCGGCGCCGTCGCGATCATCTTCGTCACCGGAATGATCATCTGGATGGCGACACACGCCCGTCACCTGAAGCGCGAGCTGGAGTCCGCCGCCCAGGACGCGCTCGGCGACGGCACGTCGCGGGCTCTGGCCGCCATGGCCTTCCTGGCTGTGCTGAAGGAGGGCTTCGAGACCGCCGTCTTCCTGCTCGCGACGTTCCACGCCGCGGACAACACCGCGGCCGCGGCCGGCGGCGCGGTGCTCGGAGTCCTGACGTCCGTCCTGGTCGGGCTCGGCATCTTCCGGGGCGGCGTGCGACTGAACCTCGGCCGATTCTTCAAGATCACCAGTGCGTTCCTCGTGCTGGTCGCCGCCGGACTGGTGCTGAGCGCGCTGCGGACGGCGCACGAGGCGCACTGGCTCAACGCCGGACAGCAGCGCACTCTCGACCTGCACTGGCTCGCGCCGAACGGGTCCATCCGCGGAGCGCTCTTCACCGGCGTGCTCGGCATCCCGCCGGACCCCCGCCTGGTCGAAGTGCTCGGCTGGATCTGCTACCTGGTGCCGATGACGCTCATCCTCTTCTGGCCGCAGCGGCACCGTCCCGGCGCCGTGGCGAGCCGCCGCCTCAAGCAACTGCTGGCCGGTGGCTGCGTCGCCGGCGCGGCGGTCCTGTTCTTCTCCGTGCCGGCCGCATCCTTGACCACACCCGACAGTGCGCCGCTGGTCGGAGCCGACGGCCGGCGAGTCGGCCAGGCCCGGCTCACCTCCGGCTCGACACCGGCCTTGGCGGTGACCCTCGACGGCCGGACCACTCGCGTCCGCTTGTCGGATCCGAGACCCGAGAGCCACGGTGGACTCGCCGCCACGCGCTACGTCGGCCACCCGGACATCACCGGCGCCGCGCCGGCCACCGTCACTCTCGACCAGCTGATCGCCATGACGGGCAACAAGCTGCCGGTCGGCTTCGACCCGGTCCGCAACCCTGGCCCGTTCGACGCACACTGGTCCCGCACCGCGACAGTCACCGCGTGGGCGTACGACGGTCGCCTGCTCGACGCCACCAGCCGGCGCACGCAGGTCGTCACGCTGACGGGCGGCGGACTGAGCTCCGCACGGACGATGTCGGTCGCACCGGCCCGCGCAGCCACTCCCTCCAGCTGGTCGGTCGGCTCGTCATACGTCGACCGGGTCGGCCACGCGAGTCTCAGCCGCGCCAGCAGCGCGGCCGAGCGCAACTTCTGGCGCCACGCCGTGCCGGTCGGCCTCCTCGTGGCCGCCGCCGGGCTGCTCGGCGCCGTGTGGTCGGCCGCGCGCCGCCCGGCCCCGTCAACCGCCGACCCCGCGAAGGTGCCGGCCGGTGCGGCCGCCTGACCTCACATCCCCTTCACCGATCGCACGCACGCCAAGGAGCACGCATGTCCCGTCAGACAACCCGCCGCATCGCGGCGACCACCCTCACTGCCGGTATGGCGGTGGCTCTGACCGCCTGCGGTTCGGCGTCGGCCGGCAGTTCGCCGAAGGGCGGCTCTCCCGCCAGCAGCACGACGAAGCCGGCAGGCAACGGTGTCACGCAGGTGAACATCACCCTGACCGGCGGCGACAGCGACGGGTGCCGGGTGGACAAGAAGTCGGCTGCCGCCGGGCCGATCACCTTCAACATCACCAACAAGAACTCCACGGCCATCACCGAGGTGGAGTTGCAGAGCGACCAGCGGATCCTCGGCGAGAAGGAGAATCTCGCGCCGGGGCTGGCCCCGGTCAAGTTCACCGTGACGCTGAGCGGTGGCACCTATCAGATCTACTGCCCGGGCGCGCAGCAGGAACTGCAGAACTTCACGGTCACCGGCTCGGCACCCACCTCCACCGGTGGCACCGCAAGCGCACTGCTCCAGCACGGCGTGAAGGGCTACGCGTCATACGTCACGACCAATGTGCAGTCGATGCAGACGGCCGTCGGCAAGCTCGTGGCCGCCATCGACCGGGGAGACCTGGCTGCCGCCACGAAGCAGTACGCGCTGGCCCGGCCGTTCTACGAGAAGATCGAGTCCGACGTCGACGGATTCGTGCTGCCCCGGTTCACACCGACCGACAATGCCGGCAACCTCGACTACCTGATCGACATGCGGCAGTCGAACCTCGATCCCAAGGCGGGCTGGCACGGGTTCCACGCGATCGAGAAGGACCTCTGGCAGGGCGGCAAGATCACCCCGCACACCAAGAAACTGGCCGCCGAACTCAAGACCAACATCGGCAAGCTGGTCGGGCTCACCAAGGGACTGACCTACCGGCCGGAAGACCTGGCCAACGGCGCCGCGGCGCTGCTGGAGGAGGTGCAGACCGAGAAGATCAAGGGCACCGAGGAGAAGTACAGCCACCTGGACCTGGTGGACTTCAACGCCAACGTCGAGGGTGCGCAGCAGGCCTTCGCCTTCCTGAAGCCGGGCCTGGAGAAGATCGACCCGACGCTGACGACGACGATCGCCAAGCAGTTCACGGCCGTCGAGGGCAAGCTCAACAAATACCGGGACGCCAAGATCGCGGGCGGCTTCGTCTACTGGACACCGGCGCTGCGCGCCAAGGACGCGTCGACGCTCAGTCAGACGGTGCAGGGCTTGCAGGACCCGCTGTCCAAGGTCGGTGAAAAGGTGGCCACCGCCCAATGAGCCGCGACGGAGTCTCCCGCCGGCGGCTGGTCCAGGGCACCGCCGGAGGTATGGCGCTGGGCGCCCTCGCCGCCGGAGGAGCCGCGTGGGGCCTGTGGCCCGAGCAGGCCGCGGCCGCCGACCGCGACCAGATCGACCTCACGACGTCGCACCCGTTCTACGACGAGGCGCACCCGTCCGGCATCGCCACCCCTCCGCAGCGCTACGCCATCTACATGACGTTCGATCTCGTCGACGGCACCATGGCGACGGACCTGCAGGCGTTGCTCGCCCGGTGGACCGCCGCCATCGCGCAGCTGATGAAGGGGCGGCCGGTCGGCCAGGTGCAGCCCACCCGCGTCGACGCGGTCGGCGGCGACAGCGGCGAGGCGACCGGGCTGGACCCGGCCAGCCTCACCGTGACCGTGGGCCTCGGCCCCGGCATCTTCGACCGCCGGTTCGGCCTGGCCGCCAAACGACCGGCGCTGCTGCGCGAGCTTCCGGACCTGCCGAGCGACCGGCTGGCCCCGGAGACCACCGGCGGTGATCTCAGCCTCCAGGTGTGCTCGGACGACCCCCAGGTCGCCTACCACGCGGTGCGCAATCTGGCCCGGATGGTGCGCGACACCGCGCACACCCGGTGGGCGGTGCTGGGCTTCGGGCGAGCGTCCGCGGGTCAGGGTCAGCAGACACCGCGCAACCTGTTCGGCTTCAAGGACGGCACCCGCAACCTGCGCACGCCGGCGGAGTTCGACAAGCACGTGTGGGTCGCCGACGGCTGGCTGGCCGGCGGCACCTATCAGGTCGTCCGCAAGATCCAGATGAACCTGGAGATCTGGGATGCCGACATGGTCAGCGACCAGGAGAACATCTTCGGCCGCACCAAGCTCGAGGGTGCGCCGCTCTCCGGCGGCCACGAGATGACCACCCCGAACTTCGCCGCGACCGGTGCCGACGGCAAACCCCAGATCCCGCTGACCTCACACGTCGCGCTGGCGGCGCACGAGAACAACAACGGCATCCAGATCCTGCGCCGTGGCTACAACTACACCGACGGGATCAACCAGGACGGCCAGCTCGACGCGGGGCTGCTCTTCGTGTGCTACCAGAACGACCCGGCACACTTCATCGCGCTACAGACCAAGCTCGGTGCGTCGGACCGAATGAACGAATACGTCCAGCACATCGGCTCCGGCATCTTCGCTGTCCCGCCCGCACCCAGGACCGGCCACTACATCGGCGAGCAGCTCTTCACCTGACACGCATGGACGACGATTCCCCGACCCCCTCTCCCGAAAGGCTCACCAAATCTCGAAAGGCTCAGAAAACCCCTCGCAAAGCCGTGCCGATCTGAGCCCCTCAACACTTATCTGAGCCTGTCGATGGGGAGGAAGGCACGCTTGGGGAGCGGCCCGTCCGGCACCGGCCAGCCACCGTCCAGGACCGGACGCAGGCCGTGGGCCGCGAGTACGAGATGCAGTTTTCCGGGTGGCAGCGCGTCAGCCCAGCCCCACCGGCCGACGTCGTGAACGTCCGGGTGGCGTCGCAATCGTTGCTCGCGCCGCTTCTCTTGCAGCAGCGCATCCACGGCTTCTCGGCCCGAGTCATCTTCTGGCACAGCGTATTTCAAGTCGCCGTCGCTCTCCCCTACGAGTCCGAGCTGGGGCCAGTAGCAGTCGGTACGGCCGATGAGTCCTTCGCCGTCGTAGAACCAGTGTTGGAGTTCTGGCATCGGCAAGCTCAGCTGGAACATCCGGGTCCGACTCAATGATTCAAGCGGGGACTCGGCTCTGCCGTCGGCCAGATGTATGGCGAGCTCCGCCATACGGCGACCGCGGCGGCCTCTGGGAACCCGCTCGAGTTCGGTGAGCAGCAAGTCGCGAGTGGTCAATTCGAGGTGAAGCGCGTTGTCGCACACCGAGATACCCGACTCGAGCCGGGCGTCCCGCGCATGATCGACGAGTGTTTGCTCGTAGGGAGTCACGAGAAACCCGCCGATGTCCACCGCCTCCGTCGACAAGTCGGTTCGTCGACGCCGCACGTTCGGCGTCCGGCCGCGCGTCCCAGGGGGCACGAGGTGCTCCACCCATCGTGAAGTCGCACCGATCGCTGGCAGATCCCATATCGCCCTCGCCGTGCCGTGTGAGAAGACCGGGGGACTGTCCGCTGCATCGCTCACTGCACAGGCCATGACGATGAGTGCGTCGTCCGGAGCCAGCTCACCTCCCCAGAATGCGTAGGCGTTTCGCCGTAGCTTGTCCAGTTCGCCGACTCGCAGACCGAACGCCCGCAGCCGGTGCTGGGGTGTCGATTGCACCGTGGCGTGCAACTGCTCGACGTGCGCCGCTCTTGCCTGCATGTGGTTCGCCAGCGGCGATGCGAAGGCGGACGTGTCCGATGAGATGCTCATGCCGAGTGACCGTGGCACCAGTCGCGCATGGGCCGCAGAACTTGTCCACAGCCCTCTTGCCGAGAGGCTCAGAAACAGGTCGAGGGGCTCAGTAAACGGGCCGATTTCAGCGTGTGTTGCTGAGCCTCTCGGACATTGGTGAGCCTCTCGGCAATTGGGTTGGCGGTCAGTCGCCGAGGCGGGTGATCGTGTCGCGCAGGGTGGCTGCGGCGCCCTTCGCGTGCAGCAAGTCCAGCGCCGCGACGTAGGGGCCGGTGAATGCCTCCTGCTCCACGAGATCGCCGAACAGGCTCGGATCGCGCAGGAACGCGAGCCGGTCGTCCGCCTGCCGCGCCGCCGCGGCCACGACCTGATCCTTGCGATGGTCGACGATCTCGATGGGGTGGCCCTGCTCGTCGACGCCCTCGGCATACCGCGCCCAGGACGCGACGACCAGCGCCGCGCGGTCCACAGCACGCCCCGCCGCCAGGTCCGCCTGGATCACCGGCACCAGCCATTTCGGGATGCGGTCGCTGCTCTCGGCACAGAGGCGGGCGAGCGTGTCACGGATCTCGGGGTTGGCGAAGCGGTCGATCAGCTCGTGCTCGTATGCCGTGAGGTCGACACCAGGCACCGGCGGCAGCGTCGGCTCGCCCTCGTGTTTCATGTATCCGAACAGGAATCGGGCGAACTCCTCGTCCTGCGCTACCTCGTGCGCATAGCGGTAACCCGCGAGGTACCCGAGATAGCAGAGCGCCTGATGACTGGCGTTGAGCAGCCGCAGCTTCATCAGCTCGTAGGGCATCACGTCCGGCACCACCTGGACGCCGGCATCCTCCAACGGCGGTCTCCCCGTAGGGAATCGGTCCTCCAGGACCCACTGGGTGAACGGTTCCGTGACGACCGGCCAGGCGTCGTCGATCCCGAACTCGTCGGCGAGCCGGGCGATGTCCTCCTCCGTCGTCACCGGCGTGATGCGGTCGACCATGCAGTTCGGGAACGAGACGTTGGCGTCGATCCAGCTGCCGAGCTCCTCGTCCTTCAGCCGCGCGAACGCGGTGATCGTGCGGTGGGCGACGTCGCCGTTGCCCGGCAGGTTGTCGCAGGTCATCACCGTGAACGGCGCGACGCCCGCAGCGCGCCGACGTCGCAACGCCTCGACGATGAAGCCGAATGCCGTTGACGGGACCGCATTTTCGGCGAGGTCCGACTGGATCGACGGATGGTGCGGATCGAACTCGCCGGTGACCTGATCGATCAGGTAGCTGCCCTCGGTGATCGTCAGCGACACGATCCGGGTGGCGGGGTCGCTCATCACGGCGAGCACCGCGTCGGGGTCACTCGGCGCGTGGAGCAGTCGCTGGATCGAGCCGATGACCCGCGGCTCGAGCCGCCCGTCGGGATGCTTGACGACCAACGTGTAGAGACCGTCCTGCGCGTTGAGGACCTCGACGATCCGTTTGTCCCGGGGCAGCACCCCGACGCCGGTGAACGCCCAATCCATTGCAGTACCACCGGACATCAGCGCGTCGACATACATCGCCTGGTGCGCCCGGTGAAAGCCGCCGACACCCAGGTGCACGATGCCGCTGGTCATCGCCGAGCGGTCGTATGACGGCACCACTACTCGCGGGTCGAGCGAATCCACCGTGCCTGCAGAGAGTTTCGTCGCCATCGAGGTCACCGTACCGCGCCCATCGACAGACCCTGGACGAGCTTGTCCTGGGCGGCGAAGCCGGCCGCCAGCACCGGCAGCGACACGACGAACGACGCGGCACACACCTGCGCGAGGAACAAGCCCTGGCTGGTCACGAACCCGGTGAGGAAGACCGGTGCCGTCTCCGCGCGGGTGCCGGTCAGCACCCGGGCGAAGAGCAGTTCGTTCCAGCTGAAGATGAAGCAGATCAGCGCCGCCGACGCGATGCCCGGCATCACCACCGGCGCGATGATCTCGCGGAGCGTGCGGATCAGCCCGGCGCCGTCGACCTGCGCTGCTTCGAGCATCTCCGACGGGATCTCCGCCAGGAAGGACCGCAGCATCCACACCGCGATCGGCAGGTTCATCGATGTGTAGAGGATGACGAGCAACCAGATGTTGTCGAGGAAGTGGATCTTCTCGGCGAAGAGGTAGACCGGCAACAGGGCTGCCACGACAGGCATGAACTTGGTCGACAGGAAGAAGAACAGCACGTCGCTCCACTTCCTCACCGGCCGGATGGACAGTGCGTATGCCGCCGGCAGTGCCAGGCACAGCACGAGTGCCGTGGAGATGATGCTCGCGGTCAGCGAGTTGAGGATCGGCGGCCACGGGTTGCCGCCGAAGAAGGCACGGTAGCCCTGAACACTGAACGCCGACAGCACTTTCGGTGGGTTGGTCGCGGCGTCGGTCTCCGAGTGGAACGACGTCCAGATCATCCAGGCAACCGGGAAGACGAACAGCACCGAGATGATCCAGGTGGCGCCGGTCAGTAACACTCCCGACCGCTTGTTGCTGCCGGCGACGCGCAGTTGCGGGCCGGCCTGGGCGGCTTTGACGGTGGTCATTTACCTGGTTCCTTCCCGGAAGAGGCTGAGCACGGTGCGGAGCGCGAAGGTCGCGATGATGATCGTGCCGATCACCACGATGACCCCGGCTGCCGACGCGGTGCCGTAATCGTGTGCGGAATAGAAGGTTTCGTAGATGTAGTACGGCAGGTTGGCCGTGCCCAGGCCACCGGAGGTGATCGTGAAGACGGCGTCGAAGTTCTGCACGATGTAGATCGCGCCGAGCAGCCCGGACAACTCGATGTACTGCCGAAGGTGCGGCAACGTCATGTTGGTGAAGATCTGCCAGCTCGACGCACCGTCGATCTTCGCCGCCTCGACGACGTCCATCGGCCGGCTCTGCAGGCCGGCGAGCAGGATCAGCATCATGAACGGCGTCCACTGCCAGACCAGCGCGACGATGATCGAGATCAGTGGATGGTCGCTGATCCAGTCCGGCTGCGGCGCGCTGTCGCCGAAGACCCACCGCAGCACGCCGTTCAGCAGGCCGTACTGCGCGTTGTAGAGCGCGTGCTTCCAGAGCAGCGCCGCCGCGACCGGCACGATGAGGAACGGCGTGATCATGAGCGTCCGGGCCACGCTGCGGCCGAGGAACTTGCGGTCCAGCAACAGCGCGATCCCCAGGCCGATCACCAGGCTGACCAGCACGACACCGACGGTCAGCAGGATGGTGACGATGATCGCCTCACGTGCGTTGACGTCGGTCAGCACCGTGGCGAAGTTGTCGATGCCGGCAAAGCCCCGATCGCCCGGGTAATAGGCGTTCCAGTTCATGAACGAGATCACCAGAGTCGCGATGAACGGGATCTGGGTGACGATGATCATGAAGATCAACGCAGGCAGCAGCGGAGCCCGACGGGCCCACGCACCGGCCTTCGCCAGTGACGACTTGCCTTGGGCGACAGCAGGTTCCGCCGTCATGGTGGATTCAGCAGTCATGGGTCACTCTCCTGCCCGCTTGCGGTATTGCTTTGCCACGTCGTCGGCCAGCTGCTGCCCGCGGCTCAGCGCGCTCGCGACCGACTTCTTGCCGGCGATCGCCGAACTGATGTCCTGGCTCACCTCGGTGCCGAGGTTGGTGAACTCGGGAATGTCGACGAACTGGATGCCGGCCACCGGATGCGGCTGGACTCCGGGGTTGTTCGGATCGACCGACGAGATCGCGTGCAGGGTGGGATCGGCGAATGCCTTGGCCTGCGCGACGTACTTCGGGTTGGAGTAGAGCGACTTGCGATAACCGGACGGGACCTGTGTCCAGCCGAGCTTCTCGCCGACCAGTTGCTCGTACTCCTTGCTGCTCGCCCAGGAGATGAACTTCCAGGCGGCGTCCTTCTTGGTGCTGGACTGCTCGATCGCCCAGGCCCAGGTGTAGAGCCAGCCGGCGTTCTTGGTCTTCACGACGGGTGCCGGCGCGTAACCGATCTTGCCCTTGACCGGCGAGCCGGTCGCCTCGAGCGAGCCGGCCGCCGAGGTCGCGTCGTACCACATGGCCACGCTGCCCTGCGTGAGGTCGTTGAGGCACTCGGTGAATCCTGCTTGTGCCGCGCCCTTTTCGCCGTACTTGCGGACCAGATTGACGTAGAAGTTCGTCGCGTCGGTGAAGCCTTTGCCGTCCACCTGCGCCTGCCAGTCCTTGGTGAACCACGTGCCGCCGAAGGTGTTGACGACGGTGGTGAGCGGTGCCATCACCTGGCCCCAGCCGGGCTGGCCGCGCAGACAGATGCCCGCCATACCGGGTTTGGCACCGTTGACCTTCTGGGCGATGTCCGCGACCTGCT
Source organism: Flexivirga sp. YIM B11880 (assembly GCF_058148645.1). Classification (NCBI taxonomy): domain Bacteria; kingdom Bacillati; phylum Actinomycetota; class Actinomycetes; order Micrococcales; family Dermacoccaceae; genus Flexivirga; species Flexivirga sp. YIM B11880. The sequence continues at coordinate 36,580 of NZ_JBMAMH010000009.1, forward strand.
GCCAGGTCGGGTGCGCGGGCATCGTGATGCCCTTGGCCGCCAGGATGTCCTTGCGGTACATCAGGAACGACGACTCACCGTAGAACGGCTCGGCATACACCTTGCCGTTCACCGTCAGCGCGGTCTGCATGGGCTTCAGGATGTCCTGCTGGTCGAAGCCGGGATCCTTGGCGATGTATGACGAGAGCGGCGCGACCCACCCGGTCTTGGCGTAGATCGGGATCTCGAAGTTGGACAGGCTCGCGACGTCGTACTGCCCGGCCTGCGAGGAGAACTCCTGGCTCGCCTTGTCGCGCAGGTCGTCCTCGGGCAGCACGGTGTAGTTGACCTGGATGCCGGTCTTCTTCGTGAAGTACTTGTCGGTGAGCTTCTGCAGGTCGATCATCTGCGGGTTGTTGACCATCAGCACGTTGATGGTGTGACTCCCGCCGCCGCCTCCTCCGCCGCCCCAGCCTGCGGCCGCGCCGCAACCGGAAACCGTCGTCATGGCGATCGCGGCTGCCGCGAGCACGGCGATCCGTCTCCTACGACCAGTCATGCGTCCTCCTCCGATGCTCATTTGAGCGATTAGATGCGCAGATGAGTACAGTGTGGCATACGCAACACTGTCGTGGGCGGATCGGAACGCAGCAGAATCAGTAAGGAGCCAGCGATGAGCGACGAAGAGGCGCCGGAACGCTCCAGTGCGGGCTCCGGACGGGCCCTGCTCGCTGACGTCGCGCGGCGCTTCTACCTGCAGGACCAGTCGAAGATCGACATCGCGGCGGCGCTCGGGATCTCCCGGTTCAAGGTCGCCCGGCTGCTGGAGACGGCCCGCGCCACCGGCGTGGTCCGCATCGAGATCGCCGGCGTGCCGAGCGCGGATCACGCGCTCTCCCAACAGCTTTCCGCCGCTCTGGGGATCGACGGGGCGGTGGTGCTGCGCACCCACGAAGGCCGGTCCGCGGCCGAGGTGCGACGGGACATCGGGACGCTGGCCGCGGCCGAGCTCACCCACCTGCTGACAGCGGAGGACGTGCTCGGCCTGCCCTGGTCGCGCAGTGTGGCTGCGACGGTCGGCATGCTGCGCGCCCTCCCCCCGGTGCCGATCGTCCAGTTGTCGGGCGCGCTCGCCATACCCGATCTGCAATCGCCGGTGGACCTGGTCCGGTCCGCGGCCAACCTGAGCGGCGGCACCGCCCACCACTTCTATGCGCCGCTCGTCGCGACCGATCCGGCAAGCGCCCGGATGCTCCGACGCCAACCGCAGGTCAGCGAGGCGCTCAGCCACGTCGCGCAGGTCACCGTCGCGGTCGTCGGCATCGGCGGCTGGGCCGCCGGCGAGTCCACCCTCTACGACCTGGCGACCAGCGAGGAGCGCGTCGCGATGCGGTCGGCAGGAGCGATCGGCGAGATCAGCGGAGTCTTCATCGACGAGGCAGGCCATGCGGTGGGCGGCGGTCTCGCGGACCGCATCATCACGCTCTCCGACGAACAGCTGGTCGCCATACCGACCGTCATCGGGCTGGTCAGCGGCGCGGCACGTGCGCCGATCGTGCGGGCCGCGATCGCCGGCGGCAAGGTCAGCCGACTGGTGGTCGATGAGACGCTTGCACGAGCGCTGCTGGCATAGCGATATCGTTTCGGCCGTGGCACAACACTTTGACGTCGTCGTCCTCGGTGCAGGCCCCGGTGGGTATGTCGCAGCGATCCGCGCGAGCCAGCTGGGCCTCAAGACCGCCATCATCGAGAAGCAGTACTGGGGCGGTGTCTGCCTCAATGTCGGCTGCATCCCGTCCAAGGCGCTGTTGCGCAACGCGGAGATCGCGCACATCCTGACCAAGGAGGCCAAGACCTTCGGCATCTCCGGTGAGGTGTCGATGGACTTCGGCACGGCGTGGAAGCGCAGCCGCGGCGTCGCGGACGCCAGCGCCAAGGGCGTCCACTACCTGATGAAGAAGAACTCCATCACCGAGTTCGAGGGCACGGGCACCTTCACCGACGCGCACACGATCCAGGTGCAGCTCACCTCCGGTGACACCGAGACCGTCAGCGCCGACAAGGTGATCATCGCGACCGGGGCCACGACCCGGCTCATCCCGGGCACCGAGCTGTCCGACCGGGTCGTGACCTACGAGGAGCAGATCCTCACCGACAACCTGCCGAAGTCGATCATCATCGCCGGATCCGGTGCGATCGGTGTCGAATTCGCATACGTCCTCACCAATTACGGCGTCGACGTGACCATCGTCGAGTTCCTGGACCGGATGGTGCCGACCGAGGACGCGGACGTGTCCAAGGAGCTGCTCCGGCACTACAAGAAGCTCGGCGTGAAGGTGATGCTCTCGACCAAGGTCGAGAAGATCGAGGACACCGGTTCCGGACCGGTCAAGGTCACCGTCTCCCCCGCCGCCGGCGGTGAGTCCACCGTGCTCGAGGCCGACAAGGTGCTGCAGGCGATCGGTTTCGCGCCGCGCCTGGACGGTTACGGGTTGGAGGCGACCGGCGTCGCCATCACCGACCGCGGCGCGATCGCGGTCGACGAGCGCGGCCGCACCAACGTGGACGGCGTCTACGCGATCGGCGACGTCACCGGCAAGCTGATGCTGGCGCACACCGCCGAGGCGATGGGCGTCGTCGCCGCCGAGACCATCGGCGACGCCGAGACGGTCGAGATCGACTTCGACATGATCCCGCGCGCGACGTTCTGCCAGCCGCAGATCGCGTCCTTCGGCTACTCCGAGCAGCAGGCCAAGGACAAGGGGTATGACGTCAAGACCGCGTCGTTCCCCTTCTCCGCCAACGGCAAGGCCCGCGGTATGGCGGAGACGGCCGGCTTCGTCAAGATCGTCGCGGATGCCGAGCACAACGAACTGCTCGGCGCGCACCTCATCGGCCCCGAGGTGACCGAACTGCTGCCCGCGCTGACGCTGGCGCAGAAGTGGGACCTGACCGCGGACGAGGTCGCCCGCAACATCTTCGCCCACCCGACGCTGTCCGAGGCGATGAAGGAAGCCGTCGAGGGCATCGTCGGCCACATGATCAACCTCTGACCTGCCGCGCCCCTCTCTCGCCGAGAGGCTCAGAAGCGCACCGAGAGGCTCAGTAAATCGCCGTCACACGAGGGGTTTTGCTGGGCCTCTCGGCAATTGCTAGGCCTTTCGGCAATTGTGCACCGCGTCGGGGTTGCGCGCCTCGATGCCGGCGATGAGCAGGTCGACACCGAAACCGAAGCGCTCCTCGCTGTCACCGTCCATCATCGAATCGACGTTGGCCGTGATCGCCGGGTAGCGATCAGCCGGTAGCTGGGCGAAGTAGTCGCGGATCTGCGCGACCCACTCCTCCCCCGCGCGCTGTGCGGACGCCTCGTCGGTCGTCCTGAACCGCTCCTGGAGCAGGTGCCCCTCGAGCGCGTCCGCACCGATGTAGAGCGCGAGCCGATCGAACAGCCACGACGCGTCACGTGCGCCCACCCCCTGGTCGATCATCGCCGCGAGCAACAGCTCCACGCCGTCCAGCGCCTCGGCCCCGGTCGGTATGTCGGCAAAGCTCAGCTTCGCCAGATCGCGATGCCGGCGAAGCAATCGGTACATCCCCCAGGCGAATTCCCGGAGCATCTCCTGCCACGGACGGCCCGGCTCGGGGTTCGCGACCTCGGTCAGCGCGAGCTCGTATGCCGCCGCGAGCAACTCGTCCTTGCCTGCGACATACGCATAGAGACTGGCCGGACCGGTGCCCAGCTCGGTGGCGACCCTGCGCATGCTGACCGCGTCGACACCGTCGGCGTCGACGATCTCCAGCGCCTTCGCCACGATCGCCTCCCGACTGAGCGCGGGCCGGTCACGCCTGCGCTGCGGTCGCCGCGGTCGACGCCACGGCGCGGGCGGCAGGTCTTCGGTCGTCATACGAACACTGTACTTGACGCGAACGCCGTTCGTAGATAGAACAGTGCCTCGCTCATGACGACTCAAGCCGCCCCGCCCGAAACAACCGACCACCCGCCGGCCGTCTACCGCTGGCGCTGGATCGCCCTGCTCGTCGTGCTCTGCGCCGAAGTGATGGATCTGCTCGACTCCCTCGTCACGAGCATCGCCGGACCGAGCATCACCCGCGATCTGGGCGGCGGCGGCGTGACCATCCAGTGGCTGTCCGCCGGCTACACACTCGCCATGGCGGCCGGGCTGCTCGTCGGCGGCCGGCTCGGCGACATGTTCGGCCGCAAGCGCATGTTTCTCACCGGCATGGCCGGCTTCACGGTGTTCTCGCTGCTCTGTGCCGGCGCCCAGGATCCGGCCGTGCTGATCGGCTGCCGTGTGTTGCAGGGTCTGCTCGGTGCCACGCTGCTGCCGCAGGGTCTCGGCATCATCAACGAGATGTTCCCGCCCGAGGAACGCGCGAAGGCATTCGGGGCGTTCGGCCCGATCATGGGCATCGGCGCGGTGGGCGGCCCGATCCTCGCCGGCTGGCTCATCGACGCCGACCTCGCCGGTCTGGGCTGGCGGGCGATCTTCGCGATCAACATCCCGATCGGGATCGCCGGGCTCATCGGAGCCGTCCGCTATCTGCCGAAGAACCGTCCCGACCGCGGGCTGCGCCTCGACGTCCCCGGCGTCCTGCTGGCCGCCGGCGGCATGTTCCTGCTCGTGTATCCGCTGGTCCAAGGACGGGAACACGGTTGGCCGGTATGGTGTTTCGCGATGATGGCCGTGTCGCTGCTGTCCTTCACTGCTTTCGGGTTCCTCGAGCGCAGCCGCGATCGTGCCGGACGGTCGACTCTGGTCGTCCCGACGCTGTTCAGCAAGCGTGCGTTCACCGGCGGGCTGATCACCGGGCTGGCCTTCTTCAGCGCGTTGATGGGGTCCTCACTCGTGCTGACGCTCTACCTGCAACTCGGTCTGCACTACACGCCGTTGCAGGCGGGCCTGACCGCCATACCCCAGGCTGGGGCCATGATGGTCGGCTTCGTTCTCGGTCAGCCGCTCACCGCGCGACTCGGCCGAACCACCATGCACCTCGGTTACGTGGTGGTCGCAGTCGGCCTGGCCGTGATGATCGGCACGATCGGCTGGTCCGGCGCCGGAATCGACGGGCTGCGCCTGGCTCCGGCGCTGGCCGTCATCGGCCTCGGCATGGGTATGGCGATGACGCCCTTCTTCGACATCGTGATGAGCGGCGTGGAGGACCACGAGTCGGGCTCCGCGTCCGGGTCGATGACCGCGGTGCAGCAGATCGGCAGCTCCCTCGGTGTGGCCGTGCTCGGCACGGTGTTCTTCAGCCAGGCCGACGGGACCACCAGCTCTCTCGCCGCCCTCTTCGGCCACGCTACGCAGGTCACGGCGTGGGTGGCCATCGCGGCGGTCGGCGTCGCGTTCGCGCTGACCTTCCTGCTGCCCAGGCACGCCCGCCACCACCTCCCACCCACCCACTGACCAACCCCGGCCTCACTGCGCCGAGAGGCTCAGAAACACACTGAGAGGCTCAGCAATCCGCCGTCGAAGGAGCGGAATTACTGAGCCTCTCGGCCATTGCTGAGCCTCTCGGTGAGGGGAGGGTGTGGGTCAGGGAGTGGCGGAGACGACGGAGAAGGCCAGGCCGTCGATGCGGGCGCGGGTCTCCCCGTCTGTCGCGATCTGCTCACCGACCCGCTGGGCCAGCGCCTGCAGCTCCTGCTGGGTCAGACCGGGCAGCACGCTGAGGACGACGCGCAACTCACCCGGCGCACCACCGGCCTCGCACCTCGCCGCGGCGATGTCCGGCTCGTCGAGAGTCGCCTGCGAAACCGCTGCTTGGACATGGGCATCCAGGTGCGGCGGTCGCCACGTCATACGTTGGGACAGGGCCCAGAGCATGCTCGGGCGCAACACCAGCGACCGCGTCGCGACGTCCAGCACCATCACGTCACACTGCTCGGCGATCGCCGCCTGCGCGGCCAGGTCGGCCCGCACCGGTGACGGTCTCGCGGCCGCGTCCCAGGCGGCCAGCGCCGCGGTGTCGGTGAAGACCGGCAGCGCGCGCTCGCCCGACGGTGCGGTCAGCGTCACCACCGCCATGTCAGTGCTCTTCTCCACAGCGTGCTCGCCGGACTCGTCGACGTCCGTCGGCGCGGCCACGATCGGCACCAGAAGCCGTGCCCGGGCGAGCGCCGCCATCAGCCGCTCCTCGTCGCGTGGGTCTGCCAGCGCCAGCGCGAGTTGCGGGTCGATCGAACCGTCGTCGTCATCGAAACCGGTGCCGGACAGCGAGCGCCCCGAGAAGGACTGGCCGGCCGAGTCCGCGCGACCGTCGCTCATTGCGGACGGCCTGCCAGATCGAGCGCGTCGCCGAGCTCGAACGCGCCCCGGTAGAGCGCGGACCCGATGATCGCGCCCTCGACCCCGGCCGGGACGAGTTCGCGCAGCGCCCGGATGTCGTCCAGCGTCGACACGCCGCCGGACGCGACGACGGGGCGATCCGTGCGGGCGCAGACCTCTTGCAGCAGAGCGATATTGGGCCCCTGCAGCATGCCGTCCTTCGCGACGTCGGTCACGACGTAGCGAGCGCAGCCCTCGCGGTCCAACCGGTCGAGCGTCTCCCAGAGGTCGCCGCCCTCCTTCGTCCAGCCACGAGCCGCCAGCGTCGTACCGCGGACGTCGAGCCCGACCGCGATGCGGTCCCCGTGGGCCGCGATGGCCTGCGCGGTCCACTCGGGGTCCTCCAGCGCGGCCGTGCCGAGGTTGACCCGGCGACACCCCGTCGCCAGCGCGGCGGTCAGCGACGCCTCGTCCCGTATGCCGCCGGACAGCTCGACCTTGAGATCGAGCTGCCGGATGATGCCGGCGAGCAGCTCCGCGTTGCTGCCTCGCCCGAAGGCCGCGTCGAGGTCGACCAGGTGCAGCCATTCGGCGCCCGCGTCCTGCCAGGCCCGGGCCGCGGCCAGCGGGTCACCGAACTGTCCGCCGGTCCCCGCCACGCCCTGCACGAGCTGCACGGCCTGCCCGCCGGCCACGTCGACCGCGGGCAGCAGTTCGAGCCTCGGCGCCTCGTCAACCATCGAATTCTCCTCCTAGTGCGTGTGTTTCAAGTCAGGCATGCGCGGGTCTCGATACGCCCTCCGCTAGCGCTCCGGGCTACACCTCGGTACGCCCGCTCGTTCCTCACGGGCTACACCTCGATACGCCCGCTCGTTCCTCACGGGCTACTCGGCGCGGCGCTCGGCGCGGCGCTCGACCGACGCGAGAGGCGAGGTCGACCGACGCGCGTCACAGGCCGGCCAGCCAGTTCTCCACCAGGTGCGCGCCGGCGTCCCCGGACTTCTCCGGGTGGAACTGCGTGCCCGCCAACGGGCCGTCCTCCACGGCCGCCACGAAGCCGGCGCCGTGCTCGGCCGTGGTCACCAGCGGGTTGCCGGCCACGCGGCTGGCGAGGAGCTGGGCGGCGGCATACGAGTGCACGAAGTAGAACCGCTCGTCCTCGATGCCGGCGAGGAGCGCGGAGCCCGCAGCGGGTGCGACACGGGACCAGCCCATGTGCGGGACGACCGGTGCGGAGAGTCGTTCGACGATCCCGGCGAAATGGCCGAGGCCCGGCGGAGGCGGCTGGATCGAGGTCGGCTCGGTGGACCCGTCGAAGAGCACCTGGAAGCCCACGCAGACTCCGAGCACCGGACGTGCGAGGCGCAACCGTTCGGCGATCAGCTGCGGTCCCCCGGCATCACGCAAGCCGATCATGCACGCGTGAAAGGCGCCCACGCCCGGCACGTAGAGGCCGTCGGCGTCGAGCGCAGCCTGCCGATCGGCGGTCAGCGTGACGTCCGCACCGACCCGCTCGAGCATCCGGACCACCGAACGCACGTTGCCGCTGCCGTAGTCGAAGACCACGATGCGCCTCTTCACAACTGCTCCAACTCGGTCCGGATTTCCTTGTCTTCCTTCGTGACTCGCGAGAAACGCTCGACCGCCTTGGCCACCGGCTCGACCAGCGCGGCACCCTCGGCGTCCTTGACCTGACCGCTGAGCAGCCGCTCGCCGGGAAGAGCGAGTGCGCCCATCAGGTCGGCGAGGACGTCGTCGAGCAGCGCTGTGCGGTCGTTGAGGATGTCCCGTATGGCGCGCACCGACTCCGGCACGACACCTGCGGCCATCGCCATGTCGCCGGGCCGGGCCGCCGGGTGACCGGGCAGCGCGGACACCCCTTCACCGCGCTCCCAGACGAGCCACCGGGGCAGCGCGCGCCAGCCGCGCGGATGCACGACCAGCACGCCGCGGTCGTCCAGCCGGAACAGCCCGATGGCGGCGCGCATGCGGGACGGCACGCGGCGTGCCAGCAACACGCGGACGGCGTCGTCGTACGGCGTGCCGGCCTGCGACGGTCCGCCGGGGACGACGGCGGTCCAGCCGGCGAGCGGCACGACATACGAGGGCACGACTCCCTGACGCACCCAGGCGGATGCGGTCTTGACGTCACCGTGCAACAGCAACAGGCCGGTGCCCCGGGAGCGAGGTTGTGGCATGCGGCCTACAGCGCTCCCTTGGCGCTCGGGATGCCGACCACCCGCGGGTCACGCGCGATGGCTGCCCGCAACGCTCGCGCGACGGCCTTGAACTGCGCTTCGACGATGTGGTGCGGGTCGCGTCCGGAGAGCACCCGGACGTGCAGCGCGATCGCGGCGTGGTGCCCGAAGCTCTCCAGCACGTGCTGGGTCAGCGCGCCGGTGTAGTTGCCGCCGATGATCGCGTAGACCTGCCCCTCGGGTTCGCCGGTGTGCACGACGTAAGGCCGGCCGGCGACGTCGACGACGGCGTGCACGAGCGCCTCGTCCAGTGGCACCGTCGCGTCACCGAAGCGGGAGATGCCGCTCTTGTCGCCCAGCGCCTGGCGCACCGCCCGGCCGAGCACGATGGCCGTGTCCTCGACAGTGTGGTGCGCGTCGACGTCCAGGTCACCGGTCGCCTTGACCTGCAGGTCGATCAGGCTGTGCTTGGCGAAGCTCTCCAGCATGTGGTCGTAGAACCGCACTCCCGTCGAGACGTCGGCCGCGCCCGTGCCGTCCAGGTCGAGAGTCAGGTCGATCTGGCTCTCCTTGGTCGCGCGCTCGATGTGCGCGGTGCGGTGCTCCGTCGTCATGCCTGTTCTCCTTCGACCAGTGATCTGAGCGCACGCAGCACGGCGTCGTTCTCCTCGGGTGTTCCGGCGGTGATCCGCAGGTGATGCGGTATGCCGACGTCGCGCACCAGCACGCCGCGGTCCAGCAGAGCCTGCCACGTCGCCGCCGCGTCGTCGAAGCCACCGACCAGCACGAAGTTGGCGTCGCTCGGCACCGGACGCAGCCCGAGTTCGGCGCAGCCGGCCACCAGCTCGTCCCTGGTCGTCTTGATCTTGTCGACCATCGACAGCATCGTGTCGGTGTGCTCCAGCGCCGCGCAGGCGACCGCCTGCGTCACCGTCGAAAGGTGATAGGGCAGCCGCACCAGGCGCAGCAGCTCGGTGAATTCCGGTGCTGCTGCGAGGTATCCGAGCCGGGCACCGGCGAACGCGAACGCCTTGGACATGGTGCGGCTGACCACCAACCGGTTCCGGCCGGGCAGCAGGGTCACCGCGCTGCGGGTGCCCTCGCGGGCGAACTCGGTGTAGGCCTCGTCGACCACGACGATCGCCCGCTCCGTGGCGTCGTAGACACGCTGCACGACCTCGAGGTCCAGCGCGGTGCCGGTCGGGTTGTTCGGCGAGCAGAGGAAGATCAACTCGGGGTCGTGCTTGCGGGTCTGCGCCACCGCCAGGTCGCCGTCCAGATCGAACCGTTCGGGGTCGGCGTCGCGCAGCCCGTCGATCCAGGTCGTCCCGTTGCGGCTGCTGATCAGCGGATGCATGGAGTATGACGGGGTGAAGCCGAGCGCGGTCCGGCCCGCTCCCCCGAACGCCTGCACGATGTGCTGCAGGACCTCGTTGGAGCCGTTGGCCGCCCAGACCTGCTCGGCTGTCACCGGCTCGCCGGTGGTGCGCCGCAGGTAGCCGGCCAAAAGCTCTCGGAGCCGGACGAATTCGCGGTCCGGGTAGCGGTTGAGCGAGCCGGCCGCCGCGGCGACGTCCCGGGCGATCTGGTCGACCACCACCTGCGGCACGGGGTAGGACGACTCGTTGGTGTTGACCGCGACTGGCACGTCGAGTTGCGGCGCGCCATACGGCGTCTGTCCGCGCAACTCGGCGCGGACCAGCTCCTGGAGGCTTCTCATTCGAATCGCGCGGTCACGGCATCACCGTGTGCCGGGAGGTCCTCCGCCGTCGCCAGGGTGACCACGGTGTCGGCGATCTCGGCCAGCGCGTCACGGGAGTAGTCGATGACGTGGATGCCCCGCAGGAACGTCTGGACCGACAACCCGCCGCTGTGGCAGGCGCAGCCACCGGTCGGCAGCACGTGGTTGGAGCCGGCGGCGTAGTCGCCGAGGCTCACCGGTGCGTAGTCACCCACGAAGATGGCGCCGGCGTTGCGGATCCGCGCGGCGACCGCTGCGGCGTCACGGGTCTGGATCTCGAGGTGTTCGGCGGCATAGGCGTCGACGACGCGCACACCCTCGTCCGGTCCGTCGACGAGCACGATGCCCGACTGCGGACCGCCGAGCGCCGTGCGGACGCGCTCGACGTGCTTGGTGAGAGCGACCCGCTCCTCCAGGGCCTGCTCGACCGCGGCCGCGAGCTCCTCGCTGTCGGTGACCAGTACGGAGGCGGCCAGTTCGTCGTGCTCGGCCTGGCTGATCAGGTCGGCCGCCACGAGCTGTGCGTCGGCCGTCTCGTCCGCGAGGATCGCGATCTCGGTCGGCCCGGCCTCGGCGTCGATGCCGATGACACCGAGTAGCAGCCGCTTGGCCGCCGCGACGTAGACGTTGCCGGGGCCGGTGACCAGATTGACCGGCTCGCAGACGGTTTGCCCGGACTCGTCGAGGGCGCCATACGCGAACATGGCGACCGCCTGGGCGCCGCCGACGGCATAGACCTCCTCGACACCGAGCAGGCCGCAGGCCGCGAGGATCGTCGGATCCGGGTATCCGGCGAAGTCGCCGGTGTTGGAGCGCTGCGGTGGACTGGCGACCGCGAGCGAGCCGACCCCGGCGATCTGCGCCGGCACGACGTTCATCACGACGCTGCTGGGATAGACGGCCTGGCCGCCGGGCACATAGAGACCGACACGCTCGACCGGAACGTGCCGTTCGGTCACGGTGCCGCCGGGCACCACCTCGGTGACGATCTCGGTGCGGCGCTGCGCCTCGTGCACGATGCGGGCGCGACGAATGGATTCGAGCAACGCCTCACGCAGCGCCGGGTCGAGCTGTGCGACCGCTGCTGCGATGACGTCGGCAGGCACCCGCAGCGAGGGCGGCCGGACGCCGTCGAACTTCTCGTCCAGCTCGAGCACCGCCTGCGCACCGCCGGCATGGACCTGCTCGCAGATGGGCCGCACTATGTCGAGCGCGGCCTCCACGTCGAGTTCGGCTCGGGGCAGCGCGTTGCGCAGTGCCAGGGCGTCCATGCCGCGAAGCGCCGCACCGCGCAGGTCAAGGCGGTTGATCACGCGGCCAAGTCTAATTGCCGCGAGGAGTGGCTCCGCGTCGCGTCCGCTCCCCGGAATCACGCGCGCCGGTGGGGCAGAGGCGCAGCCGCGACCGGGATACTCCACCCATGACCCTGGTCCAGATGCACGGCTGGCACGACGCCGTCGTGGTGCTTCTCTTCGCCGTCGTCGCGACGTTCCTGGCGGCCGGCATCGTGCGGTGGGGACGCCTCGGCAGCGGGTTCGGGCAGATCACGGCCGGTGTGCGCGCCTGCGTCCAGCTGGCCGCCGTCGGCCTCGTGGTGGGCGCGGTGCTCCGGTCCTGGCCGTTGTCCTTGCTGTTCTGTGCGCTGATGTTGTCCGTGGCGGCATACACCAGCGCCCACCGGATCCTCGGCCACGCGACGTGGTGGACGCTGGTGCCCATCTGCGGCGGCGTGGTGCCTGGCGTGCTCGGCATGCTCGCGACGGGACTGGTGCCCATCAGGCCGATCGCGGTGATCCCGGTGCTGGGCATCGTCGGTGGCAACTCGATGGTCGCGACGTCGTTGTCGGGCAAACGAATTCACGACTCCCTGCGCAGCCGGTACGGCGAGTTCGAGGCCGGTTTGTCCATCGGGCTCACGTCGGCTCAGGCGGCCGACGTGGTCGCCCGCGACGACGCTGCGTTGGCGTTGATCCCCGGTATGGACCAGACCCGGACGGTCGGGCTGGTGACCCTGCCGGGGGCGTTCGTCGGCGCGCTGCTCGGTGGTGCGAGCGCATTGGAGGCGGCGGCCGTGCAGCTGCTCGTGCTCGTGGCGCTCCTCGTGGCGCAGGCGATCGCCGTGCTGCTCACCACCGAGCTCACGATCCACGGCAAGCTCGGCGCGATCGGTGCGCGCGAAGCGCAGCGCCGCCCGGTCCGGCGCCGGATCCTCGCGCGCCGCTGAGGGTGCGATCGCAGTTCAGCGCGTCGGGTCGGTGTCCCGCACCTCGTCGGGATCGGTGCCGTAGAACTCGCGCTCGACGACCTCCCGAGCACGACGGGAGACGCGCAGATAACGCTCGGACAGCTCGTGCCCCGCACCGACCGGCGAACCGAGGATCCGGGCGATGCCGTCGGCATCCGCGATCGACCCCGGGAGCGAGTCGACCGGCCGGCCCCGCCACAGCACGGACGCGTTCCGCAACCGGCTCGCGAGCGTCCACGACTCGCGCAGCTTGGCGGCGTCCCGCACCTCGAGCAGGCCGTGCTGCGCCATCACGCGCAGCGGGGTCGTGGTGCCCGGATGCCGCAGCTCCGGGATCTCGTGGGCGTGCTGCAACTGCGCGAGCTGCACGGTCCACTCGACGTCGGACAGCCCGCCGCGACCGAGTTTGAAGTGGGTGCGGATGTCGGCGCCGCGCGGCAGCCGCTCGGCCTCCATCCGGGCCTTCAGCATGCGTATGGCGCGCACCGCCGACGCGTCGATGCCGCCCTCCGGCCACCGCAGCGGATCGATCAGGTCGGTGAACCTGCTACCGAGCGCCTGGTCCCCGGCGATCGGCTGGGCCCGCAGCAGCGCCTGCGCCTCCCAGCCCTCCGACCACCGCTCGTAGTAGGCGGCGTATGACGCGAGGGTGCGCACGATCGGCCCGGCTTTGCCCTCGGGGCGCAGGTCGGCGTCGACCACCAGCGCCGGGTCGGGGCCGGCCGCGCTGAGGCCGGTGCTGAGGAAGGTCGCCACCTCCTCGGCCTGGCTCTGCGCGAGCTGGGCGTCGGCGCCGGGCAGCGGATCGTGCACGAACATCACGTCCGCGTCGGACGAGTAGCCCATCTCACGGCCGCCGAGGCGACCCATGCCGATGATCGTGATCGCGGTGGAAAGCGTTGTCCGGCTTTGTTTTTCGACATGCCGGATGGCCAGTTCGAGCGTGCCTTGCAACGTGGCCGCCGCCAGGTCGGTCAGCGAGCGCTCGACCGCGTCCAGGTCGAGCGCACCGGTCAGGTCCGCGACCGTGATGCGGATGAGCTCGTTGCGGCGTGCCGACCGGATCGCGAGCAGTGCCGCCTCGTCGTCGTCCGGCTGCCGGTCGACCGCGGCTCGCATGACGGTGAGCAGTTGCGCGCGGGTGAGCGGCACGAGGGCGTGATGGGAGCCGAAGACGCGCACCGCCGAGGGCGCGTTCTCGAGCAGCTGCCCGACATACCGGCTGGCGGCCAGGGAGCGCGCCAGTGTCTCGGCGGCCCGGCCCTCGTCGCGCAGCATCTTGAGGAACCAGTGTGTCGAGCCCAGCGCGTCGCTGAGCTTGCGGAAGGCGAGCAACCCGAGGTCGGGGTCGACTTCCTCGGAGAACCACTGCAGCATGACCGGCAGCAGGGTGCGCTGGATCGCCGCGCGCCGGCTGACCCCGGCCGTCAGTGCTTCCAGGTGCCGCACGGCACTCTTGGCGTCGCGGAACCCCAGTGCGGCAAAACGGTCCTCGGCGTTCTCCCGGGTGAGCCGGGCGTCGTCGCCGGACAGGTTGGCGACCGCCGTGAGCAGCGGCCGGTAGAAGATCCGCTCGTGCAACCGGCGCACGTTGGCCGCCCGGTCGCGCCACTGTTTGACGACCTCGGTCTCGGGATCGACGCGCAGGCCGACCGACCGGCCGAGCATCCGCAGCTCGGCGAGGTTGTTCGGCATCAGGTGGGTGCGTCGCATCCGGGACAGCTGGATGCGGTGCTCGAGCACGCGCAGTTGCCGGTAGGCCTGGTCCAGCTCGTGCGCGTCGACGCGACCGACGTAACCGCCGCGGGACAGCGACTCCATCGCCGCGAGCGTGCCGCGGTTGCGCAGCCGTTCGTCGGTGCGGCCGTGCACCAGTTGCAGCAGCTGCATGCTGAACTCGATGTCCCGCAGGCCGCCCGGCCCGAGCTTCAGCTGACGCCCGGCCTCGGCGGCGGGGACGTGCTCCTCCACTCGCCGGCGCATCGCCTGGACGTCCTCGACGAAGTGGTCGCGGTCGGCGGCCCGCCATACGAGCGGCTGGATCGCGGTCAGGTATGCCGCCCCGACCTCCTCATCACCGGCGATCGGCCGCGCCTTGAGCAGCGCCTGGAACTCCCAGGTCTTGGCCCACCGGTCGTAGTAGGCGCGATGCGACTCGACCGTGCGCACGAGCGGGCCCTGCTTGCCTTCCGGCCGCAGCGCCGGGTCGACCTGCCACAGCGCGCCCTCCCCGGTCGCGACCGAGCAGGCGCGCATGATCTCCATGGCCAGCTTGCTGCCGACCTCCATCGCGTCGGCCTCGGCGACACCGTCGGCCGGCTCGGCGACGAAGATGACGTCGACGTCGCTGATGTAGTTGAGTTCCCGGCCGCCGCACTTGCCCATGCCGATGACGGTGAGCCGGCAGGTGTCGGCGCCGTCCACCGTGTTCCGCGCGATCTGCAGCGCCGCCGCGACGGCCGCGCCGGCGAGCTCGGCGAGCGCTTCGGAGATCTCCGGGAACTGGGCGACGGCATCACCGGTCAGGTCGACCGCCGCGATCTGCAGCAGCTGGCGGTAGTAGGCGACGCGCAGCGCGTCATACGCCTCGGTGCCGGTGGCGTCCCCGACCGCGGCGGCGAGCGCGGTGTAGAGCTCCGCCTTGCTGCGCACCCGGGCGTTCACGACGTCGTGCCAGTGCTCGGGGTGGCGCACCAGGTGATCGGTGAGCGCGGTGGAGGCGCCCAGCAACATCACCAGCCGGTCCCAGCCGGCCCGGTCATCATCGAAAAGCGCTGCCAGCCGGTCCTTTTCGCGGTCCGGCAACACCTCACCCAGGCGCGCCAGACCCAGCAGCGCATGATCCGGGGATGCTGCCTGCGCGAGCGAGCCGATGCTCTCCGGCGGCACGACGAGCTCCGGGAGCATGCCGAGCGCCCGCTCCGGCTCGGTGAAGCCGGCCCGCGCCAGAACCGGCCGAGTGAGGGAAACACCCACCGTTACAGCCGGCCCAGGTACTGATCCAGCTCGTACTGCGTCACCTGGTCCCGGTAGGCGGCCCACTCGGCGCGTTTGTTGCGCAGGAAGAAGTCGAAGACGTGCTCGCCCAACGTCTCGGCGACCAGCTCGCTGTGCTCCATCATGTGGATGGCGTGGTCCAGGGACGCCGGCAACGGGTCGATGCCCATCGCGCGCAGCTCACGGTCGGTGAGCGTCCACACGTTGTCCTCGGCCTCGGGCGGCAGCTCGTACCCCTCGTCGACGCCCTTCATGCCGGCAGCCAGCACGACGGCGTAGGCGAGGTAGGGGTTGGCCGCGGAGTCGAGCGAACGCACCTCGATGCGCGAACTCTGCCCCTTGGACGGTTTGTACATCGGCACCCGCACCATCGCGCTGCGGTTGTTGTGTCCCCAGCAGACGTAGGGCGGCGCCTCGGCCCCGCTCCAGATGCGCTTGTAGGAGTTGACCCACTGGTTGGTCACCGCGCTGATCTCGCCGGCGTGGCGCAGGATGCCGGCGATGAAACGCCTTGCGGTTGCGGAGAGTTGGTATGGCGCCCCGGCCTCGAAGAACGCGTTGCGGTCGCCCTCGAACAGCGACACGTGGGTGTGCATGCCGGAGCCGGGCGCGTCGGCGAGCGGCTTGGGCATGAACGACGCGAAGACGCCCTGCTCGAGCGCGACCTCCTTGATGACCGTGCGGAACGTCATGATGTTGTCGGCGGTGCTGAGCGCGTCGGCGTAGCGCAGGTCGATCTCATTCTGGCCGGGGCCGGCCTCGTGGTGGGAGAACTCCACGGAGATGCCCATCTGCTCCAACAGGGTGATCGCCGACCGGCGGAAGTCGTGACCGGTGCCGTGCGGGACGTGGTCGAAGAACCCGGCGTTGTCGATCGGCGTCGGCGGCTGCCCCGGCCGCAGGTCCTTCTCGAACAGGTAGAACTCGATCTCCGGATGCGTGTAGAAGGTCAGTCCCTTGTCCGCCGCCTTGGCCAGTGCTCGCTGCAGCACGTAGCGCGGGTCCGCCATACTGGCCGACCCATCCGGCAGCCGGATGTCACAGAACATCCTTGCGGTGCCTGGGTTTTCGCCGCGCCACGGCAACACCTGGAAGGTGTCGGCGTCCGGCAGCACCAGCATGTCGGACTCGTAGACGCGGGCCAGTCCTTCGATCGAGCTGCCGTCGAAGCCGATGCCCTCGGCGAAGGCGCCCTCCAGCTCGGCCGGCGCCACGGCCACCGACTTCAGCGTGCCCAGCACATCGGTGAACCACAGGCGGATGAACCGGATGTCGCGTTCCTCGATGGTGCGGAGCACGTATTCCTGCTGACGATCCATGACTGAATCCTGCCCTACCGCACGCCGAGAGGCTCACCTACGCACCGAGAGGCTCAGACATGCGGCCGGGTCAGGCCCGTGCAACTGAGCCTGTGGGCGCGTTCTGAGCCTCTCGGCGGAGGGTGTGACCGTTACTTGCGGAACGCCACCTGCAGTCGCAGGCCGTCACCTTGCTTGTGCTGGACGACGATCCGGGTGCCGCTGCCGGCCACCTTCACCGAACCGGTGGGGTTGCCCGCCGACCAGTAGGCGTCCGGGTTCGAGTCGTCGAACACCGCGACACCCGCCTGCTTCGGCATGTTCAGCGTCGTGCCCTTGCGGTGCAGCGTGAACTTGTCGGTCTTGTCGGTGCCGAACGTCGAGTCGTAGGACTGGATCCGGTTGGACGCGAGCTCACCGGTCGGCCAGACGACCGGACTCGGGTGGGCGTCGACCGGCAGCACCAGTCCGTGGCCCGGGTGCTGCGAGGTGTTGTTGTTGGCGTATTCGTTGTCGACATACCAGACCAGCAGCCCGTCCTGGTAGGGGTAGTGCTCCACCCAGTCCGGCTTGTCCGGGAAGCCGAAGTTGTACGGCCCGACCTCGAGCGTCGTGTCGTAACCGGCGTAGCGGCGCGACTCGGCCAGGTAGTAGTTGGTGGCCGTGACGGTGTTGCTGCCGGTCATCCGGGTGAAGCCCTTCGGCGTCCACAGCGACGTCGCTGACTCCACGTCGTCCGTGGTGGTCCGGCCGTCGACGGTCACCGTGAGGTCGTCCAGGAACGCGCCGTCCAGGAAGACGCCGCCGTCCGTCTGGTAGGCGAACCGGAAGAGCGCCTTCTTGCCGGCATACGGCGCCAGGTCGAAGCTGACCGTGCTCCACGACTTCTTGGTGCCGGTGACGCCGTTGCCGACGGTCGTCCAGGTGGCGCCGCCATCGGTGGAAACCTGACCGTAGAGGTAGTCGTAGCCCTCTTCGATGTCGTACCAGATCGCCGCCGAGACCGACGCGGACGTGGCGCCGGTGAGATCGATCTCCCGCGACAGCGTGTTGTTCAGGTTGTTGGCGCCGCCGCTCCACCACTCGTAGGAGCCGGACTTCGGCGTGTTGTAGGTGGTGGTGATCTTCTTGTCGGGCAGGCTCACGGCGACCGCCTGCGGCTCGCGTCGGTTGTCCTGGTCCGCCGGACCGAGGTGTATGTCGGCCGCGTCGCCGTACTGCACGGTCTGCAGGTCACTCCAGCCGAGCTGCACCTTCGACCAGCCGTCCAGGTAACCCGGCGTGGTCCCGATCGAGTCCCGGCCGTGGTTGAGCCACGAGCCGCTGCTCATCAGACTCCAGAAGCCCACCGTGTTGTCGCCGCCACCGCTGGTGTCGTAGAGGTCCGGCAGACCCAGGTCGTGGCCGAATTCGTGTGCGAACACACCTAGTCCGCCGTTCTCGGGTTCCGTGGTGTAGTCCTGCACCCAGATGCCGGTGTTGCCGATCTGCACGCCACCGGACTTGTTGCCCTCGGGCCCGGTCGTGCCGATGCCGGTCTGCACGGCCCAGCGGTGCGACCAGATGGCGTCGGCGCCCTGTGCTCCGCCACCCGCTTCCTCACCCTCGCCGGCGTGGATCGCCTCGTAGTGGTCGATGTAGCCGTCCGGCTCGTTGAAGTTGCCGTCGCCGTCGTAGTCGTAGCGGTCCCAGGTGTCGAACTGCTGCAGGCCCTGCTTGATCTGCTCGTCGGTCTTGCCGGACTCGACCTGCTTGTTGTACCAGGCGGTCAGTGAGTCCTTGACGAACGACCAGTAGCCCTCCGCCTCGCTGGTGCCGTCACCCTTGACCGGGTTGTGCCCGTAACGAGCCTCGTTGTAGGGCACCTGCACCCAGTCGTCGACCTCGGTCGTCACGTCGAAGCGACCGAGCGACTGCGCCTTGTAGAAGCTGCGGAACGACTCGCCGCTGCCGTTGAACAGGTCGTTGTAGTGCGCCTGGTTGAAGTCGTCGACCCAGTAGGTCGAGTTGTTCTCGGTGCGGTCGGGCTTCGGTATGGCGTTGTGCAGCGGCCCCTCGGTGCCGCCGGCCGCCGGCTTGCTCTGGTTGCCGAACTCCGCGAGCGTCGTGAAGATCTTGGTCGACTGCTCGGCGTCGTACTGGACGTACTTGCCCTTCTTCGGCTTGGTGCCCTTGCCACGCTTGTCGTGGCTCGCGCTGCTCTCGGGCGCCTGCAGCTCGATGACCTTGCTGCCGTTGATGGTCTTCAGCTTCGCCTGGCCCTTGACGAGCTGGTCGACCGCCGCCTGGCGCTGGGCGGCCTGTTGTTCGGCGCGCGGGTTGGGCAGGTTGTCCGCTCGGTGCGCGGCGCCGGGTGCCACCGGCTGACTGGGTTGGGCGTCGGCGGGCTGGGCCACGCCGGCGAGGGCGAACGCCGCGGTCGCGGCGCAGGCCGTGACGCCGGCTGCTGTCTGGTAGACGCGTCTGGTCACTGTTCCTCCAATACAGAGGCCGCCTCGGACGGGGATGTGAGGCGGCGCGATCAGCAGCCTTTCCGTTTCACGGCCGACCAGGAGGCAATATCCAGGTTTCTTTAAGGTGTTCATGCATGTCGTTGACGGTCTCTTTACCGTGCTCGCGCCGATAGGCTCGGGTGCCATGACGGAGCAGACCTCGGAAGTCCCCGCGCCCTACGGCACCGGGGCGCAAACGGCACCGCAACGGCGGGTGCGGGTGCCGCACCTGCACGCGAAGAAGGCCAAGGGCGAGAAGTGGGCCATGCTCACGGCATACGACATGTATGCCGCGGAGATCTTCGACCAGGCCGGCATCCCCGTGCTGCTCGTCGGGGACTCTGCGGGCAACAACGTGTTCGGCTTCGAGACCACCGTGCCGGTGACTGTCGACCACCTCGTCCCGCTGGTGCGGGCCGTGGCGACCTCCACCTCGCACGCGATGGTGGTCGCCGACCTGCCGTTCGGGTCCTACCAGGCAAGCCCGCAGCAGGCGCTCGCGACCGCCACCCGCTTCATGAAGGAGGGTCTCGCGCACGCCGTCAAACTCGAGGGCGGCAAGGCGATGGTGCCCGAGGTCGAGCTGCTGGTTCGTGCCGGCATCCCGGTGATGGGGCACATCGGTTTCACCCCGCAGAGCGAGCACGTGCTCGGCGGCTATCGCGTGCAGGGTCGCGGCGACGGTGCCGCACGACTGCTCGAGGATGCGCTCGCGCTGCAGGAAGCCGGGTGCTTCTCGGTGGTGATGGAGATGGTGCCGGCACCGGTCGCGCGGAAGGTGACCGAGGCGCTCGCCATACCGACGATCGGCATCGGCGCCGGCCCCGACTGCGACGCCCAGGTGCTGGTCTGGCAGGACATGGCCGGGCTGCGGGGCGGCAAGGCGCCACGCTTCGTCAAGAAGTATGCCGACCTGCGCGGCGAGCTGAGCCGCGCGGCACAGGACTACGCCCGCGAGGTCGCGTCCGGCGAGTTCCCTTCAGCGGAGCAGAGTTTCGAGTCCTGAGGCGGTTTGCGACGGCGTTTGGCCGGGACCGAGAACCACATCACGAGGGCGCCGAGCAGGCCGAAGACGCCCGACACCACGATTCCCGCGCTGAGCGCGATCGCGGCGGTCACCCAGGACAGCACCGCCGGGCCGACCGACGAGCCCGCATCGGACAGCTCGCGCCAGATCCCCAGGAACTGGGCGCGCCCCAGACTGGGTGAGAAGTCGGCGCCCAGGGTCATCACCATGCCGGAACCGATGCCGTTGCCGAACCCGAGCACGCAGGCGACGACGCACAACACGACCGCCCCGTGGGTGAGCGGGATCGCCATCATCGACAATCCCATGACGATCATCGACGGCACCGTCACCCAGCGCCGGCCGAAGACATCCATGACCTTGCCCGCCGGGTAGAACACGAGCATGTCGATGCCACCCGCGATGCCGTAGATGATCGACGTCGTCTGCGCCGAGATCCCGATGTGCTCCGCCCACAGCGGTATGACGGCCTGGCGCGTCGCACGGATCATCGAGACCAGCAGCACTCCCATGCCGACGGTCAGGAAGACCTTCCGGTGGTCGACCAGCACCCGCCGGACGGTCACCGCCGCCGGCGTTCCGTTCTCGTCGACGTGCGGGGGCAGGTCCTGCAGGGTCGCGCCGAGCACGCCGGCCAGGGCGAGCGCGACCACGCACACGGCATACGCGCCCCGCAGGTGCCACAGCCCCATGGCGCCCGCGCCCACGAACGGGCCCAGGAACATGCCGACGCGCATCACTCCCCCGAGCGTCGACAACGCCCGCGCGCGGTAGCGCACCGGGATCGCCTCGGTCAGGTAGCTCTGCCGTGCGAGCATGAAGACCGAGCCGCTGACGCCCATCAGGAACGCGCCGATTCCGAAGAGCAGCAACGAGCTCGCCGCCATACACAGGCCCGCGGACACGACACCGACCACCGACGCGCCGATGATCGCGTGCCGCTCGCCGTACTTGGCGGTGATCATCGAGCTCGGCACGTTGAACAGCAGCGAGCCGATGTTGAGCAGCGTCACCATGAGGGCGGCGGTCGCGACCGAACCGCCGAGGTCGCGCGCGGACAGCGGCACGACGGGCAGCATGGCGCCCTCTGCCATGCCGAACAGGAGGGACGGAGCGTATGCCGGGATCGCGAGTCGTCTCAGGTCGAAGTCCGGCGTCTCACTCATTGTTAGTCAGTCTAACGACTTCGACCTCCGGACCCTCCATGCGGCGACGGGCGGCGGCCTCCCTGCCTCAGCGCCCGATGAGGTGCTCGACCGCGAGCTGGTTGAGCCGGACGAAGCCGTAGTCACGTTCGGCGGCCTGCTCCGGGTCGAAGCCGTCGTCGGCTGCCAGGAAGTCGGCCAGCGACTCGCCCTCGGCCAGGGTCGGCTCCTGCAACGACTGCACGCCCGCGTATTCCATCGCTTCGGTCACCCGTGAGTCTGCCCGGAACGCTCGCGCCTTCTCGGCCAGGTGCAGGTAGGTCGACATGCACGCACGCGCCGAATCCCACACTCCTGCCATGTTCTCGGTGCGGGACGGCTTGTAGTCGAAGTGTCGCGGGCCGGTGTAGCGCGGCGCGTCGGGCTGGCCCGGGAAGCCGTTCTCGAGCAGGTCGACGGTGAAGAACGCGGACAGCAGGTCCCCGTGTCCGAAGACCAGGTCCTGGTCGTACTTCAGCCCGCGCTGCCCGTTGAGGTCGATGTGGAACAGCTTGCCGCTCCACAGCGCCTGCGCGAGCTGGTGGCTGTAGTTGAGGTTGGCCATCTGCTCATGCCCGGTCTCCGGGTTGAGCCCGACGATGTCGCCGTTGTCGAGCTCGGCGATGAACGCGAGCGCATGCCCCACGGTCGGCAGGAAGATGTCGCCCCGCGGCTCGTTCGGCTTGGGTTCCAACGCGATTCGCAGGTCGTAACCCTTGTCCTTGATGTATGCCGCGACGGTGTCGATGCCCTCCTTGTAGCGCTCGAGCGCGGCATACACGTTCTTGCTGCCGTCATACTCGGCGCCTTCCCGCCCGCCCCACATGACGAAGGTGGTGGCGCCGCACTCGGCCGCGATGTCGACGGCACCCAGCACCTTGCGCAGCCCGAACCGCCGCACGCCGCGGTCGTTGCTGGTCAGCCCGCCGTCCTTGAAGACCGGGTGGGTGAAGGTGTTGGTCGTGACCATCTCGATGGTGATGCCGGAGTCGTCGCAGACCTGCCGCAGCTGCTCGACGCGCGACCGTTTGGTGGCGTCGTCCGCGTCGAACGGGAAGACGTCGTTGTCGTGGAAGGTGACGCCCCAGACACCGAGCTGCGCCAGCTCCTTGACGTAGTCCCAGGGTTCGAGCGCCGCACGGGACGCGCTGCCGAACGGGTCGACGCCGGTCCAGCCGACGGTCCACAGACCGAAGGAGAACCTGTCGTCGGGTGTCGGGGTGAGAGCCATGAGCGAAACCTGCTTCTGCTGTTCGAAACTTTCGGAAAGTCTTTTCGGTGGTTACGGTATTGGCAGCCCGACCGCCGGTCAAGCGCGGCGGAGGACAGGAGCCGTTTCGACCATGACCGCCACTCTGCGCGATGTCGCCGAGCACGCCGGTGTGTCCTTGCCGACCGCGTCCAAGGTGCTCAACGGGCGCTCGGACGTGAGCCGGCAGACCCGGGAGCGGGTGCTGCGGTCGGCGTCCGAACTCGGCTATCACGCCCGGGCCCGGGCGCGCCGCAGGACCGATGCGGTGTTGATCCTCTTCGACGAGCTGGCCAACCCCTACTCGCCCGCAGTGCTCGGCGGCGCCACCGAGGCAGCGATGCGGCTGCACCAGACGCTGATCGTCGAACGGGTGCTGGCCGACAGCACACCACGGCAGCTGTCCAAGCAGTGGTTCGACTCGATCGCGGCGCGCGGCGTCCATGCGCTCATCGTCGTCACGACGCCGTTGACCGACCGGGAGCTGCAGTGGTGCACGGACGCCGGCATCGCGCTGGTCGCCGTCGATCCGATCGGCAGGACGACCACGTCGATCGTGTCCATCTCGGCCACCAACTGGGCCGGCGGACGCGAAGCCACCGAGCACCTGCTGGGTCTCGGGCACCGGCGGATCGGCTTCGTCAGCGGGCCGCCGGACTCGCTGCCGGCACGCGACCGGTTGCACGGCTACACCAGCGCGCTCAGCGACGCCGGGATCACGTTCGAACCGAACCTCGTTGCGGGCGATGCGTATTCGGTCGAGACCAGCTTCCGGGCCGCGCACCAGCTCCTCGCTCTGCCGGTGCCGCCGACCGCGATCTTCGCCTCGAGCGACATCAGCGCGCTGGGCACCCTTCGGGCTGCGGCCGAGCGCAATCTGCGTGTGCCGGAGGACCTTTCGGTCGTGGGCTTCGACGACACGCTGATCGCCCGCTGGGCGCCGCGCCCGCTCACGACGGTCCGCCAGCCGCTCGCCGAGATGGGCAAGTGCGCGGTGGAGCGGGTGCTCGCCCTGGCCGACGACCCGGAATCGTTCTCGCATCCGTTCCAGCTGGAGACGCAACTGATCGTGCGGGAGACGACCGGGCCGGTGCCTGTTCAGCCAGCCGACTGAACCACCGCTGACGGCGTGCGGTGCACCAGCCGGTAGGACAGCCCCGCCAGCACGAAGGCACCGAGGCCGGACAGCACCGGCACGACATACCCTGTGTCCGCACCCCAGCGCTGGACGACCGCGCCGCTGATGGCGGATCCCGCCGCAATGCCGATCAGCGTGCCGGTGAAGACGACACCCATCGACTCGTTGACCTGGCCCGGGCCCACCAGCGCCTGGGCCAGCTTCATCGAGGTGATCAGCGTCGGGGCCGTCGCGAAGCCGGCGATCAGCAGAACCACCGAAAGGGTGATCATGTTGTGCGCCAACAGGATCGGCGCCTCGAGCAGACACATGCCGGCGGTCCCCAACAGCAGCCCGCGGGCCAGCGACCGGCCGGTCTGCCGCGACCCGAACACGACCGCTGCGGCGCCCGAGCCCAGGGCGAAGAGCGCGAGGACGACACCGGAGAGGTTCTTGTGTCCGTGCTCCCCCGCGAAAGCCAGCGTCACCACTTCGTTGGATCCGAAGATCCCGCCGGTCAGGACCATGACGGCGGCCACGACCAGCAGCGCCGGATTGCGCAGCACGCTCACTGCGCCGCCGTCGCGCACCGGATGAACCGGTGGTTCACTCGACCGGGCGGCGACGAAGAGGAGCGACCCGGCGACATACAGGACCGCGGCGGCGATGAAGCCGGCCTCGGGTATGGCGGTCGTCGCCAGCACCACCGCGATGATCGGCCCGACCACGAACGAGAACTCGTCGATCACCTGCTCCAGCGACATCGCCGCGTGTAACCGATCGGGTTGTCCAGCAAGCAGATACGCCCAGCGGGCGCGGCTCATCGTGCCCGGCTCGGCCACGATCGCCGAGAGCCCGTAGGCCACGTAGAGGCACCAGTCCGGCGCCCCGGTGAACGAGGCGACGACCAGAGCGACGTCCCAGGCGGCGGCCCAGAGCGCGAGCGGCAGGGTGATCCGGCGCTGCCCCTCGCGGTCGATCAGCCGGCCGATCCCCGACGCGGTCAACGCGAGCACCAGCACGCCGGCAGCCGACACGGCCCCGGCGAGCGAATAGGAGCCGCGGCGCCCGGAGATCATCGCGACCACCGCGATGCCGAACATCGCGCCCCCGAGCCGGCCGATCACCGAGCCGATCAGGAAGCGTCGAGCGCCGGGCACGGCGAGCAACGGGCGGTATGGCGTCAGCACGACACCTGACGCTAGTCCCCCGGGTAGACCGGCTCAGTCGCCGTTCCACTCCTTGTCCTCGGCGTCCCACTGCGCCGTGCGCTCGGCGGCGGCGGCCAGCGCATTGCGGGCCTCGTCCTCGCTGTCGTAGGGCCCGAGCAGCTTGGCCTTCGGGTCCCTCTCGTCGTCCTGCTCCACCCGGCCGGTGTCGACGTTGTACCAGTAGGCCACGGTTGCCCTCCTTGTCGTCGTCGGCGCCGGCAGCGCCGGCACTTGTCGCTCCTAGACTGCACCATATGTCCGCGAGCAGCACCCGGGTCCGCCCCGGCCACGTCGGCCCACTGCGCAGCGTGCCGGCATCCATTGCCCGGCCCGAATACGTCGGGCGCCCGGCACCCGCGCAGTTCACCGGCTCCGAGGTGCGCGACCCGGAGCTCATCGAGCGCATCCGTGCTGCCGCACGCATCGCCGCGCGGGCCCTCGAGGTCACCGGCGCCGCGGTGCGACCCGGCATCACCACCGACGAGATCGACCGCATCGGACACGAATTCATGCTCGACCACGGTGCCTACCCGTCGACGCTCGGTTACCGCGGTTTCCCGAAGTCGTTGTGCACCAGCGTGAACGAGATCGTCTGCCACGGCATCCCCGACGACCGGCCGCTGCAGGACGGCGACATCGTCAAGATCGACATCACGGCCTACAAGGACGGCGCCCACGGCGACAACTGCGCGACGTTCCTCGTGGGCGACGTCGACGAGGAGTCACGGCTGCTGGTCCAGCGCACCAAGGAGGCGATGCTGCGCGGCATCAAGGCGGCTCGACCCGGGCGCGCGGTCAACGTCATCGGCCGGGTGATCGAGATGTACGCCAAGCGTTTCGGGTATGGCGTGGTCCGCGACTACACGGGGCACGGCGTCGGCCCGGTCTTCCACTCCGGCCTGGTCATCCCGCACTACGACGCGGCACCGGCACACGACGACGTGATCGAACCGGGCATGACCTTCACGGTCGAGCCGATGCTCAATCTCGGCACGCCGGAGTGGACATTGTGGGAGGACGGCTGGACGGTCGCGACCCGCGATCTGCGCCGCTCCGCGCAGTTCGAGCACACTGTGTTGATCACCGATAGCGGGGCCGAGATCCTGACGTTGCCCTAGCATCTGCTCCGCTACTGTCATGGGCGATGACCGCGACGACGAAGGAGCTTGCAGGCTGATGAGCACGACCTACCCCCTGGGCATCGACGTCGGCGGCACCGGCATCAAGGGAGCGCCGGTGGACCTGGAGAAGGGCGCCTTCGCCAAGGACCGGGTGCGCATCGACACTCCCAAGCCGTCGACGCCCGACGCGGTCGCCGACGTGATCGAGCAGATCGCCGACAAGTTCGCCGAGGACACCCACGGCCAGCCGATCGGCATCACGCTTCCCTGCGTCGTGACACACGGCATCGTGAGAACCGCTGCGAACATTGACACCTCATGGATCGGCACCAACGTCGAGGAGATGCTCAGCACGAGGCTCGGCCGGCCGGTGACGGTCGTCAACGACGCGGACGCCGCCGGCGTCGGCGAGTTGCACTTCGGCGCCGCGCGCAACACGCAGGGCACCGTCCTGGTCTCGACGCTCGGCACCGGCATCGGGTCGGCGTTGTTGGTCGACGGTGAGCTGCTGCCCAACTCCGAGCTCGGGCATCTCGAGATCGACGGCCACGACGCCGAGAGCAGGGCCGCGGAGAGCGCGCACGTCGAGGAAAACCTGTCCTGGGAGGAGTGGGCCCAGCGACTGCAGCGCTACTACAGCCACATCGAGGATCTGCTCTGGCCGGACATGATCGTCGTCGGCGGCGGCGTCTCCAAGAAGGCCGACAGGTTCCTGCCCCTGCTGCACCTACGGGCACCGATCGTCGCGGCGCAGCTGCGCAATGCGGCGGGCATCGTCGGCGTCGCCTGGCTGGCCGACCACGCCGCCCGCGTCACGAGGTGATCACCCGCGCGAGAAGCGGCCGCGCACTCCGGTCAGGGCGGCCTTCGGGTCGCGCGCCGCTGTCTTCACCGCGGGCAGACCGCGCTTGAGCGTGTGCCGCACCTTGGGCAGCGCGGTCGCGAACGCGGGATAGAGCGGCGACAGCGGCTTGTCCCAGGTGCCGATCAGCAGGTCCTCGTGCTTGCTGAACTGACGCTTGAAGTCGGAGATCCCGTCGTTGAGCAGGCCGTTGAAGTCGTAACGTGAAACCCCTTGCGACTTCACGTGTTTCATCGCGTGGAACTTCAGACCGTAATTGAGTCGCAGCTTCATGCCGCGCGGCGAGACCCCGCCATACAGCTCGAATGCGGTGGTGTCGGAGACGACCAGCCAGACGAACGCGGCCACCCGGTCGCCCTCCCACGCGGCGATCAGCTGGGACCGGTCGCCCATCAGCTCGCGGATGGCGCGGTGGTATCCGTCGTCGTGCACGGCGAAACCGGCGCGTCGGCCGGTCTCCTTGTTGATCTCGAGCACCTGCGCCAGATCCGCCTCGGACGTCACCTCACCGAACCGGACGTTGTCCGCACGGAAGGACTTGCGGACGTTCTGCCGGGTGCTGGAGCTGAACGCCTTGAGCAGCTCGTCCTCGTCCGGCGTGAGGTCGACGACAAGGGTCCGGGGAATCAGGCCGGTGTTGGCGCTGCGTCGGAAACCCGTCGCCGCGACGTCGGCGAGCCAACCGGTCGGTGCCGCGTGCTGCAACTCCGCGATCTGCGTATCGGTCACGCCCTTGGGCAGCGGCGACCGGGGGTCGGCCCAGTCCGGCTCGACCGACAGCGCGATGGACCCCCGTCGTTTGACGTGATCGGCGAGCGCGGTCAGCACGGCGGCCCGATCCGCCTCGGCCGCCACCGGACCACGCGGCACGTAGCCCAGCGACTTGAACGGAGGCGGCAACCGGCGGTACAGCACCTGCGCGAGGCCGACGACCTCGTCGCCGGCGTCCCGCACGAGGAGGCGCTCGGCGGACCACGCGTAGCGGGACTTCAGCTCTCCCCAGCCCCAGAGCTGCAACGGATGACCGCCGGCGGCGAGCACCGTGCGATCCCAGGTCTCCCGGTCGGAACAGGTGGTCACTCGCAGATTCACGCGGCCCACCGTACCGGCGGAGAGCTCAGCGGACGCGAGCGGCTTTGCGGACCTTGCCGGGCACCGTGGCCGCCACGTCGTACTCGCGCCGGCTGAGCCGCTCGGCGTAGCCGGCCTTGCGGAGGCGCTCGAGAGTCACGGGGCACTTCTTGCACCGAGGCTTGTCCTCGCAGCACTTCTTCTTCGCGGTGATCACGGGCACTCGTGGATCATAGGTGAGCCTTACCTATCTCGCCAACCCGGGCATCGGGCGTCTCACACCGTGACGGCGCCTTTCCCGCGCAGGTCACGGACCGGGACGCCGCCGTCGCGGCCGAAATCGGCGATGTGCCGCAGGTAGATCCCCCGCCCGGCGTCGGTCAGCAGCGCGTCGTGGATCGGCACGACCAGCGACGGCGAGATGCGACGGACGAACTCGACCGCCTCCTTGACCGCGCACCACGGAGCACCGACCGGAACGGCCAGAATGTCGACGTCTCCGGGGACGTGGGTGTCGAGGGCATCACCGGGATGGAAGAGCGACGACTCGCCCGGCGCGGTCAGGTAGAGCCCGACGTTGGCGATCCGCGGCACGTAGTCGGTGATGATCGCGTGCTGCCTGCCGGCCGGGGTGATCTCGACGTCGCCGACGGCAAACGTCTCGCCGGCGACCGTCGGGGTCGCCGAGATCTCCTTGCCGAGCAGGACCTGCACGCTCTCCGGATCGGCGTGGATGGCCGCGCCCGGGTTGCGCGCGAGCAGCGCCGGAAGCCGATCCAGGTCGAGGTGGTCGAAGTGCTGGTGGGTGACCAGGATCGCGTCGAGTTCCACGACGCCGTCGATGTCGGAGAACGTGCCGGGGTCGATCAGCAGGCGTTGGCCGGCGATCTCGACGAGCAGGCAGGAATGTCCCAGATGAGTCAGCTGCATGGGCCCACCGTATGACGGGAGTCCGACCGCCGGTTACGGATCCGCCGGACTTGCCCGTACCATGGCCGAACGTGAAGTTTCTCGGCGATCGCCCGGCATACGACCTGACCTACAACGACGTCTTCATGGCGCCCTCGCGCTCGTCGGTGACAAGTCGTCTCAACGTCGACCTCACGACGCCGGACGCGGTCGGTACGACGATCCCGCTGGTGGTCGCGAACATGACGGCGATCTCCGGCCGGCGGATGGCCGAGACGGTCGCCCGGCGGGGCGCCATCGCCATACTTCCCCAGGACATCCCCGAGCACGCGATGCGCGAGACCGTCGCCTACGTGAAGGCGCGGCACACCGTCTACGAGACGCCGGTCACCGTGCACGCCGATGAGCCGGTCGGCAACGTGCTGGCGCTCATCGGCAAGCGGGCACACCGCACCGCGGTGGTCGTCGACGACGCGCGCGCACCCATCGGGCTGGTGACCGAGCGCAACTCCCGCCAGGTGGACCGTTTCGCCACGGTCGGTGAGGTGATGACCCGTGACCTGTTCACCGTCAAGGACGGCGACGAACTCGCCTCCGTCTTCGACGCGCTGACCGAGCACCACTTCGAGCTGGCGCCGGTCGTCGGCGCGGCGGGTGAGCTGGCCGGTGTGCTGACGCGGCAGGGGATCCTGCGTTCGACCATCTACCGGCCGGCTCTGGACGCCGCCGGCCGGCTGCGCATCGGCGTGGCGATCGGCATCAACGGCGACGTCCGTGCCAAGGCGGCCGCGGCGCTCGACGCGGGCGCCGACGTGCTGGTGGTGGACACCGCGCACGGGCACCAGGACAAGATGATCGACGCGCTGACCGTGGTGCGTGCGGTCCGCGACGAGTTGGCGGCGGCGTCCGGCATCCGGGTGCCGATCGCGGCGGGCAACGTCGTCACCGCGGCCGGCGCGCGGGATCTGGCCGGGGCGGGTGCCGACATCGTCAAGGTCGGCGTCGGCCCGGGCGCGATGTGCACGACCCGGATGATGACCGGGGTGGGTCGGCCGCAGTTCTCCGCGGTGCTCGAATGCGCTGCTGCTGCAAGTGGATCCGGCGCCGCTGTGTGGGCGGACGGCGGCGTGAAATATCCGCGCGACGTCGCTCTGGCGCTCGCCGCGGGCGCGGCCTCGGTGATGATAGGCTCCTG
Source organism: Flexivirga sp. YIM B11880 (assembly GCF_058148645.1). Lineage (NCBI taxonomy): Bacteria > Bacillati > Actinomycetota > Actinomycetes > Micrococcales > Dermacoccaceae > Flexivirga > Flexivirga sp. YIM B11880. The sequence goes on from NZ_JBMAMH010000009.1 coordinate 66,766, forward strand.
GTTCGCGGGCACCTTCGAGAGCCCGGGCGACCTCAACCTGGCACCGGACGGGCGGCTCTACAAGGAGTCGTTCGGTATGGCGAGCGCCCGCGCGGTGAGCGGCCGCACGCAGGCGCGCAGCGCCTTCGAGCGGGCTCGCTCGGCGCTCTTCGAGGAGGGCATCTCGTCGTCCCGGATGTTCCTCGACGAGGACCGCCCGGGGGTGGAGGACCTGATCGACTCGATTGTCGCCGGCGTGCGATCCAGCTTCACGTATGCCGGTGCGCGCAACATCGAGGAGTTCCGCGAGCGGGCCCTGGTCGGTGTGCAGAGCGCCAGTGGATATGACGAGGGAAGACCGCGCGAGACGTCCTGGTGAGGATCGGCGCCCTGGGTCCAGTAGTTCGTGCGGTATGGCGCACTATCCACTGGACCGGGGACCCAGGAAGAAGTCTCGTGCACCGGCGAGGTCAGCGGTGTCGACCAGATCGACACCGGCGTCCAGCAGCGTCCGCCACAGGTTGTCCCGTGCCGGACCCGGCGCATCGGGGGTCTGCCAGAAACGCACCCGCTGCTCGCGGCGGTGCGCGTCGGCCACCATCCGGGCCAGCCGGTCGTGCTGGTCCGCCGGCATCGCACCGTCGCCGGACCAGGAGAAGAGCTCCGGCCAGCAGTCACTGCGCAGCGGCATCAGCGCCGCCGGCACGTCGAGTCGCGTGCTCCGTGCCCGGCCATCCACGGCGGTGCAGCGCTGCGGCGCGTCATACGGCTTGTCGAGCAGGGTGCCGCTCAGGATGACCGTGACGGCACCTGGCATCGGCTTCCCGTCGCGCCAGCAGCTGACCAGTCCGCCGTAGCGCTGAAGGTGCTGCTCGATCACCGGCCGAGCGACGACCGGATTGCTCTTGACGTCGAGCAGCAGCGTGATCGGCCGGTCGAAATCGCTGTAGACACGACCGTTTTCCTCCACCAGCCGGGCGAGCGGGTCGAGGTAGAGCCGCTCGAGCGTCCGCCACGGCCGCGGCACGGTGTGGCCGACCAGAACCCGACCGCGGACCACCCAGACGTCCGCCTCGAGGCTGGTGAACCCGGCGGCGAGCGCGTCCCACAGCGGCCGGCGGTGCCGCGAGTCGGCGTGCGAGTGCGCATGCGGGAGGGCGGTCGCCGGCGGGTGCCGTTCCAGGCGAGCCGGATTGCGGTGCCGCCTCAACTGAACGACACGAAGGTGGGTGCGGGCAGCGGGCCGGTGTCACCGTCTCGTGCCGCCTCGTATGCCGCACCGATGCGCAGCAGCGACTGCTCGCTGTTCGCGGTTCCCCAGAACGTCACGGCTACGGGCAGGCCGGCGGCCAGGCCGGACGGCACTGTCAGCAAGGGGTAGCCCGCCTGCGCCGCGGGAGTGGAGCATGATCCGGCCGTGTGCTCGGGGTTGACGTGGTCGATGAGGAAAGCCGGCGGATACGCCGGGCTGACCAGCGCGGTCAGGTCGTGCTCCCGAAGGACCGCATCGATTCCCTCGCTCCTGGACTGAGTCCGGCACCGCTCGAGGGCGTCGAGGTAGCGGCGGTCGTTCAGGTCCGGAGCGACCAGTGCCTGCTCCAGCAGGGACTGCCCGAAGTGTGGGAGTTCCTCGGCGGCATGCGTCTTGTTGAACTGCACGATGTCGGCCAGCGTGCGCGGCGCGTCCCCTGAGCGGGTGCTGAGGTAGTCGGCCAGCCCAGCGCGGAACTCGGCGAGCATGACCAGCAGTTCGTCCTCCCAGCCCAGCTCGGCGGGCAGATCGGTGTTGTCGACGATCGTCGCACCGGCGGCGGACAACAGCTGCAGCGCTCGTTCCGCCGGGGCGTCCGCGTGGTCGCTGTAGCCCCAGTACGTCTTGCGCGGTACGCCGATACGCACCTCGCGCAACGGCTGCCGTCCGGCCGCCGCGGCGTCGTACGCATGGCCGGTGAGCACCGTGAGGAGTGCCGCGCTCTGCGCGACAGTGGCGGTCAGCGGTCCGGGCGAGTCCTGGGAGTGCGAGATCGGAATGATGCCGTCCCGCGGTACGAGGCCAACCGTCGGTTTGAGGCCGACGCAGCCATTGAAGGCGGCCGGGCACGTGATCGAACCGTCGGTCTCGGTGCCGATCGCGAACGGTGTGATGCGCGCCGCGACGGCGGCGCCGCTCCCGGAGCTCGAGCCGCCGGCAGACCGGTTGAGCGCATATGGATTGCGGGTCAGGCCACCGTAGGCGCTCCATCCGCTGACGGAATTCTCGTCACGCAGATTGGCCCATTCGCTGAGGTTCGTCTTGCCGAGCAGCACCATGCCGGCGTCCCGAAGTCGGCGTACCAGCGTGGCGTCCCGAGACGGTGGTGGCACGTCGGCCAGCGCGAGCGAACCGGCCGTCGTCGGCAGGCCGGCCGTGTCGATGTTGTCCTTGACCAGGACCGGTATGCCGTGCAGCGCGCTCCGTGGTTCCTCGGTGTCGCGCAGACGTGCACTTTCCAGGGCGTCCGGTGCGGGCGTGCAGACAGCGGCGATCTGCGGTTCGACTTCGGCCATGCGGTCGATCGCTTGTTGCACCCGATCGGTGCTGGACGAGCGCAGCGAAGATCTCATGCAGCAGATCGTCGCACGGACCTGGCCGCGGTGGCCGCGGCACCGACGCGAACCATCTGTCCGCAACGACGCGAGCGGCGCATCCTGTCGGCGATATCGATCCCTCATCCCCGAGAACGATGAGCTGGTGTGGTTGCTGCCCCGGCTTGACGACCGAGCCGCGCCCTAGGCCGACACTGCGCTGGGTGCTCCGTCACCTCCTCGCCAGCTGACCTCGACCGGGCCCGTGTCCTGCTGAGGGATACCCGGCCCCACCGCCCGGCCGGCGCCAGTTATTGCGGCTGCAGGCCCACTACGGGACAACTGCCCAGACGGCAACCAATGGGCGCCCGCGCTCCTTACGATCACGGCAGACGCGTCATTGCTAAGGGGGAACAAAGGATGGGCTATCTTCCCGATGAGCCGGGCTGGTACGACATGCCAGGCGTCAATTACAAGCGGTATCGCGACCAGAACGGCTGGACCGAGCACTACTTGCCCAGCGCGGCACCGGAACCTGCCACACCACCCGGTCGGGACCCGGAACCCAAGCCCCGTCGGTTGAGCCGAACCGTCGCGATCGCTGCCGCCGTGCTGATCGTGCTACTACTCGCCGTCGGCGGCGGGATCCGTGCGTACGCCCACCTCGCCGGCACTCCCGTCCCCACCGCCGCATCGACCGGGGCAGCAAGCACAAAGGCCGCCCCCACGCGTGCGACCAGTGCCGTCAGCCATCACGCTCTAGGCACCCGCTACTAGCAGCCGCCCCGCGTCCACCAGCAGCAACAGGACAACCAGCCGTCCCCACACCACCGCGCCCCCACCGTCCTGTGCCAGCGACCACACCGCGGCCATCGGCATAGCGCACCACAGCACCGTCCTCCGGTGACCGGACGCGCGCCCCAGTGGAGTCGACGCTGAAGGCCCTGGGGACGACGTGCAGACTGAGGTGGCCGCGCGGTAGCTACTCGCCTGTGATTGCAACGTCTGATGGATGAGCCGGCCTGTAAGCCGGATTCTGTATGGCGCCGCCGCAAGCGGCGGACGCGTGGCGACCATCCATCTAGGACCACCGTTGCCGGTGGCCTCCAGCGATCTACCCGCGTGCTCGGGCGGGCCGCCCTCGGACGCACGCTGTCTGATCTTGCTCCAGGTGGGGTTTACCGAGCCACGCCAGTCGCCTGGCGCGCTGGTGGTCTCTTACACCGCCGTTTCACCCTTACCACCGGCCGGAGCCGGTGGCGGTCTGCTTTCTGTGGCACTGTCCCGCGGGTCACCCCGGGTGGCCGTTGGCCACCACCTTGCCCTTCGGAGTCCGGACTTTCCTCGACGCGATTGCTCGCGCCGCGGCCGCCCGGCCGACTCATCCGTCGGACATCCTATCTGCGCCGGAGTTTCCCCATGCCAGACGGGAGGTATAGCTCCCGTCTGGCATGGGGAAGCTCCATCACAGTCGGCTGACAAAGACATACGTACGGCGGACCTGCTGCATGAACTTGTCAGTCGCCACTCGAAGGCCGATGACCGGGATCCGCAGTACCCGTTCTCCCACCGCGACTCGCTCGTTCTGCCGCAGCGCATCGTCGACCGGGTTGAGCGCCAACCCATGATGCCCGCCGTCGATCTCGACGACGAGACCAACCTTGTCCCACGAAATGTCGAGGTAAACACGACCGTGCGGGCCGGATCGCACCGCCTGATGAGACGGCCGCGGAAGTCCGTAACGCCGTGCCAGCCGGGTGAAGTCGAGCTCGCCGAGGGAGTGCACGCCGTCAGTGACATCAGCGATGACGGCGTTCACAAGCTGCCGCCGAGGGGATCGCCTGACACCGCGCCAGCTCAGCTGGAGTCGCGCCGGAAGGATGAGCCGCTGCTGGATCGGCAGACAGATGAGAAGCGCGGCCTGCCGGTCACTCACCGCCCACTGCGCCGCGTGAATCGTTGCCAGCTCGAGCGCAATTCGTGGGATCCCCGCTCCCCGGACTGGTGGCGGGCAATCCACTCGATGCAGTCGCACCCCCGCAAGGGCGTGATGCCGATTGCGTGCGGGAAGAGTGACATCGATCGCCGCAGCCTTGAAACCGGTCATGCCGATTGAGAGGAGCGCATCCGCGCCGTCCAGGCGGGCACCGGCTCCGCTCTCCCATACCGCCCACCACTGCATCGCCTCCTTGCTCAGGACGGGTGTATCGACGGCGACGGTGTGGCGCCCGGCACGAAACCAGCGACCGGCTGCGATTTCATCGCGTATGGCGTTCCGCTCGACGCCATGCAGGGCGAGCTCTCTCCGATGCACGACCCCGCCGTGGTCCGCGGCGAGCTGAGCCGCGAGGAACCTCCGCTCGGCACCCGCCGGACGCTGTGGTGCTGGACGGCTGCGTTGTGTCTCGTTGCGCGCCATCGGACGATCCTGGCCGAATTGCGCTGCGGCCGCGGATCCACTGTGGACAACGTCATTTCACCGCCTTGACCTATGCCAGATGGGAGCTCTGGCTCCCGTTTGGCATAGGCGGAAGCCGGTGATGTCAGTGCGACCGGTTCCACGGCCAGGTCATGAGCGCCCAGACGCCGACCAGGAGAACAACCTCGACCAGCACGTACCACGGCCACGGCCCGAGCAGGTCGAGGAGTGAGTGCACCCGCGGCTTGCCGTTGAGGTAGCCGTAGTTGCTGCCGATCGCGGCGTTGAGGCCCATCATCGCCGCGGCCCAGGCAGCGGTCACCGCGACGGTGAAGCGGTAGCCGCGCCAGGTCGGGCCGATCCGCGCCGCGACCAGGTAGACCGCGGCCCACACCGGAGCCAGGTGCCGCACCCAGAACCCGAAGAACTGCGGCTGCGGGAAGGCGTCGTGCAGGTCCGGCGTGACGAGCGCCTGCGCGCACAGCGTGAGACCCCAGAAGTACAGCAGCGAACACATCGACCGGCCGCGGGTCAGCAGCGCGACCCCCGCAACCACCCACGCGATGTCGCAGATCTGCAGCGGCAACCCGGTGCGCGGGTGCTGAACGCCGATGAGCGCGTCCTCCACTTCGAACGGCGCACACACCAGGAGTATGACGACGCCGACGCTGCGCAGCACCCGCGCCTGCACCGCGGGTCGAAGGCGCAATCGGGCAGCCACGAGGACAAGCAAGACACAGCCCAGCACGAAGACCAGCAGCACCACGCGGTGCTGGGGCCCGAGGACGACGAACCGCTCCGCTGCGGTGGCCATGCGTCATACCTAGCTCACGAGTTCGAACTTCACGGTGTGCGTCACGATGTCCGCTTCGAGCAGCCGCACCTGCACCTCGCTGCCCGCGTCGGCCCGGCCCTGCGCCTTCGCGGTGACGGCGAGGTCCACCAGCTGCACGGTGACGCCCTTCTCGTCGGTGTCGACGACGTATGCCGGGAACGTCTCACCCACCCGATGCACGAGGAGCGCCGCCTCCACGGCATCGGTGCACGCGTGGTCCAACTGGCTCGCCTTCTGGTCGCTGCTGCGCATGATGTCCGGCAACGTCGGCAGCGCGTCCCGCACCCACTGCGGCACGTCCGCGCCCTGACTGACCGCCTCGCACACGACGAGCCCGAACCGGTCGACCAGGCGGCGTAGCGGCGCGGTCACGTGCGCGTAGGGTGCCGCCACGGCCGACTGGATCGTGTCCCGCGGTTCCGCTCCGTCGAACGGTGTGTAACCCGCGCCGCGGAACAGGCTGGTGGCGTCGTGGATCAGCGCCAGGTGCTTGGGGTTCGAGCGGTCCAGGCCGCGGATGAAGTCGCCGTACTGCTGATCCGCCGGCCAGTCCACGCCGAGCGCCTTCGCCTGCCGCCGGAAGCGATCGATCGCCCGCTGTTCCGGCTGCGGCATCGTCCGCAGGATGCCCACCTTCGCCCGCAACATCAGCTCGGCGGCCGCCATGCCGGTCAGCAGCGAGATCTGCGCGTTCCATTCCTCGGCGGGCAGCTGCGGCCGGAAGGTCAGGTGGTAGTTGCCGTCCTCCCCCTTGGTGACCTCCTGCTCGGGCATCGGCAGGTTGGCTCCTCCACGCTTGGCTTCCAAGCCGATTCGCAGCTCACCGATCTCCTTCAGCAGCTGCAGGTCCTCACTGGCGGACCCGTCGTCGAGCTGCTGCTGCACCGTGTCGTAGTCGAGCCGGGCGACGCTCCTGACCCGGGCGCGGTAGACCTCGCAGGAGGTCGCCTCCCCCGCGGCGGACAGCGTGATGTCCCACACGAAAGCCGGCCGGACCTGCCCCTCGAGCAGGCTGGCGGCAGCTTCGCTGAGCACCTTCGGGTGCAACGGGACTCGCACGTCCGGTAGATACATCGTCTGGCCGCGCCGCCGGGTCTCCGCGTCGAGCGCCCCACCGGGCGTGACGTATGCCGGGACGTCGGCGATCGCGTAGCGGACGCGATAGCCGCCGTTGACCCGGTCCAGGAACATCGCCTGATCCAGGTCCATCGACCCGACCGGGTCGATGGTGAAGAACGGCACGGCCGTCTCGTCACGGTCCGGCAACCGCACGCCGGTGGCCGCCTGCTCGGCCTCGGCGAGCGCATCGGCCGGATAGTCCAGGGTCAGGCCCATCTGTTCTCGCAGCGCGGCGAAGGCACGCTCCAGCGGTCCGGCGTCCGCACCCTCAGCGGGACGAACATGCGGTATGACGAGCCGAAGATCCATGCGCCCACCATAGGGAAGTAGCCTTCCCCGCGTGCTGATCCTCCTGCCGCCGTCCGAGACCAAGACCCCACGGCACCGCGGGAAACCGCTCGATCTCGACTCCCTGTCGTTCCCCCAGCTCACCGCCGCACGCGAGAAGCTGATCGACGTCCTCGCCGAGGTGAGCGAGCGACCGGACGCCGTGGACGTCCTCGGTGTCGGGCACAGTCTGACCGGCGAGATCGCGCGCAACCGGCAGCTGCGCACCGCACCGGCCGGTCCGGTCGAGCACCTCTACACCGGCGTCCTGTATGACGCGCTCGACCTCCCGAGCCTCGACGGGCCGGCGCTGCGCCGTGCCCGGCGCTGGATCGTCGTGCAGTCCGCGCTGTTCGGCGCGCTGCGGCTCGCGGACAGGGTCCCGGCATACCGGCTCTCCATGGGCACCAACCTGCCAGGTGTGGGACCGCTCGCGGCGCACTGGCGCGGCGAACTCGTCACGCCGCTCAGCGAATTCGCCGGCAACGGGGTAGTCGTCGACTGCCGGTCCAGCACCTACGCGGCGGCGTGGACACCGACCGGCGCAACCGCCCGACGGTGGGTTCGCATCCACGTGCCGGGAGCGACGCACAACGCCAAACACACCCGGGGCCTGGTCACCCGCCATCTCGCGCAGGCCGGTGCGAGCCCGCGCACTCCGCAGGCGTTGCGGGACGTCGTCGGTGCCGCCTTCGCCGTGGAGTTGCACGAACCGCGTCGCGCCGGCACGCCGTGGGAGCTGGCCGTGACAGCACCATGACGAACCTGGTCGACCGGATCGGACCCGTCCTCGCTTTCCTCGTGTGCATCACCGTGGTCGCCGAAGTGGCCGACCGCGCAATGGTTTTCGACGTGGCAGGGCACTGGGCTGCACGACTCGCGCGCGGCCGCACCTTCGTCCTGTGGATCGTCGTCGTCGTCCTCTCGTGCGTATCGACGACGGTGCTCAGCCTTGACACGACCGCGGTGCTGTTGACGCCGGTCGTCATCACCACCGCCCGCCAGGCCCAGCTGCCGCCGCTGCCGTTCGCGTTCACGACCGTCTGGCTGGCGAACACCGCCTCACTGCTGCTGCCGGTCTCCAATCTGAGCAACCTGCTGGCCCTGCACGAGTTCGACCGGTTCGGCGGGTTCGCGGCATACCTGCGCGTCGCCTGGGCTCCGGCCCTGACCGCCATGGCCAGCACCGCCGTCGTCATCGCGGTGCTGCACCGGCGGCAACTCAGCGGCCGGTATGCCGCACCCGCGACGCCGGCGCCGACCGATCCCGTCCTGTTCCGGGTCGCGGCCGCGGTGTGTGTGCTGCTCGGTCCGGCGTTCGTCAGCGGCGTCACTCCCGCCATACCAGCTGCGATCGGGGCCGCAATCCTCCTCACAACCCTGGCGATTCGAGACCGGCCGGCGCTTCGCACTGTCGCCGTTCCGTGGCTGATGGTCGTTGCGGTCACGGTGTTGTTCGCCGCCGTGGACTACCTGCGTTCCCACGGCCTGGACACGCTGATCGCGAACCTGGTCGGCACCGGTGACTCGTTCATCGCTCTGCTGCGGGTCGCCTCGGCCGGCGGTGTCGGCGCCAACCTGGTCAACAACCTACCCGCCTATCTGGCCGCCGAAGGAGCGGCCAGCAACTCGGCGCACCGGCTGATGGCGCTGCTCGTCGGCGTCAACGCGGGCCCGATCGTCACCGTCTGGGGGTCGCTCGCGACCCTCCTCTGGCTCGGCCGCTGCAAACGCGCCCAACTCTCGATTCCGTTGGTCCGCTTCACAGTTCAGAGTGCGCTCGTCGCAGTCGTCACGGTTGTCGCCGCCACCGCGGCGCTGGCTCAGGTCTGATCGGGCCCCATCCGCCAGAAGTGATGGACCGGGCCGTGCCCGCTGCCGATGGAGAGCTCGTCCGCCGCACCCAACGCGCCGGTGAGATACGTCTTGGCGTCCCGCACCGCCGCCACCCACGACTCCCGCTGGGGGCGCAGCGCCGCGATGGCGGCGGACAGGGTGCAGCCGGTGCCGTGCGTGTTCCGCGTCGCGACCCGCGGCGCGTCCAGTTCGGTGACCCGGCCGTCGACGACCAGCAGGTCGGTGCTGTCCGGTCCCTCGAGGTGGCCGCCCTTGAGCAGCACACCGCCGGCCAGTCCGGCCAGCGCATTGGCTTGACGGGCCATGTCGCAGACGGTCCGCGCCTCGGCAGCGCCCAGCAGGTCGGCCGCCTCCGGGAGGTTCGGGGTGATCAGGTCGACCAACGGGATCAGCTTGCCGCGCAACGCATCCACCGCGTCGGGCGCCAGCAGCCGGTGCCCGCTCTTGGCAACCATCACCGGATCCAGCACGACCGGCGCGGGCGCCCGCTCGCGCAACACCCCGGCGACCGCCTCGATCACCTCGGCGGTGCCGAGCATGCCGATCTTGATCGCGTCGACCCGCACGTCGTCCAGCAGGTTGGTCAGCTGCCCGGCGACCGTCGCACCGTCGAGCTGGTGGATCGCGGCGACGCCCTGGGTGTTCTGGGTGACGACGGCGGTGACCACCGCGGTCCCGAAGGCGCCCAGCGCGGAGAACGTCTTCAGGTCGGCGCTGATGCCCGCTCCGCCGCTCGGGTCGGTGCCGGCGATCGTCACCACGGTCGGGATGTATGACGTCATCGCACGCCCTCCGCGTCGAGCAGTTGCTGAGCCGCCGCAGTGGGATCGGCCGCCGCGCAGATCGCCGAAACGACTGCGACGCCGTCCGCTCCGGCAGCACGCAGGGACGCGACCTCGGCCGACGTGATCCCGCCGATCGCGACCGTCGGCAGCGCGGTGGCGGCCACCACCTCGCGCACGCCGTCGATACCCAGCGGTGCCGCGGCGTTCGGTTTGGTCGGCGTGGCGTGCACCGGCCCGACACCGAGGTGGTCGACGGTGCCGGCCGGCCAATCCCCGATCGCCACTACCTCGGCGACCGACGACACCGAGTGCCCGATGACCAGGTCCGGCCCGGCGATGCGACGCGCATCGACCGGGTGCAGGTCTGACTGGCCGAGGTGCACACCGTCGGCACCGACCGCGAGCGCGACGTCGAGCCGGTCGTCCACGACGAACGGCACGCCGAACGCCGCAGTCACCTGCCGCAATTGCCTTGCCGTATCGAGCAGTTCACGTGTCGTGGCGTGGTGGTCGCGCAGCTGCACGATCGTCACCCCGCCCGCGAGCGCCTGCCGCACCGTCTCGACGACACCGCGCTCTCCGCAGAGGGCGCGGTCGGTCACGAGGTACAGGCGGAGGCGGTCGGCGCCGATGGCGGTCATCGAATGCGCTCCAGCTGAGCCGGTCTCAGGCCGTAGAGCGCATCCAGCAGCTCGACCGCGAAAGTGCCCGGACCGGCAGACTTCTCGATGGCGATCTCGGCGGCGATCGTCCACACGGCGGTGGCCGCGAACGCGGCCTCCGCCGGCGGTCCGCAGGCAGCAAACGCCGCCGTGATCGCACCGAGCGCACACCCCACCCCGGTGACCCGCGTCATCATCGGGTCACCGTTGGACAGCGTCAGCACGCCGTCGGCGGACACGATGTGATCGGTCGGCCCGCTCACCGCGACCGCACCCCCAGTGCGGTCGCACAAGGACCGCGCCGCGTCCACGGCCTGTTCGGTGGCGACGGTGCTGTCCACTCCCCGGCCGCCGCCGTCGGCTCCGGACAGGCTGATGATCTCCGAGGCGTTGCCGCGAATCACCGTGGGCCGCAACGGCACCAGCTCTGCCGCGACGCGGTCCCGCAGCGGCAGTCCACCGACGGCGACCGGATCGAGCACCCAGGGCGTCCCGGCAGCACCGGCCGCGCGCGCCGTAGCGACCATCGTCTCGCCCAGCGCGGGCGTCAGGGTGCCTACGTTGATCAGCACGGCATCGGCGACACCGGCGAAAACCGTTGCCTCTTCGAGATTGTCGACCATCGCGGGCGCGGCGCCCAGCGCGAGCAGCGTGTTCGCGGTGAAGCCGGTGACCACCGAGTTGGTGATGCACTGCACCAGCGGCCCACGGTCACGCACCGCCGCCAGCAGCCCGCCGAGGTCCGTCGCGGTCACCACGGCCACTGCTCCCCTCGCACTGCCGCGTCCCAGAACATCCACTCGTACCGTGTCGTCGTGCCGATGTGCGCGGCCATCTCGGCGACTGCCGCATCGGACAGCCGGCTGGTGACGCCGTCGACCACCTCGAGCATCTCGGCGACGCTCTGCGCGAACCCGGGGGCGGCATACGCCTCGATCCACCGCGCATACACCGGGTCACTGGAGCTGTCGCGCTGCAGCGCCTGCCCGACCTGCTCGTAGATCCAGTAGCACGGCAGCACCGCTGCGAGTCCCTCGTGGAACGGCCGCTGGCTGCACACGCTCAGCAGGTAGCTGGTGTAGGCCGTGGTCGCAGGCGACCTCGGCGCCGTACGCGGCCGGCCCGGGTCGAGTCCCGCCTCGGCGAGCAGGGCCGGGTGCAGCTCCAGCTCGGTCGCGACGGCGGCGCCTGCATGTGCCGCCAGCGTCGGCGCCGCTTCGGTCGGAGCCTTGGCGGCGAGCAACGACAGCGCCCTGGCGTAGTCGGCGAGATAGAGCGTGTCCTGAATGATGAAGTACCCGAACGCTTCTCGTGGGAGAGTCCCGTCAGCCAGGCCCTGGAGGAACTCGTGCGCGAGCACCCTCTTCAGACCGTCCTCCATCGGTGCTCCCAGCACCGGCCACCAGCTGTATGACGACGCCACAGACATCGCGAATCCCTTCCTCCGCCGGCATTGTCCGGCTCAGGTCGTAGCGGTCGGCGACAGATTGGTCGCCCTCTCAGCCCGGTCCGTCCGAGCTCCCGCGGGTTGTCGGCACCACCGTAGCCCCTGCCGGCGCCACGCCGTGCCGAAGGGTCAGCCCAGCGCGCGGATGACGTCCCGCACCAGGTCGTCGCGGTCCTCCAGGCCGACCGACAGGCGCAGCACACCGTCGGTGATGCCGACAGCGGCGCGCGCCTCAGCTCCCATCCGGCGATGGGTCGTCGTCGCCGGGTGCGTGATGAGCGACTTGGAATCGCCGAGGTTGTTCGAGATGTCGATGATCTCAAGGGAGTTCATGAACGCGAAGGCGTCGTCCTTACCGCCGTCGAGCTCGAAGGTCACGACAGTGCCGCCACCGGTCATCTGCCGCTGGGCGAGCTCGTACTGGGCGTGCGACTCCAGGAACGGATACCGGACCTGCCGGATGGCGGGGTGCTTCTGCAGCGCGTCGGCCAGCTGCAGCGCCGCCCGCGCCTGCGCCTCCACACGCAGCCGGAGCGTCTCCAGCCCCTTGGTCAGCAACCACGCGTTGAACGGCGACATCGACGGACCGGTGTGCCGCAGCAGGTTCTCGACCGGGCCGTGGATGTAGTCGTCGGGACCGAGGATGGCGCCGCCGAGCACCCGGCCCTGACCGTCGATGTGCTTGGTTGCCGAGTAGACCACGATGTCCGCGCCGTGCTGCAGCGGCGCCGAGAAAACGGGGGTGCCGAAGACGTTGTCGACCACGACCTTCGCCCCCGCCGCGTGCGCGTGCCGGGCGACGAACTCGATGTCGACCAGCTCCTGCATCGGGTTGCTGGGCGTCTCGAAGAACACGGCAGCCGTCGGCTCGGCGAGCGCAGCCGCCCACTGTTCGTTGTCCGGTCCGTCGACGAACACGGTCTCGACACCCCACCGCGGCAGGATCTCGTCGAGGATCACGAAGCACGACCCGAACAGTCCGCGGGCTGCGACGACCCGGTCACCAGCGCCGAGCAGTGCGGCGAGTGCGGTGAAGACCGCCCCCATGCCGGACCCCGTGGCATAGCACGCCTCCGCGCCCTCCAGCTGCCGCAGTCGCTCCTCGAAGACCGCGACGGTGGGGTTGCCGTAGCGGCTGTAGACGAAGCGGTCGACCTCGCCGGTGAACGCCGCCTCGGCGTCCTGCGCCGACTGGTAGACGAAACCCGATGTCAGATAGAGCGCCTCGGACGTCTCCTCGAAGCCGCTGCGCGCCAGACCGCCTCGCACCGCGATGGTGTCCGGTGACCAGTTGTCATCGTGTCCGATACGACTCACGTCGGTAGCTTCCCACAACCTGTCGACGCCACCGCCACGCCGGTCGAGCGTCACAACCGGCACACCCGCGACCATCCCGACTTCCGCACGCAACACGCCGAACAGTGCCGGCCGCACGACAACCCGACGCCGCGGAGACGACGACCCAAACAAGCGGCGGGTCGCAACGAACTCGTTCGTTGCCATCCGCCGCTTGTCTTGCGAGGAATCGGAGCAAAAATCTCAGCGCAGGTGGTGGGTGTCGTTGGTGTAGGCGACGCTCGCCGAGCCGTCGCCATACACGTCGATCTCGGTCAACGAGGCCGGGTCGGCGGCGATCAGCCAGGCGTGCCCCAAGCTCAGCCCCAGCAGCGAACGCAGGACGACGAGGATCGGCATCCGGTGCGTCGCGACGATCACGGTGCCACCACGGGCGACGGCCCGCTCGCGGGCGGCCTTCACCCGCTCGGTCAGCTCGCGGTGGGTCTCACCGCCCTCGATGCGGAAGTCCTCCTCGGCGCGCATTCGCGCGGGGTCACCCGGATAGCGCTCACCGATCTCGGGGTAGCTCAGGCCGTCCCACGCACCGAACGCCTGCTCGTCCCAGTCCGCGTCGACGATCGGCTCGACGCCGAGCGCACGTGCCGCGGCCTCCCCCGTCTGCCGGGCCCGGGCCAGCGAGGACGTCACGATCGACACCGGACCGGTGACCAGTTCGGCGAGCGCCTTCGCGGCGCGCTCGGCCTGCTCGGTGCCGAGCTCGTTGAGGCCGGGGTCGGATCCGCCGCGGCCGTCCAACCGGCCACTGACGGTGAAGTCGGTGACGCCGTGCCGCAGCAGGATCAGCCGGGACGCGACCGGCCGGGCCGGCAGGGACGGCCGTGACTCGCCGGTCGACGTGCTCGACTCACCGGTCGAGGTGCTCGGCTGCTCGGCGTCCTGCCGCCACAGGTCCCGCTCGACGTGCTTGCCGTCCATGCCGTCGTTGGACAACTTGTCGGCAGCCTTGTTCTGCGCCCGCGGGATCCAGGTCCACTCGACGACGCCGCCGCCGGCGGCTCGCAGCTCTCGCACGATCTCCTCTGCCTCGCCGGCGAGACGTCGCATGTCCTCGTGCTTGATCTTCCAGCGCCCGGCCATCTGCTCGATGACCAGCCGGGAGTCCATCCGGACCGTCACCTGCGCGCCTTCGTCGATCTGCTGGGCAGCCCGCAGGCCGGCGATCAGCCCCTGGTATTCGGCGACGTTGTTGCTGGCCTTGCCGAGCGGTGCCGCCCGCTCGGCGAGCAGCGACCGGTCCTGTGCGTCCCGCACCAGCGCGCCGTACCCGGCGACACCCGGGTTGCCGCGGGATCCGCCGTCGGCCTCGACAATCAGCGCACGCGTCATCTGCGTCTAGAGCCCCGACTCGGCGGTGCGGATAAGAATCCGGCGGCACTCCTCACAGCGCAGCACCTCGTCCTCCGGCGCCGACCGGATCCGCGACAACTCGGCCTGACCGAGCTCCAGGCCGCAGCCGCTGCACCGCTTCTGCTGCAGGGCCGCGGCCGCCACCCCGCCCATCTGGTCGCGCAGCTTCTCGTAGAGCGGGAGCAATTCGGCGCCCACGCCCGCTGCCACGTCGGCGCGCTCCCGCTGCACGCGCTCGCGCTCGCTCTCGATCTCGGCGAGCGCGGCGTCCCGGTCGGAAGTCAGCCGCTCGACCGCCGCCGCGGCCTCCTGCTGCGCGGTCTCCTTGGCCTGCAACTCCCCCTGCAGGCTCTCGGCACGCTCCATGACCTCCAGCTCGACGTCCTCGAGCTCGGCCTGCCGACGGGCCAGCGTCTCCAGCTCGTGCTGCAGGTTCTGCAACTCCTTGGCGGTGCCGGTGCCGCTCTCGAGTCGGGTGCGGTCGCGGTCGGCGCGGTCGCAGACCAGTTGCACGTCGGCGTCTGCCTTGCTGACCGCACGCTCGTTGTCCTGCACCGCGGTGCGCGCGAGGACGACATCCTCCTGCAGCCGGGCGGCCGCCGCCGTCGCCTCGGCCAGCTGCACCTGCACCGGCAGGGTGCGCTCCCGGTGGGCGAGCTGGTCGAGCCGGGTGTCGAGTTTCTGCAGGTCCAGCAGTCGCCACTGCTTGGTCAGATCAGCCTTCACGTGAGCTCACTGTTCCTTGTCGTCGGTCGTTGCCGGGCGCTCGGTGGGCACCACGAAGTCCCAAGGGTCCGTGCGCAACTGCGACACGGTCGTCTCCACGTCATACCTTTGCTCGCGCAGTGCCCCGCGCACGCGGTCGGCGCAGCCGGCCAGCCAGAGCCATTCGGTCGCCCAGTGCCCCGCGTCGATGAGGTATGGCGCGCCGCCACGCGCCTCCTCCCGCGCCTCCAACGCCGGATGGTGCCGCAGATCAGCGGTCACGTAGACGTCGGCGCCGCTGCGCCGGACCGCGTCGAACCTGCTGTCCCCGGCGCCGCCCTGGACGGCCACCCGGCGCACGGTCGCGTCCGGGTCACCGCTCACCCGCAGCCCGGCCGGCGCGGCCGGGAGCGCGTCCGCGAGGCGTCGCGCGTAGGCACCCAGCGTGGTGGGTTCGGCCAGGTCGCCGACCTTGCCGATCGGCTGGCCGTCCTCCTCGTCCAGCGGCCCGGCGTCGCCCGGCAGGCCGCAGGCCGCTGCGAGGGCATCGTTGACCCCTGGCGTCGCCACGTCGGCGTTGGTGTGCGCACAGTAGAGCGCGATGTCCGCGACGACGAGGGTCGTCACCGCGGTGCCCTTGGCGGTCGTCGTCGCGACGGAGTGCACGCCCCGCAACAGCAGCGGGTGATGCGTCACCAGCAGGTCGGCGCCCGCCTCCCGGGCCTCCTCGATCACCGACAGCGTCGGGTCCACCGCGAAGTGCACCAGCCGCACGGTCTGCTCGGGGTCACCGGTCACCAGACCAACCCGGTCCCATCCGGCGGCCGTGTGCTGCGGATAGAACCGGTCGAGCACCCGCACGGTGTCCGCGAGGGTGGGACTGGTCACGGAGTGCCTCTCTTGCGATGCCGATGAGGGTGCGGTCGGAGCTGGGTGGGCCCGGCCGGGATCGAACCGACGACAGCCGCGGTGTAAACGCGGTGCTCTACCAACTGAGCTACAGGCCCGCGAACGGCGCAGCGGCCGCGGCGCCCGACATTCTGCCAGCCGGTGACGACCGGGCAAACTCGGGCAGCGCGACGGCTACAACGCCGCGAGTGCGTCGCGGTAACCGGCGAAGTCCCGCGCCTCGCCCGGACCGTTGATCTGCGACCAGCGCACGACCCCGCCGCGGTCGACGAGGAAGGTGCCGCGGATCGCCATACCGGCATCGGCGTTGAAGACTCCGTAAGCGGTCGCGACGTCCCCGTGCGGCCAGAAGTCGGACAGCAACTCGAAGTCGTAGCGCTGGGCGTCCGCCCAGGCACGCAGGGTGAACATCGGGTCGCAGGAGATCGCGAGCACGTCCGCGGCGCCGTCGCCGGTGAAGCCGGCGAGATCGTCGCGGATGTCGCACAGTTCGCCGGTGCAGATCCCCGACCAGGCGAACGGGTAGAACACCAGCAGCACCGGCTTGTCCGCGCTGCGTTCGGCGAGCGACACGTCTTCTCCGTGCTGGTTCTTCAGCGTGAAGTCGGGTGCGGCGGAGCCGACGGCGATTGCGTCGCTGATCGCTGTCATCGCTGTTTTGCCACGCCGCCCTGCACGAGCTTCGTCGCGATCCACTCCTCGCCGGCGCGGGTGGACGTGCCGGCCTTGAGGCCCGCGGTCTGCGCGGCCTCGGCGATGTCGCTGGCGTCGACGTGGTCGGGGTGGCCGGCCCCAGGGACGAGCAGCACGATGAATCCCTTGTCGGCCAGGTTGGTCAGGGCGTCGACGCAGTCATCGATGAGGTCGCCGTCCCCGTCGCGCCACCACAGCACGACGGCATCGACGACTCCGTCGTAGTCCTCGTCCTCCAGAGCGGATCCGGTGAGTTCCTCGATCTGGTCACGGACGGCGTCGTCGACGTCTTCGTCCCAGCCGAGTTCTTGTACCACCTGGTCTTTTTCGAAGCCGAGTTTCTCGGCCAGTGCGGTTTTCGGGGCCCCAATTGCCATGGGCGTAGTTCACTAGGAAGTGCGGCCGTTTGCAACCGGAGCGGGCATTTCACGGATGACCCGACCGGCGCATCGGACAGACGAACGCCGGCTCACCGCCCCGAGCAGGTATGCCGGGGCGGTGAGCCGGTGCCGTCAGGGCCGCGACCTACCAGGCCTGGCCGGGGTCGTAGGCGGAACTCTTGTCGACGTCCTCGGAGCGCTTGATCGTCGCCTCGATCAGTCCGTAGGGACGGTCGTCCGCGTGGTGGACCTCGCAGTTGTTCTCGACACCGAACGGGCTCAGGTCGATCACGAAGTGGTGCTTGTTGGGGCAGCTGAACCGCACCTCGGCCACGCTGGGGGCTGCGTCGAGCACGGCGCTGCCCATCTCCCACAGGGTGTGCTGCAGGGCGTAGCTGTATGCCGCGGCGAAGCTGCTGGTGATCGCGTCCTTCACCCCGTCGAACGCCTTGCCCCAGTCGACGTCGGTGCCCTCGTGCGCCCACTGGGCGGTCACGGCGGTGGCCATGATGCGGTCGTTCGTCGGCTGCAGGGTGGTGTACTTGTCCTGGTAGAAGCCGTGGAACTCCGAGTCCGTGGTCTTCAGCACGGTGAGTTCCTTCAGACCGCTGACCACGCTGGTGTCGTCGGCGTTCTTGGTGACGGTCACGGTGCGCACGTAGTCGCCGTTCTTGACGAACGCGTGGGGGTTGTCGTGCGAGCGGTCCCAGGGGAACGCCTCGACGTTGATCCGGACACCGCTGACCTGCGGCACCTGGATGAAGTGCTCGGCAAGGGCGAGCGCGAACGACTCCGGCTCCCGGACCGCGTCACCGGCTTCCTTGGCGAACGAGTTGACGGTGTTCTTGCAGGCGTCGGTGGTCAGCACCTTGGCCTGGTTGCCGGTCTGGTGCGCATCGTCGAAATCGCCGGTCAGCGACACCGAGACGTTGTAATCGACCAGGTCGTGCGGCGCGTCCGGGTTGTCGCGGAAGACGCGCACGACGTGGACTTCGGCCTTGCCGTATTGGTTGTGCCCGAGCACATAGGACATGAGGATCAGCTCCCTCTATAGGTGGAGAACGCGAACGGACTCAGTAGCAATGGCACGTGGTAGTGCCGGTCTTCGTCGACGACGAAGGTGATCGCCACCTCGGGATAGAAGGCCCGGACCCCGGCACGCTCGAAGAAGCTGCCGGTGGCGAAGACGATGCGGTAGGTGCCCTGCCGGAGCCCGTCGGGCACCAGGCCGGAGACGCGGCCGTCATCGTCGGTGGTGCCGGATCCGACGGGCGACCCATCGGATCCGGCACCGGTCTGTGCGAACACCGTCACGTCGACACCGGCAGCCGGTGCTCCGTTGACGGCGTCCAGAACATGGGTGGACAGCGTGGAGTTCATCGAACTACCTTCCATCGTCCGGGGCCCCCGCGAAGTATTCGGGGGAGCGAAGCGGAGGAGAAACTTCGTGGGGTTTGAAGGTTCCTTCGAGGCGGAGGCGGGTGATCTGGCGCAACTGCTCGCGCACCTCGTCCTGTTCGTCGGCCGGGTCGTTGCCGAGCCGGCGCTGCAACTCCGCCAGGATCTCGCGCGGCGAGCGGCCGGCCGCCCGGATCAGGAAGACGCGGTCGAAGCGGTCCTCGTAGTCCTTGTTGCCCTGCAGGATCTGCGCGGCGACCTGCTCGTCGGCCGACTGCATGGCCGACTGCTCGGAGCGCGAGAGCTGGTCGGCCGCGCCGTCGCCGCTCACGCGGTCGCCGATCCGCGGGTGGCCGGCCAGCGCCGCGTCCAGGTCGGCAACCGTGAGGCCGGCGAAGACCCGATCGGACGCAGTCAGCAGCCCGTCGAGGTCCTCGTAGGGCCGACCTGCCGTGACCTCGCGGGCCCAGCGCTGACTGCTGCACAGCGGCAGGAGGGTGCGGAGTGCGTCGTTGTCCGAAGCCTCGTTGAGCTCGGCGAGAGTATTCCGCTTTGTGGAAGTTGTATTCCGCATGTAGAAAGAATGCGTTGTCGTGTCGCTCATGTCAAGGGCCTGTGCCGAACGAGCCGGTGTCAGCCGGCCAGCTGGGTGGCGATCTCCCCGGCCGCCTCGCGCAGCACCGGTATCGCGCGCTCGCGCAACACGTCCGTCATCCGGGAGGCGGGCCCGGAGATGGACAGCGCCAGGTTGGAGTCACCGCCGAGCACCGGGAGCGCCATACAGACGACGCCCTCCTCCATCTCGCCGAACTCGTGCGCGATGCCCTGCTCGCGCACCTGCGCGAGCTGGTCGATGAACTCCTCCGGATCGGTGATGGTTGCGGCCGTCATCGGTGGCATGCCGACCCGGCCCAGAATGGTGCGCACCTCGTCGTCGCCGAGCTGCGCGAGCAGCGCCTTGCCGGCCGCCCGGCAGTGCGGGTGCACGTGCTGGCCCAGCTCGGTGAACATCCGCATCGCGCGCGGCGACGGCGCCTGCCCGACATACACCAGCATGTCGCCGTCGAGGGCGGCCAGGTTGGCGCTCTCGCCGACCCGGCGGACGACGTCGGCGAGCATTGAGCTGCTCCGCGAACCGAACGCGTCCAGCGCGGCGTTGCCGAGCGGGATCAGCCGCGATCCGAGCGCATATCGGCGATCGGGCAGCTGCCGCAGGTAGTTGCGGTCCACCAGGGTCCGGACCAGCCGGTGGATGGTGGGCATGGGAAGGCCGGAGGCGGCACTGACCTCGACGAGCGCCATCTCACCGCCGGCGCGATCGATCAGCTCGAGAATGTCGAGCGCTCGGCCCACCGACTGCACGCCGCCGGGGCGGCTCTGCTGTGTCATGACGACTCCTCTACGGTCCTGTATTCGCCAACATGGAATTTATACTCCATAATACGGAATATTGGCTGAAAAGGAGCGACCGTGTCCGACTTCCGCACCGCACTCACCGAGCGTCTCGACGAAGCGCTCGGCGACGCCGATGCCGCACTCGTGCGTCATTATCCCGGGCCGCCGACCGGCCGTCATCCCGTGCACACCGTCTACCTGCCGGCCGACCGCTGCACCGCCGACGACGTGCGCGCGTTCGCTGCGACGGCACGCGAACTGCTCGCGTCATACGCACCGACCGCAGCCGAACTCGCCCGCGCCACCGGCGAGCCCGAGGATGACGTCGCCGCCGTCTACGACCGGATCGTGGCCAAGCTGGAGCAGGAGCCGATCGAGGACCTGCGCGCCGACTTCGAGGACGGCTACGGCGTGCGGTCCGACGACGCCGAGGACCGCCACCTCGCCGACGTGCTCGCCGGCTTCGCCGAGCTCGCCAAGACCGACGAGTTGCCGCAGTGGCACGGCATCCGGTTCAAGTCGTTCGAGGCGCCGACCCGGGCGCGCGGCGTGCGCACCCTGGTCGACTACCAGCGCGGTATGACGGACGCCGGCCTCCTGCCGGGCAACGTCCTGACCCTGCCGAAGGTGACCAGCGTCGACCAGGCAACCGCGATGGACACCGCGTGCGCGGCACTCGAAGAGGAGCTCGGACTCCTTTCAGGCAGTGTGGCTTTCGAGATCCAGGTGGAGACGCCGCAGGCGATCCTGGCCGGCGACGGCACCGCCGCGGTCGCCCGGATGGTGCACGCGGCCCCCGGCCGGGTCAGCTCGCTCGTCTACGGCACCTTCGACTACAGCGCAGGGCTCGGCATCGCAGCCGCCTACCAAGCACTGGACCACCCGGCTGCCGACCACGCCAAGGCCGTCATGCAGGTCGCCGCCGCACAGACCGGCACCCACATCTGCGACGGGTCGACCAACGTCGTGGCCTTCGGCGACCGCGAGTCCGCGCACGCGACGTGGCGGCTGCACACCGGCCTGGTCACCCGGTCCCTGGTGCGCGGCATCTATCAGGGCTGGGACATGCACCCGGGCCACCTGGTCTCTCGATACCTCGCGAACTTCCTCTTCTTCCGCCGGGCGCTGCCGAGTGCGACGGCGCGGCTGGCGGCATACGTCCAGCAGACCTCCGGTGGCGACGTGATGGACGAGCCGGCCACCGCCCGCATGCTGGCGGCGGCGCTGCTGCGCGGCGTGCACTGCGGCGCCGTCGGCGCCGACGAGGTCGAATCTAGTTGCCGTCTCACGGTTTCCCAGCTCACCGAGCTGACACGTTAAAGGACAGGAGCGACAATGACGCAGTACTACACGCCCCGGGGAGGGTTGCCCGCACAGACGGAGCTGACCACCGACCGGTCGATCTTCACCGAGGCCTACGCGGTGCTCCCCCGCCGCACGATGAGCGACATCACCACCAGCCGGCTGCCGTTCTGGGACAACACGCGCCTGTGGGTCATCGCGCGTCCGCTCACCGGGTTCAGCGAGACCTTCTCCCAGTACATCGTCGAGGTCGGTCCGGGTGGCGGGAGCGACCGGCCGGACACCAACCCGGACGCCGAGAGCGTCCTCTTCGTCGTCGACGGCGAGCTGCGACTCGACCTCGCCGGCACCGAACACCGCCTCCCTGCCGGTGGTTACGCCTTCCTGGCGCCGGGCGAGACCTGGACGCTGCACAACGACACCGACGCCACCGCGACGTTCCACTGGATCCGCAAGCGGTATGCCGTCGTCGACGGCATCGACGTGCCCGAGTCGTTCGTGACCCACGAGGACGACGTCGAGATCGGCATGATGCCCGACACCAATGACGCCTGGGGCACGCAGCGCTTTGCGGACCCCGACGACGTACGACACGACATGCACGTCAACATCGTGACCTTCGAGCCGGGCGGCGCCATCCCCTTCCCCGAGACGCACGTCATGGAGCACGGCCTCTACGTCCTCGAGGGCAAGGCCGTCTACCTGCTCAACAAGGACTGGGTCGAGGTCCAGGAGGGCGACTTCATGTGGCTGCGCGCCTTCTGTCCGCAGGCCTGCTACGCCGGTGGACCGGGGCGGTTCCGCTACCTGCTCTACAAGGACGTGCACCGCCACGCGCCGCTGAACCTCCCCTGATTCGACAGCCATTCACTACTGACCAGTAACCGAGACCCCCAACGCTTCCCCTCGGACGAGGTGGAAGATGGAATCAACCGGAAATCCCGAGAAAACGACATCGCGGTCGCGACACAAGATGCGACACGTGCATGAGAGGAGCCACTCATGGCGCGCGAGGACGCAGGACCGATCCTCAACGGCATACCCAGCCAACTGCCGGACATCGACCCCGAGGAGACCGAGGAGTGGTTGGCCTCGCTCGATGGGCTGATCGATGAGGTCGGGCAGACCCGGGCTCGCTACATCATGCTCAAGTTGCTCGAGCGATCCCGGGAGCGGCGGATCGGTGTGCCCTCACTGACCGCCACCGACTACATCAACACCATCAGCCCGGAGGCCGAACCCTGGTTCCCCGGCGACGAAGAGGTGGAGCGCCGCTACCGTGCCTGGATGCGGTGGAACGCCGCCGTCATGGTGCACCGCGCGCAGCGGCCCGGCGTCGGAGTCGGCGGGCACATCTCCACCTACGCCTCGGCAGCAACTCTCTACGAGGTCGGCTTCAACCACTTCTTCCGCGGCAAGGCCCACCCGGGCGGCGGCGACCAGGTCTTCTTCCAGGGCCACGCCTCCCCGGGCATGTACGCCCGCGCCTTCCTCGAAGGACGTCTCTCGACCGACCAGCTCGACGGCTTCCGGCAGGAGCACTCACACATCGTCCAGGGTCAGCGCCTCGGCCTGCCGTCATACCCGCACCCGCGGAACATGCCCGACTTCTGGGAGTTCCCGACCGTGTCCATGGGTATCGGCCCGATGAACGCGATCTACCAGGCGCAGTTCAACAAGTACCTCCACGGCCGCGGTCTCAAGGACACCAGCCAGCAGCACGTCTGGGCGTTCCTGGGCGACGGTGAGATGGACGAGCCGGAGTCCCGCGGTCTGCTGCAGCTGGCGGCCAACGAGGAGCTGGACAACCTCACCTTCGTCATCAACTGCAACCTGCAGCGGCTCGACGGCCCGGTGCGCGGCAACGGCAAGATCATCCAGGAGCTGGAGAGCTTCTTCCGCGGGGCCGGCTGGAACGTCATCAAGTGCATCTGGGGTCGTGGCTGGGACCCGCTGCTCGCCGCCGACCGCGACGGCGCGCTGGTCAACGTCATGAACACCACCCGCGACGGTGACTACCAGACGTTCCGGGCCAATGACGGCGCCTACGTGCGGGAGCACTTCTTCGGTCGTGACCCGCGCACCCGCGAGCTCGTCAAGGACTGGACCGACGATGACATCTGGTGGAAGCTCAAGCGGGGTGGGCACGACTACCGCAAGGTGTATGCCGCCTACCAGGCCGCCGTCGAACACAACGGCCAGCCGACCGTGGTCCTGGTCAAGACGATCAAGGGCTACAGCCTGGGCACGCACTTCGCCGGGCGCAACGCGACCCACCAGATGAAGAAGCTGACGCTGCAGGACCTGAAGGACTTCCGCGACTCGCTGAAGATCCCGATCAGTGACGCGGTGCTCGAGGACAACCCCTACCTGCCGCCCTACTACCACCCCGGTGAGGACGACCCGGCGATCCAGTACATGCGCGAGCGGCGCAGCAAGCTCGGCGGTGCCGTGCCGGACCGGCGGCACACCGCCAGTGCGCTGAAACTGCCTGACGAGAAAGCTTATTCAGCGGCGAAGAAGGGTTCGGGCAAGCAGGAGATCGCCACCACGATGGCGTTCGTGCGCATCCTGAAGGACATGATGCGCGACAAGGAGTTCGGCAAGCACGTCGTGCCGGTCATCCCGGACGAGGCGCGCACCTTCGGCATGGACTCCTTCTTCCCGACGTCGAAGATCTACAACCCGCACGGCCAGCAGTACACCTCGGTCGACGCGGAGCTGATGCTCGCCTACAAGGAGGCCACCAACGGCCAGATCCTGCACCTGGGCATCAACGAGTCCGGCTCGGTCGCCGCGTTCACCGCGGCCGGCACCTCATACGCGACGCACGGCCTGCCGATGGTGCCGATCTACATCTTCTACTCGATGTTCGGCTTCCAGCGGACCGCCGACTTCATCTGGGCGGCCGCCGACCAGATGAGCCGCGGCTTCCTGATCGGCGCAACCGCCGGCCGCACCACTCTCACCGGTGAGGGCCTGCAGCACGCCGACGGGCACTCGCTGCTCCTCGCCGCGACCAATCCTGCTGTCGTTGCCTACGATCCGGCATACGGCTACGAGATCGCGCACATCGTCCAGGACGGGCTGCGGCGGATGTTCGGCGACAACGCCGAGAACGTCATCTACTACCTGACCGTCTACAACGAGCCGATGCAGCAGCCGGCCGAGCCGGAGAACGCCGACGTCGAAGGCATCCTGCGCGGCATCCACCTGGTGGCCGAGGGTGACACCTCCGGTGCCGACAACGCGCCGCGTGCCCAGCTGCTCGCCTCCGGCGTCGGTGTGCCGTGGGCGCTCGAGGCCCAGCAGCTGCTCAAGGAGGACTGGGGTGTCGTGGCCGATGTCTGGTCGGTGACGTCCTGGAACGAGTTGCGCCGCGACGGTGAGGCGTGCGACGAGCTGCGCTTCCTGCACCCGGACGCCGAGCAGCAGGTCCCGTTCATCACCCAGAAGCTGCAGGGCCGCCCTGGGCCGGTGGTGGCGGTGTCCGACTGGATGCGCTCGGTGCAGGAGCAGATCCGTCCCTGGGTGCCCGGCGACTACGTCACCCTCGGCGCGGACGGCTTCGGCTTCAGCGACACCCGCGCTGCGGCGCGCCGCGTGTTCCACATCGACGGCCCGTCGATGGTGGTGCGCACGCTGCAGGAGCTTGCCTCGCGCGGCGAGGTCGACCCCGGCCTGGCCCGCCAGGCGGCCGACAAGTACGACCTGCTCAACCCGCAGGCCGGCACCAGCGGCAACGCGGGCGGCGACGCCTGACACTGCCTGCCCCCGAGCGCCTCGCACCGATCCGTCGTTGCGAGGCGCTCGCCGTGTCCGGCCCTTACGCTTGGCGCATGTCCACAACCACCGGGCAGCAACTCGAACGCAGCGCCGACCTGCTGTCCACCGCCGCCATCGCCCGGCTCGACGAGAGCTACGGCTGGTATCGGCGGCTGCCGGCCGACGAGCGCTCGTGGGTGGGGCTGGTCGCGCAGGCCGGCATCGCGGCGTTCATCGCGTGGTATCGGGCGCCGGAGGCGACGCCGGCCATGCCGATCGACGTCTTCGCCACCGCGCCGCGTGAGCTGACCCGCAGCATCGCGCTGCAGCAGACGCTGCAGATGGTGCGTACCGCCATCGACGTCGTCGAGGAGCACGTGCCGCAGCTCGCGGCGGCCGGCGAGGAACACCAGCTGCGCGAAGCGGTGCTCACCTATTCGCGCGAGATCGCCTTCGCCGCCGCGCACGTCTACGCCCAGGCGGCCGAGTCCCGCGGCGCCTGGGACGCCCGCCTCGAGGCCCTGGTCGTGGACGCCGTGCTGCGCGCCGAGGCCGACGACGCCCTCAGCTCGCGGGTGGCCGCCCTCGGCTGGAACGACGTGCGCGGCGTCGTCGTGATCGCCGGTGCCGCGCCACCCGGCCCGGGCACGGAGGCCCTGGATGCTTTGCGGCGCAAGGCAGCTCATGAGGGGCTGGTCGCACTCGCCTCGGTGCAGCGCAACCTGCTGATCGCCATCCTCGGCGGCGTGGACGACGGACTCGCGATCGCGGATGACCTCCAGGGGCACTGGGGCGGCGGACCGGTCGTCGTCGGCCCACGCGTCCCCCATCTGTATGCCGCCGGCCGAAGCGCCCGGGCCGCGCTCTCCGGATACACGGCCGCGGCGGCCTGGCCGCAGGCCCCTCGTCCCTGCGCGGCCGGCGAGCTGCTCCCCGAACGCGCCCTCGCCGGCGACACCCGCGCCCGCCGGACGCTCGTCGACAAGGTCACCCGCCCACTGCGCGACCGCCCCGGGCTGCGAGACACCGTGCCGGCATACCTCGACCACGGCGGGCTGGAGGCCACGTCACGGGCGCTCTTCGTGCACCCGAACACGGTGCGCTACCGGCTGGGGCGGATCGCCGAACTCACCGGTTACGACCTGACCGACAGCCGGGACGCGTTCGCGGTGCGGCTCGCGCTCGCGCTCTCCCGCTTGTGAGCTGAGAGTGCCTTTTTGGAGGTTTCCTCCAAAGAAGGCCGGTGAGCTTCGTCGGATTCGGTGACGCCATGAGCCGCCCGCATCCGGCACAGTAGAAGCGTGCTAGCGATCGTCTGCCCTGGACAGGGCTCGCAAACCCCCGGTTTCCTCGCACCCTGGCTGGAGCTGCCCGGGTTCGCCGAACACCTCCAGCGGCTCGCGAAGGTCTCCGACAGCGACCTCGTCGCCCACGGCACGACCTCCGACGCCGAGACCATCAAGGACACGGCCGTCGCCCAGCCGCTCATCGTGGCGTCCGGTCTCGGCACCCTCGGCGCACTTCTCGACGGCGCGCCGGTTCCGTCCGGCGCCGTGCTGGCCGGTCACTCGGTCGGTGAGATCACCGCGGCTGCGGCCGCGGGTGTGCTGAGCGAGAGCGACGCGATGAGCTTCGTCACCCAGCGCGGACGAGGTATGGCGCGCGCCGCCGCTGCCACCCCCACCGGCATGGCGGCGGTGCTCGGCGGTGCCGAGGACGAGGTGCTGGCGGTGCTGGAGTCGCACGGCCTCACCCCCGCCAACCGCAACGGCGCGGGGCAGATCGTGGCGGCCGGCACCCTGGAGCAACTGGCGGCCCTGCAGGAGACGCCGCCGCCGAAGGCCCGCGTCATACCGCTGCAGGTGGCGGGCGCCTTCCACACCGAACACATGGCCCCGGCGGTGGACGAATTGCGCAGCCACGCCGCCACGCTCACCGCTCACGACCCGCAGGTCACCCTGCTGTCCAACAAGGACGGCGGCGCCGTCACGAGCGGCCAGGAGG
This sequence comes from Flexivirga sp. YIM B11880, assembly GCF_058148645.1. Lineage (NCBI taxonomy): Bacteria > Bacillati > Actinomycetota > Actinomycetes > Micrococcales > Dermacoccaceae > Flexivirga > Flexivirga sp. YIM B11880. Next base: position 94,018 of record NZ_JBMAMH010000009.1, read on the forward strand.
TGCTCGACCGGCTCGTCGCCCAGGTCGCGGGCCCGGTCCGGTGGGACGCGGCCATGCAGACGATGATCGATCTCGGCGTCACCGGCCTCATCGAACTCTGCCCGGCGGGCACGCTCGTCGGCCTGGCCAAGCGCGGCATGCGCGGCGTCGCAAGCGTCGCCGTCAAGACCCCCGACGACCTCGACAACGCCCGTGAGCTGATCCGCGAGCACACGACCGAAGGAAACTGATCCCATGACCGTGCAGCCGAAGCACACCGGCATCATCTCCTCCCCCGGCGGGAGCCGCTACTCACGCATCCTCGGCGTCGGCGGCTACCGGCCCGAGCGGGTGGTGACCAACGAGGAGGTCTGCACCTGGATCGACTCCTCCGACCAGTGGATCCAGGAGCGCTCCGGGATCAAGACCCGGCGCTTCGCCCGCGAGGACGAGTCGGTGGTCGACATGGCCGAGGAGGCCGCCCGGCCGGCGCTGGAGATGGCCGGCATCACGCCGGATCAGATCGGCGCGATCGTCATGGCGACGATCAGCCACCCCTTCCAAACCCCCGCGGCCGCACCGCTGCTCGCCGTCCGCCTGGGCGCGCAGGGTGTGCCGGCGTTCGACATCTCCGCCGCCTGTGCGGGCTACTGCTATGCCATCGCGACGGCCAGCGACATGGTGCGGGCCGGCAGCGCCGACTACGTGCTGGTCATCGGCGTGGAGAAGCTGTCGCAGTGGACCTACCGGCACGACCGCGGCACGTCGTTCATTCTGGCCGACGGCGCCGGCGCGGCCGTGGTCGGACCGTCCGATGTGCCGCGCATCGGCCCGACCGTCTGGGGCTCCGACGGCGAGAAGTGGTCGGCGATCCAGCAACGCGTCGGCTGGGACGAGATCCGCCGGATCTGGGAGCACGTCGAGGCGACCGGCGAGGAGCCGGACTACAGCAAATTCGAGGTCGCCAACATCGCCGAGGCGTCGACCATGGCGATGGCCGGTCAGTCCGTCTTCCGCTGGGCGGTCTGGGGTATGGCGCCCGTCGCCCAGCAGGCGCTCGACAAGGCGGGGATCACCGCGGACGACCTCGACGCGTTCATCCCGCACCAGGCGAACATGCGGATCATCGACGCGATGATCAAACAGCTGAAACTGCCGGAGGACATCCCGGTCGCGCGAGACATCGCCGAGACCGGCAACACCTCCGCCGCCTCGATCCCCCTCGCCACCGAACGCATGCTGCGCGAGGGCGAGGTCCCGCACGGCGGCCTCGCGCTGCAGATCGGCTTCGGTGCCGGGCTGGTCTATGCGGCCCAGGTCATCGAGTTGCCCTAGCCCACCCCACGAAGTTCGACTCCCCCGCTTCGCTCCTCCGTCGATACTTCGCGAGGACCCCGGCTAGAGTCGATCCCGAACGACTTCCCGCGGCCCGGCGGGTCATCCGGGTCAGCCCCCACGGGAGAACCCAACGCAAAAGGAGCATTGACATGGCGCAGAGCGAGCAGGAGATCCTGCAGGGCCTTGCCGACATCGTGAACGAAGAGACCGGCGTGGACGCCGCCGACGTCCAGTTGGACAAGTCGTTCACCGAGGACCTCGACATCGACTCGCTGTCCATGATGACGATCGTCGTCAACGCCGAGGAGAAGTTCGGCGTGCGCATCCCCGACGACGACGTCAAGAACCTCACGACCGTCGGCGACGCCGTCAAGTACATCCAGAACGCCCAGGGCTGAGCTACGCCTCGTACCTCGGCTGCAGCTCTGCCCTGGTTGTGCCCTCGGGCCTTCGGCCGTGCTGAGCTACGCCTCGTACCTCGGCTGCAGCTCTGCCCTGGTCGTGCCCTCGGGCCTTCGGCCGTGCTGAGCTACGCCTCGTACCTCGGCTGCAGCTCTGCCCTGGTTGTGCCCTCGGGCCTTCGGCCGTGCTGAGCTACGCCTCGTACCTCGGCTGCAGCTCTGCCCTGGTCGTGCCCTCGGGCCTTCGGCCGTGCTGAGCTACGCCTCGTACCTCGGCCGCAGCTCTGCTGCAGCTGTGCCCGCGGTGCTGCTCCCACGAGTAGCACCGCGGGCAACGCATTTCGTCATACCTTTGAACCACCTTCCTAGGAGCCCCGTTTCATGACCGCAGACAAGCGCGTCGTCATCACCGGCCTCGGCGCCACCACGCCGGTCGGTGGCACGGCCCCCGAAACCTGGGAGGCCCTGCTTGCCGGCGAATCCGGTGCCAAGCCACTGCCGGCCGAGTGGCTCGAGCGTTACGAATTGCCCGTCACCTTCGCCGCCAGCCTCAAGCAGGATCCGAGCGAGGTGCTGCCCAAGGTCGAGATCCGCCGGGCGGACCCGTTCGCGCAATACGCGATGATCGCCGCCCGTGAGGCGTGGCAGGACGCCGGCGCGCCGGACGTCGAGCCCGAGCGCCTGCTCGCGGCGATCGGCACCGGCATCGGCGGCGTCCACACCTTGCTGGACCAATACGATGTCCTGAAGGAGAAGGGCCCGCGGCGGGTCTACCCGCTGACCGTCCCGATGCTGATGCCCAACGCGGCGTCCGGCAACGTCTCGCTGGAGTTCAAGGCGCGCGCCGGCGCCCACACCGCCGTGTCGGCCTGCGCCTCCGGCGCCGAGTCCATGGGGATGGCGGCCAACATGATCCGCGAGGGCCGCGCCGACGTCGCGATCGCGGGCGGCACCGAAGCCGCCATCCACCCGTTGCCGATCGCCGGGTTCGCTGCGGCTCAGGCACTCTCCCGCCGCAACGACGACCCGAAGGGTGCCTCACGACCCTGGGCCACCGACCGCGACGGCTTCCTGCTCGGCGAAGGAGCCGGCGTGGTGGTGCTCGAGTCCTACGAGCACGCCGTCGCGCGCGGCGCCAAGATCTACGCCGAGTTCGCGGGTCTCGGTATGTCGGCCGACGCCTACCACATCACCGCCGGTGACCCGGAGGGCGTGGCGCAGGCCCGCGCGATGAACGAGGCGATCGACGCCGCCGGCCTGACACCGGCGGACATCGCGCACGTCAACGCGCACGCGACGTCGACGCCGGTCGGCGACAAGGCCGAGATCATTTCGATCAAGCGGGCTTTCGGCGATGCCTTCGACGACGTCTGCCTGACCGGCACCAAGTCGATGACCGGTCATCTGCTCGGCGCCGCCGGTGCCATCGAGGCCGTCATCCTGGCGCAGACGGTCCACGACCGAGTCGTGCCGCAGACCATCAACGTCACCGAGGTGGACCCGGAGATCGACGCCGACCTGGTCATCGACGGCAACCGCAAGCTGCCCGACGGCGACCTCGCCGCCATGAGCAACGCGTTCGGCTTCGGCGGCCACAACATCGCGATCGTGCTGAAGTCGGTCTGATCGAGCGGCATCCGACCGCATCGAGCGGCGTAGAGAGTCACCTGGATTCGCTACGCCGCTCGATCGTTCACCCTGCCGGTCAATTCGCGTGCGGGACGCGTGGGCTCAGGAAACCCGGTGCAACCACCGCACCGGCGCGCCCTCGCCGGCATACCGGAACGGCTCGAGCTCCTGGTCCCAGGCGACGCCGAGCAGCTCGGCCATCTCGGCACGGAACAGTTCCGGGTCGCCGTTGCTCGCCGCGAGCGCGGCACGCAACCGGTCCTCGGGCACGACCGCATCCCCCGACGCGGAGGTCCAGGTGTGGTGGATGCCCAACGACGGCGTGTGCGACCAACGCGAGCCGTCACAGCCAGGGCTGGGCTCCTCGGTGACCTCGTAGCGCACGTCTGCCCAGCCACGCAGCGCGCTGGCGAGCTTGGCGCCGGTGCCGGGTTCACCCATCCAGGACAGCTCGGTGCGCAGCGTGCCCGGTGCGACCGGCTGCTTGATCCACTCGATGGGTGCGGCAGCGCCGAGGACGCTCTCCAGCGCCCATCCGATGTGCGGACACAGCGCAGCAGGGGTGGAGTGCACGAACACCACCCCGCGGGTCACGGCGCGCGCGTTTGCGGCAGACATCCGGGCCTCCTGACGAATTGCGAGGGACGTCTTCCCCAACGACCTCGCGTGCGGTGGTCCGGCATGCGCCGTGCGCCTTGTGCGGTTCTGTCGCCTATTGTGCCTCATCCGTCACAGGAGCACCAGCCATGCCGGCAAGACGCCTCTCAGGGCGCCGAATCCGGAATGGCCGGACTGATCTCGTAGGCCTGGGTCGGCGTCATCGCGAGGCCGTTCACGGTGACCGTGCGGTCGGTGCTGACCTGCGCACATCCGGTGGCCGAGGTGACGGTCGTCGCGTGCTCGTCACCGGAGGGCGACTCGGCCGGCCGGTCCGGCGAGGTGCGGCCCGCCGACGATGCGATGGTGCTCGGGACGCCCGACGAACCGGAGGACCGGGGAACGGCAGGCCCGCTCGTCGCGCTGCTCAGGCTCACATCGTCGGCGATCTCGGTGAAGAGCTTGCGTGCGCTGGACGCCGCGACGACCGCGTTGAGATCGGCCGGGTCGGGTGTCGTGGGCATCGTCACGAATGTCGTTCGGGAGCCCGGAACCTCACTCAGCTGGTAGGCCAACGAGGTGAGTTTGGTGACACTGCCGAGCCCGGTGTCGACGGTGACGGCGGAGGTGGCCGCGTTGGCGAGCTTCAGGACTTTGAGCGGGTCGGCGAGGGTGGACGCGCTCTCCATGTTGCGCAGCATCGAGGAGAGGAAGATGTGCTGCGCGACGGTCCGTCCGATGTCGCTGCCGTCACCGAAACCGTGCCGGGTGCGCAGGAACTCCAGCGCTGCCCGGCCCTGCAGTGTGTGCGTGCCCTTGCTCAGCTTCAGGTGCGAATAGGGGTCGTAGACGTCGTCGTCGACACAGACGGACACTCCCCCGATCGCATCGGACATCTTCACGACACCTTGGAAGTCAATGACCAGGAAGTGGTCGATGACGATGCCGGTCAGCTGATGGACGGCGGCGACCGTGCAGTTGACGCCGTACTGGAAGGTGCTGTTGATCCGGGCTGTCCGGCGAACCTCGGTCCCCGGGGTCGCGCTGTCCGTGCAGGCCGGCACGGTGATCATGGTGTCGCGCGGAATGCTCATCACGGTCGCGTTGCTGCGGTCTGCCGAGATGTGCACGATCATCAACACATCGGCATTGGCCGCGACGGACGTCGCCTTGGTGGAGGTCGCCGAGGCGGCCGAACAGTCGCCGCCGATCGCGCAGTCCGCGCTGCTGGCGCGGGTGTCGGAGCCGATCACCAGCACATTGATGGCGGCGTGCCCTGCCGGGTCCGTGGTCCGGTGACCGCCGGACGTCAGCGCAGCAGTCCGCAGGTTTCCGTTCAGATGCAGATAGAAGCCGATGCCGCTGCCGACGATCACCAGCAGGGCGATCAGCAGGCCGACGCCGATCCGCCGCCGCGCCACCTGGCGAGTCCGCGGCCCGACGTCCTCACCCATGACACCGGACGGTAGGTGTCCAACCCGCGCATTGGTCGTGCGCCGCCTGTACGTATGCCGAACGCGGCACGTCACGGGACGGTCACGATGTGCAGAACAGCGACCGATCTGCGCGAAATGTGGTGCGCATCACCGGCGGAGGGGATATGTTGCCGTTCGCAACATATTCAATGACAGCGGCTCGAGCCCGTGGATCGGCCCTCGAGTTGATCGGAAAGGTGGAACCATGCGCAAAGGTGCGCTCAGCACGGTGTGTGCGGTAGCAGGCATCGTCGCTCTCGCCGGCTGCGGAAGCAGCGGCGGCGGCTCCGGCAGCGGCGGCTCCAGCGGCGCCAAGACGTCGGCCGCGACCGGAAGCACGACCAGCGCCGGCAGCAGCGGCTCGTCGACCGCCGCGTCCGGCGGGATGGACGGCAAGGGTGCCAAGGTCGGCATCATCCTGCCCGACCGGCAGTCCTCCAACCGGTGGATCTCATCCGACCCCGAGGCGCTGAAGGCCCGGTGCAAGGCGGACAACCTCAACTGCGACATCCAGAACGCCAATGGCTCCGCACAGCAGATGACCACCATCGCGACGACGATGATGAACAACGGCGTCAAGGTCCTGGCGCTGGTCAACCTCGACTCCGCCTCCGCTGCGCAGATCGAGAAGACGGCCAAGTCCAAGAACGTCTACACCATCGACTACGACCGGCTGACCCTCGGCGGCTCGGCCAGCCTCTACGTGTCCTTCGACAACGTGAAGGTCGGCAAGCTGCAGGGCCAGACGCTCACCCAGTGCTCGGAGGTCAAGGGCAAGTCGGCGGTCAAGTATGTCGACCTCAACGGCGCGCCGACGGACAACAACGCCACGCTGTTCAAGCAGGGCTACGACTCGGTGCTGAAGAACCAGAAGGGCTGGACCAAGGTCGCCGACCAGTCGGTGCCCAACTGGGACAACCAGCAGGCGGGCATCATCTTCACCTCGATGCTGCAGAAGAACCCGTCGGTCAACGCGGTCATGGTCGCGAACGACGGTATGGCGGGCTCGGTCGTCACCGCCCTGAAGAAGCAGGGGCTGGCCGGCAAGGTCGCGGTGTCCGGTCAGGACGCCACGGTCGAAGGCCTGCAGCGGATCATGGACGGTACCCAGTGCTTCACGATCTACAAGCCGTCCAAGGAAGAGGCCTACCCGGTCGTCGACGCGGCCGCGCAGCTGGCCAACGGCCAGGCGCCGAAGACCACGCAGCACATCAAGGACACCCAGACCGGCCGTGAGGTGCCGGCCATCCTGGCCACGCCGATCGCCATCACCAAGGCCAACGTCGCCAAGCCGATCAACGACGGTTACACACCGAAGTCGACGACCTGCGCCGGCGCCTACGCCGCCAAGTGCACCGCGGTCGGCGTCAAGTAAGCACCGCTCAACTCGACCGAGGTAGGGCCGGGCGGACCGACCGTCCGCCCGGCCCCTCCCCCGCCGTCTAGGAGATACATGTCTGATCAGCCGATCCTGCAGCTGCGCGGGGTCAACAAGAGTTTCGGCGCCGTGCACGTGCTGCACGACGTCGACTTCGCGGCATACGCCGGAAAGGTCACCGCGCTCGTCGGCGACAACGGTGCCGGCAAGTCCACCCTCGTCAAGTGCATCGGTGGCACCTACACGATCGACTCGGGCACCTACGAGTTCGAGGGCAAACCCGAGCACGTCTCCGGACCGCGCGACGCCTCCGCGCTCGGCGTCGAGATCGTCTACCAGGACCTCGCACTCTGCGAGAACCTGGACGTCGTCCAGAACATGTTCCTCGGCCGTGAGCGCCTGCGCGGTCTCGTGCTGGACGAGGAGTCGATGGAGATCGCGGCCGCGGACACGCTGACGTCGTTGTCCGTGCGCACCCTGAAGTCGGTGCGCCAGCGGGTCTCCAGCCTCTCCGGCGGACAACGGCAGACAGTGGCGATCGCCAAGGCGGCCCTGTGGAAGTCGAAGGTCGTCATCCTGGACGAGCCGACCGCGGCGCTCGGCGTCGCGCAGACCGAGCAGGTGCTGGAGCTGGTGCGTCGCCTGGCGGACCAGGGCACCGCCGTCATTCTCATCTCGCACAACATGCTGGACGTCCTGCAGGTTGCCGACCGGATCTCGGTGCTCTACCTCGGCCGGCTCGCCGCCACCGTCGACCGGGCCGACGTCAACCAGACCCAGGTCGTCGAGCTGATCACCACCGGCCGCAGCGGAGACCTCGGCCTCCAGCCCACCACCTCCGGAGCACCAGCATGACCCCGCACCTGAGCAAGACCGCCACCGCCGCCGAAGTCGACGCCGCGGTGGACGAGAACGCAGCCGCAGCAACGACATTGCCGACCGGCAAGAGCGTCACCGGCTACCTGCACAACTACTGGCAGCGCATCCGCGGCGGCGACATGGGCTCCCTCCCGGCCGTGGCCGCGCTCGTGGTCCTCTATGTGGTGTTCTCCGTCGTGGAGACCGGCTTCTTCTCCAAGGCCAACTTCGCCAGCCTGATCACCCAGGCGGCACCGGGCATCCTGCTCGCGATGGGCCTGGTCTTCGTGTTGCTGCTGGCCGAGATCGACCTGTCGGCCGGCACCACCTCCGGCGTGAGCGGCGCCGTCGTCGCGGTGCTGCTGATGAAGAACTGGCCGTGGCCGCTCGCCGTCCTCGTCGCGCTCATCGTCGGCGCCGGGATCGGCCTGCTCATCGGCTGGATGCGCACCTTCCTGCGGGTGCCCTCGTTCGTGTCGACGCTGGCGCTCTTCCTGGGTCTGCAAGGCGTCGTGCAGATCATCGTGAACAGTGCCGGCACGCAGGGCAACCTGTCGTTGCGGAGCAACTCCCTCGTGGCGCTGGAGAACAGCAACATGCCGCAGTGGGCCGGCTGGGTGATGGCCGTCCTGGTCATCGTCGGGTATGCCGTGCAGAAGCTGCTCGCCGTGAACGCCCGGCGGCGCCGGAACCTGCCCACCGAGCCGCTCGTGATCACCGCCGTCAAAGTGGGCAGCATCGCGGCGCTCGCGATCGTCTTCACCGTCGTGCTGAACCTCAACCGGTCCACCATCACCGGTGGCACGCGGATCGTGCAGAAGGGCGGCAAACTCGTCACCGAGAAGGTCGGCGCGCCATACCTCGGCGGCGTGCCGTGGGTGGTGCCGGTGATCCTGGTGCTCGTCGTCGTGCTCGGCTTCGTGCTGAGCCGCACCCGCTACGGACGGCACATCTACGCCGTCGGCGGCAGCGACGAAGCCGCCCGCCGAGCCGGCATCAAGGTCAACTCGGTGCGCATCTCGGTCTTCGTCATCTGCTCGGTGCTCGCGAGCATCTCCGGTGTCGTGCTCGCCTCGCAGACGGCGGTCAACGCCTCGCAGGGCGGTGGCAACACGCTGCTGCTCGCGGTCGGTGCGGCCGTGGTGGGTGGCACCAGCCTCTTCGGCGGCAAGGGCAAGATCACCGACGCCGTCGTCGGTGGTTGCGTGGTCGCGGTGATCATCAACGGTATGGCGGACCTGCTCCGCGGCTCGAACAACTCCGCCTGGCAGTGGATCGTCACCGGCTTGGTGCTGCTGCTCGCCGCAACGGTCGACGCCGTCTCCAGGCGCCGCGCCGGCGCCACTGGGCTTGGCTGATGCCACCGGGCGCACGATCCGCAGCGCGCCCCGAGCAGATCCGTCGGCACAACCTGTCGGTCGTGCTGCGCCACCTCCACCTCCACGGACCACTGTCGCGGCCGGAGCTGGCGCGGCTGACCGGGCTCAACCGGAGCACGATCGGTGCGATCGTGGGCGACCTCGTCGAGCTCGGCATCGTCACCCAGCGCACGCCCACGCGCAGTCGTGACAAGGCGGGCCGGCCGCCATACCTCGTGGCGCTCCGGCCGGGCGCGGTGCACGTCATCGCGGTCGACGTCGACGTCTCGCAGGTGCAGGTGGCGACCATCGGGTTGTCGGGCACGGTGCTCGACCGCGTCGTGTGGCAGCACAAGGCCGGGTCGGCCCGGTCGGCGGTGAGGGTCGCCGACCGGGTCGCCGAGGCGGCGCGGGAGCTCAGCGCCGCCGCCGGCGACAGCATCCGGGTCGGGGTCGGCGTCAGTGTGCCGGCGATGATCGACAACCCGCAGGGCATCGTGGTCTATGCACCGAACCTGCAGTGGAGCAACGCGCCGTTCGGTGCCCTGCTGCGGGCGCGGCTGGCCGATCACGTACTGGTGGGCAACGACGCCGATCTTGCCCTCCTCGCCGAGCACCGGCGCGGCGTCGCGGCCGGTTTCTCCAACGTGGTGCTCGTCCTGGGCCGCGCCGGCGTCGGCGGTGGCGTGATCATCGGCGGCGACCTGTTGCGCGGAAGCCGCGGGTATGCCGGGGAGATCGGCCACGTCACCGTGCAGGCGGACGGCCCGGTCTGCCACTGTGGCAACCGCGGCTGCCTGGAGGAGTATGCCGGCGAGGCCGCCATCCTGCGCGCGGCGCAGGCCGCCGGGATCGACTCCCCCGAACTCGACGAGCTCTTCGAACGTGCGGCCGCCGGTGACGAGGTCGCCCGCGAGGTGGTGTCGTCGGTGGCACAGTGGCTGGGCCGCGGGCTGTCCAACGTGGCGCACGTGCTCAACCCGGAGGCGATCGTCGCCGACGGTCACCTGGCGGAGGTGCTGCGCCTCGCCGAGCCATCGGTCCGGATCGGGCTGCAGCGCGGCATGGTGACCATCGGCCGCGCACCGATCACGTTGCTGCAAGGGTCGATTCGGGACGCGTCACTCGTCGGGGCCGCCGAGCTGGCCTACGAGCGGCTCCTCGCCGCTCCCGATCTGATCACCGATCTCGTCCACAGCCGGTCAGCAGATCCGGTCGTCGGCGGTTAGCCTGGAGAGAACTCATTCGTTCTCCCGGGGAGGGACGGCACGTGGACGCGCTCTGGCTCATCCTCGCCATCGGCTCGATGCTGACCATGCTGGGCAGCGCATTCGTCCGGGGTCGGGAGGCGATCCTGCGGACCATCGCCAGCGCCGCGGTGATGGTCGGGCTGGCGTTCACCGACGCCGGCTGGATCGTGCAGGTCGGCATGGCCATCCTGCTGCTGTCCAGCACCGAGTTCCTCTTCCGCGCCTACTACAAGGTGCGGCGCGAGGTGCAAGCGTCGTTCGGCTGCCTCGCGGCCGTGACCGCGGCCGCCCTCGCCACCGATCAGTTCCCCTGGGTCGTCTTCCCGATCGGCTGCGTGATCGTGCTGTGGTGCATCTCGGGCGGACCGCAACGCAACCGGCGCAAGGAAGCTCGAGCGTTGCAACGCAAGGCCTTTGCCGAAGCGTCGGTGCAGCAGTCGGCGGCCCGTGCGTCGGCGGAGCAGCTCAACCAGCTCTTCAACGACCGCCGGTTGCCGGCGCCGCACCGCCAGAAGCTGCATGCCCTGCTGCACCGTGCCGACGCACTGCACACGGAGTTGCGGTCCCGCCAGGCCGGCGACCGGTTGGTCTTCGAGGTGGAGCAGATCCACGACGATTTCGCACCCACCGCGGTGCGCGGCTACCTCGCGCTGCCCCCGGCCACCGCGGACACTCAGCCGTTGCAGGACGGCAAGACCGGAGCACAGTTGCTCGACGAACAGCTGACCCTGTTGGACGGAGCACTGGACGACATCGTCGCGGAAGCACGCACGCACGGCGCGGAGGGACTGCTCGCGAGTTACCGCTTCCTGCAGGACAAGTTCGGGCCGCCCGGCAACGAGCTCAAGCTCTGACGCCGGTATGGCGGGCGCCTCCCGTCAGGTGAGCGTCGGTCCCCCGCCGGGCATCTTGTCGAGCAACTCGCGCGCCTGCATCGCGAACTTGTGCTCGACCAGCACCTCGTACTTCGTCGCTACCACCTGGGTCACCGACTGGAAGTCGCGCTGGCCGCTGGTCAGGTTGTAGCCGATCGCCGCCCAGACGGCGCCGAAGATCGCACCGAAGATGACCGTCGACACGACGACGCCGAGGACGTTCACCGACTCGAACATCGACAGGATCAGTCCGATGAACACGCCGAACCAGGCGCCCGACAACGCACCACCGGCCAGCACCCGGCCCCAGGTGAGCCGGCCGACGACTCGCTCGATCTGCTTCAGCTCGGTGCCGACGATCATGCAGTTCTCGACCGGGAACTCGTTGTCCGACAGGTAGTCGACGGCACGCTGCGCGTCGCGGTAGTCGGTGTAGATGCCCAGCGACATCGGGTACTCGAGGGTCAGTCCGGCACGGAGGCCGGCGCCCTGACGGTTGAAGCCGCCGCTCATCGGACTCGACATACAGCTCACCCTAGCGATGCGGCGCCCGACGGCCGCAGCCGAGGACTGCGAATGGTGGGGCGACTGGGGCTTGAACCCAGGACCGACGGATTATGAGTCGCTTCAAACCCGTCCTGACCGGTCCTGCCTTCTACTTTCACGCCCGGAATGGTGCGGCCGTTCACCTCCGGCATGCGGCCTGATTCTGCCTCATTCTGAGGCGTTTGGTAGCAAGCCGTTAGCACCGAGCCCGAGACCGCGGTGTCGGTGCTCCGAGATAGGAAGAACACCAACAACACAAGAAGCGACCCCCGCGACGTTGGAGCGCCCGGGGGTCCGATGACCAGTCATAGGAGGGCTGACCATGAGCAAGAAGATACAGGCTCAGACGGCAAACGGAGCGGGCACGAGCGCGGTTGACCCGTTCGAGCAGCTCGACCACGCAATGGCTGGCGTGCGGCTGCTGTCCAAGGCGATCCGGGAGGCGTCCGAGCGGGGCGACGCGCAGGCGATCCGCGGACTGTCCGACCTCCGCGACGACCTCAGCCGCGACGTCGACCGGTTGCTGAAAGCCACCGCCGCCCCGATGGCCGGACCAGCCGAGGAACCTGAGATCCGGGTCGGCGACGTCGTGCGAGTCGGGAAGGGCGCGATGCTCTGGCAGGTGATCGATGAAGACGGCGACCGGCTGGTGTGTCAGTCTCGGCGGAGGATGCAGAAGACCTACGCTCAGGACCGGCTTACCCTCGTCTGCCGGCAAGGCGACCCGTCGATGACGTGGTACACCTACCTGTGCGAGCGGTGCATGGAGTCGCGCTGGCAGGGTCTGGACCACGGGCGGAGATGGATGCACTGCCCGGTATGTCACAGGGAGACGGCGCACGATTCGTCCCCTGGCGGAAGTGACGAGTTCCGCGAGAGTTCGAACGCGAAGCGCGCCCCCGAGCTCGGCAAGCAGCTTCGGCTGCTCGAGGACAGCCTCGTGATGCTCGACCAGCTCGGCGTGCGAGTCATCATCGAGGAACTCAAGGAGAGCGACTGTCAGATGTACGTTGATCGAGGCCGTAGCAAGACGACGTGGTTCATCTACCTCGACGCCCGTTTGCCGATCGCCGACCAGGTCTTCTACCTCGGTAAGGCGTGGCGCGATCTCCTGCCGGCCAACGAACACCGTTGGTCGGAAAACGAGTGGGTTCGCGACGCGGACGACCCAGAGATGGAGTATTACCGCCTCAGCTGGCCACACGAGCGCGCGCTCGTGGACGACGACGCGATCCGGAGGGCCCTCCGATGACGAGAATCGACCCGTGGAGGGCGGCGCTCGGCGCACGCATCCGCGAAGCTCGCACGGCGGAGGGGTGGAGCTGGAGCATGGTGGATCGCCGGTCGGGCGTGCCGAAGACGACCTGGGCACGGCTGGAGGCCGGCCGGGAGGTGTCTGACCACACCCTCATTCACGCCGAGAGGGCGCTCGGATGGGAGCCCGGAGAGTGTTTCCGGGTGATGGCGGACGAGATCGACAAAGCTCGGGCTGGGGGCGCGGCGGCCGATCGGTAGATGATCGGATGTGGCGCCGGCCATGGGTGCCGAGACGGCCTCGGTGATTTGCGTAGGCATGGCGCGGTGGCCTCCGATCGGTGGGACGATGACGGAATGACGTGGAGCGAGACGGATGTCGACTGGTCACGGTTGAAGACGAAGCACTTCGAAGACGCCGAATGCGGCGGGTGGACCTGCATGGACTGCGGGGGGCATATCGCGGCCGACGGCCCGGAGGACGAACCGGAGCTACCGATCAGGACTCACTACGCGGAGCATTACGGGAAAGAAGTCCATGGCATCGTTCTCGACTGACTGGCGCTGAGCACGTGTGGCGGTTGACGTCGATGACGTGCGAGGTCCACGCCGGCGTGCCACTGGGGCGTTTTCGTCGTCCTCGAGCACCAGCGGCTCCGGCCACCCGCACAACCTCACCACCCGGTCGAACTCCTCCGCGATCTCCCGCGGCCACCCACCGTGCCGGCGCGTGTCGGCCGGTGCATCAGATAGCCGTACTCCTTCGCCAATGCGCCGCCACCCAACAACGCGAAGCCGCTTGCTGCCGCCTGGAGCCACTCGAGCCCAGCCACGGCCGCCGGCCGTCCAGTGTGTTTGTGATCAACCCGGTCAACAACAACTTCTACCCGCTGTAATCCACGAGCTCGACGTCCGTGACCTTTGCAGTGATCTTTCGATCGGTCGCGATCTGAACTTCCTCCTCATCTTGTACCGACGCACTGCCGTCGCCGGTCATCGTGAAGGTGTTCGTGTAGGGGTCTTCGGAGCCGACGATCTGGTAGGTCACCTCGACGGTCTGTGAGGAGTCGAACTCCTCACCCGAGTAGGTCGGCTTGACGCGGAAGCTGACGTTGCAGCCGGCGGACCCGAAACATCGCTTGCTGAGGATCTTGAGACCGATCGTGAAGTCCGAGCTGGTGGGCACGTAGCCTGTGTCGGTCGTCGTGTCCGATGCCTCAGCTGTGACGGTCTCGGTCTCCGTCACGACCTGCGTGGCCGTTTTGGTGATGGTCTTCGTGGCCGCGGAGCCGCCGCTACTACATGCCCCGGTCATCATCACCGCGATGGCGAGCCCTCCGGCTCCGTACAGACGTAGCTTCATGCTCAGCCCCTTTCCTCCCGTGTCCGGCTGTGACGAGCCCGGGCCTCCCATCCCAAGTCATACATCCGGGCGAGCGGCGGCGTCACCGGAATCGGGAATCTTCAGCCCCCCATTTTCCGCAACAGATGTGCCGACTGGGCGTCCTTGGAGCGGCGGCCGGCCAGGCCGTTCTCGACGTGCTTGGGCAGAATCTTCCACGCGGTCTGAATCGTTGCCATGAGCTTCTCGTTCGAGGCAACCACCCGCTTCGCCTCAGCGGACGTCATGCCCCCGCCGGCGGGGACGACCACGGTCTGTGTGGACTGTGCCGGCACCGCGTGCCGCCACGCCGACAGGTAGCCGTCGGCGGCATACCGGGTGCCCTTCGGGATCAGGTCGTACCCGTAGAAGTCGGCCACCGCGTGCGTCAGGTCGATGTTCCGCGGTTGCCGTGAGTCGCGGGCCAGCGGGATGTACGCCTCCGGTCCGGCCTCACCCCACAGGATCGGCTTGCTCGATACCATCGCGGGCCGTCGTACACCACCGGCCGCCATCCGCTGCACCCCGTTGCCGTCAAGGATGGAGCCCTTGGCGTTGAAACGGGGCTGGCCGTGCCGGGCCAGGTTGTCGCCCGGGTGAATCTCCTTGTAAACGGTGGTGATTGAGATCGTCTTGGATTGTGCGGCCCGAAGCGCGGCCATGATCTGCTGGTAGGCGTTGACTGCACCGGGGGCCGACGTGTCGATCGTGACCCGGCGCCCGTCCGCTGAGGCAGCGGCGCCCCGGATGTTGTCGATCTTCCGGCGCGTGTCCACCGCCAACGGAGCGGACGTGGAGATGGTGACCTTCCGGCCGTTGGTCGCGATCTGCGCGCCGTAGATCTGGTTGATCAGGCCGATCACCTTCGGCGCGTTCGGTGTGGACGCAGGGATGATCACGCTCTTGCCGTCGGCGTCGACCGCGACCCGGCCGATTCGCGTCAGAATGTCGATAGTCGCCTTCGAGTTCAGCGTGCTCGTCGGGATCTGCACGTTGCCGTTGGCGTCGAGGCGGGCGCCCTTCACGTTGAGCAGCGCGTCGAGGGTTTCCCGGTCACCGATCGACTTGATCGTCACCTTCTTGCCAGATGCCGAAAGAGCGGCGTTATCAACCGAGTACAGGAGCTTGGCGACCTGCTCGGCGTTCGGAGTGTCAGCCGGGATGACTACCTTCCGTCCCTGCAGTGAGACGACGACGTTGCCCACCCGGTCAAGCTTGTACATCGCGTCGTCGAGCCCGTCGACCTCGACGTCGGTGTGTAGACCCTTCGCCAGCGGGAGCCACTTGTCCGCCAGTTTGGTCGCTTCCTCAGCGGTGTAACCGACCTGCTTCGCATGCGCGATCAGTTCTCTACGCCCCTCGGCGAGGATCGCGTTCGCGGCCTTCTGGTCGTGCGAGTTGTTCACTAGGTCGGCCGCGTATTTGGTCGTCGCAGAGGCGAGGCCGAGGAGCGCTTGCTGGTTCTTCATGCCCTTGCTGGACATGAGATCGGTGTTCTTCCCGTTCTCCTTGATCGCCTTGTTCGCGTCGAGAATCGCCTGGTTGAAGCCGAGCTGACTGTTCGACTGGGCCTGGGCGGCGCTACCCACGTCCTGGTAGCCCTGCACCAACGCCTTCAGGGCGTCCGCGGCCTTCTGCGCCGCGGCGGCTTGCTTCTCGCCCGCGGTCTGGCCTTTCGTTCCGGCGTCCTCGGACTCCTCGCCCGCCTTCACGCCGGCCTCGCCGAGCTGCTTCCACTTGTGCTTGGCGTCCTCGACGACCTTGTTCTGTCCGCCGACCGCGTCGGTGATCTGCCGGGCCATGTCCCGCTGGGACGCCTTGAACGGGTTCGTCTTTGCGACGGAGTCGCTGATGTCGAGGTACTTGCCCAGCTGCTTGTTCAGGGCGTCGTTAGCGCCGGTCTGGCCGAGCGCGGCGTCGGTCATGGTGCGCAGCTTCACGCCGAGCGCATCCGCCGCGTTCATCAGCCCCTTGTCCTGCAGCTCCTGAGCCACCTTGGCGCGCGTGTTGTCAGTGATGGCGCCAGTGTTCGAGTCCAGGGTTCCGGTCAGGTCGTTGACCTTCTGCTGGTAGTCCGCCGCGGCCTGCTTCGCCTTCTGGGTGTGGGAGACCCACGCAGTGAGCGCGAGCACGCCGCCGGTGATCGCCAGACCCCACGGGCCGCCGAGGGCACCCACAAGTCCGCCAGCGGCGCTCCGCAGCCCGGAAAACGACGCCCGCACCACTCCCAGCGTCCTCGGCAGTCGCGAGGCGGACGCTGCCGTCGTCTCGAAGGTGCGGGCCATCCGAGCGAGACTGCCGTTGCCGGTTCCGACGGCGGCCACCGTGGCATTGAAGCGCCCGACTTGAGGTGCGGCCTCACGCGCGAGCTGCCCGACAGTCCGCAGATGGGTGCCCCAGCCCGCGATCGCTGACCCGGCCCCTCGCAACTGGGCTCGCCCGGACGCGATCCGGTCGGCGAACACGCGTTGCGCGATCCCGACCGTCACCAACGCCGCCGCGGCCTGCTGTACAGGCCCGGGCAGCCGGCCGAAAGCGCCGACCAGGGACGACACTGGGGTGAGGATCATCCCGACCGCGGTGGCCGCGAACGTGGCCGTCTGGGTGATCCCGCGGAGGGCGCCGTTCGCGCCGGTGCCGGCGGTGATGAAGTCGCCCTGCAGGGTCGCGACGAGCTTCTTGATGTCGCCGTTGAGGTTGTCCATCCGGGTGCGGGCGTTGGTCGCGGCGGTGCCGGACTTGTTGACCCCGTCGATCCATTTCTGTGTCCCGGTGGCCCCGTTGTTGTAGAGCACGGTCGCGGCCCGGACGGCGTCCGATCCGAAGATCGTTGCCAGGGCCGCGTTTCGGGCTGCCGGCGTCATGTCCTTCATCCGGTCGCGGAGCTGGCCGGCGAAGGTCGACAGGCCGACGAATTTGCCCTGCGAGTCGTACACCTGTAGGCCGAGGTCTTGGATCTCGGCTTTGGCCTTGCTGGAGGGGTTCTGCAACGCCATGAACATCGACTTCAGCGACGTGCCGGCGTCGGAGCTTTTCAGCCCGGCCTGGTCGAACATCGCGAGGACACCGACGGTGTCTTCGAAACTCAGCCCCATGGCGGCGGCCACGTTGCCGCCCTGCCGCAGCGCCTGCGAGAGGGAGTCGACGGACGCGGTGGACATGTTGGCGCCGTTGGCGAGGACGTCGGCGATGTGCCCGACGTCGCCAGCCTTGAGGTGGAAGACGGTCATGGCGTTCGCGGCGGTCTCGGCCGCGTCCGCAGTCGCGACGCCGCCGGCGGCCGCCAAGGTGAGGGCACCGGTCAACGCCCCGCCGATGATGTCCGAGGCGGACAGGCCGGCCTTCGCCAGGTCCTCCGCGGCATTCGCCGACTCGGTTGCGGTGAAACCAAACTGGGTGCCCGCGCCCTTGATGTAATCCGTCAGCTTGGCGAATTCGGCCGGCGTCGCCTGCACGTTGGCACGTACCGCGGACATGGCCGACTCGAAGTCAGCGAACGACTTCACCGCGCCCACCACACCGAGCGTCAGGCCGCCGGTCAGTAGCCCGGTGAGGCCGCCGAGCGAGCTGGTGAGGCCGCGCGTCCGCCCGACGCTGCGCTCGGCGGTGTTCGCCAACTGCTGCGTCGACGTACCCGCCTGCCGCATGCCGGCGACGTACTGCCCAATCTCTGCGATCAGGCGAACCCTGATTGACCGGTCAGGCACGACGACCACCCCCGCCCGTCACGGCCCTCAGGCCTTCCCGGCGGCCAGCAGGGCGGCGACAGCCGGCGGGAGCTCCGGCGCCACATCAGCGACGCCGTCGAAACCGTTGACGCTGATCGCCGCGCGGACGATCTCGCTGAACTGGAGCTCGCCGACCGCGTTGCGCAACGCCCGCCACTGCTTCCCCGACAACGTCTCGCCCTCGATGGTGCCGCCGACCTTGACGCACTCGACGAGCCGCTGCTCCTCTTGCTCGACTTCGGGGAACTTCTCGCGGATCTCTTCCATCTCGTCACTGGTGCAGGCGCGGACAGTCACACACAGGGCGTCGGCCGCGATCTGCGGAAGCAGTTCCTGCATCTGCACTGCGACGTCATAGAGGTCATCGAACGCCGCCGACGCGCCGTCGGTGCCGTCCTGCAGCTGCTGTGCCTCGTCACGGTTGACCGTTGCCTGCAGCTCCAAGAATCGCCGCTCCAGGCGGTCGTACTCGGCGCGGAGTCCAGCGTTCCGGCAGATCTGGACCGATCGTGCCGGCAACGACGCCCCGGCAATCCATCCGTCGAAGTCGAACCCGCCCGACGCTTCCTCGGTCGCCGCCTTCGTTTTCGTACCGTCCATGCCGTGCTCCTTCATGTCGTCTGCTCGCTGTGTCGTCATTCGTCGTCACCGGCCGCGGCCCGCGCCAGATGGTTGGCCGAAGCCTGCGCTTGCACCGCCCAGACCAGGGAACCCATCTGTGACGCCATCGCCGTCAAAGGCTCCGGTGCGGTCTCATGGATCGCCAGCCGATCCAACGCATGCACCATCAGCCGCTTCTCACGCTCCGTGGAGTCGATCGCCGCGTGCGCCAGCCTCAGCAGCGCCCGCTGTACCAGCAACGGCAACCGGGCGAACCGCTCTTCCTCGCTCACAGGCGAGCCGTCGTCGTCGCTCATCAGCCGGCCCGCCTCAGACCGCCACGAGCACGGTCGCCGCAGCCTCGCGCGCCTTCTCCAACGCGGACCGATCCCGTTCGATCGCGGACGGCCGGTTCACGACGGACGTCTGTAGCCGGTCACGCTCCCGCCGCAACTTCGGCAGCTCGAGCTGCGCCAGCTCGAGCTCATACGGGAGGCGGCCGTGCGCGGCGGCCTCCGCAAGCTTCGTCTCGATGGACTCGATGCGCTTCGTCAGGTCGGCGAGGTCAGCTGTCTCCCGCGTCAGCAGTTCCTCCTGCGCTCGTAGCCTCTCCTCGGCGCCGGCCAGTGGGTCGGAGAAGCCCGGCTGCGGCATCACACCACCGGCCCGCAACGACTCCGGCAGCTGCGCGAACGACAACTCCGGGAACGCCTCACGCACGTTCTCGCCGGCCGCCGCCGCCCGCAGAACCTTCTGCCGCAACTCCAACGCCGCCAACCGGGCCCGCAACTCACGATCTGCCGGCGCCGGCACCTTGATCCGGACCGCCCCACCGGGCTCACGCATCCTCGCCTGGTCGATCACCTTGTTGGGCGTCATCTGCTCCCACGGCGTGCCCGTGTGCTTCACCAACGCATCGAGCAACCGCGCGGTTTTCGCGTCAAATTCGTCGATCGCCCGCCGCGCCGCAGCGATCGGCCCGTTCAGCTCGTCCGCCTCCGCCATCACCGCAACCTCCCGAGCCGCCTGCAGCTTCGGCCCAATGGCAGCGATCGCACGCTCCGCGATGTCCGCCCGGTCCCGCGCCTCCTGCATCTCCCGCGGCAGACGCACCGCCGCGGTTTCGTCGGCAAGGACCACGGCGCCAGCACCAGCCTGCAGACGTTCCAACTCGGCGACCGCCTTCTCGCGCTCGCCGGTCCACTTCGCCAACGTCGCCTCGTGGGTGACGATCTGCGCAAGCGCCGTCTTACGTGCTGTCTGATCCTGTCCCGTGCTCATTCCTGCCTGCTTTCGCTGGTGGTGTCGTCGTCGCCGTACATGGCGGCGTGGAAGTCGGCCTCGGACACCTCGCCCATGGCGGGCAACCGTGGCCGGGGCGCCGTCGTGCCGTACATCGCGGCCAAGAAATCAGCCTCGGAGACCGCCATCGCCGCGGCATAGTCCTCCGTCGACGGCTGCCGCGGCGCCGGTCGCTCCGGTGGGCCGTCGAACCGTGCGGCCTTGCGTTCCAACACATCCCGGTCGATGGCGGAGAACTCGGTAGTGGAGCCGCCGAAGATCGCAGCGCTCGCCGCCGCATCCACGAACGACACGTAGAACCCATCAGCGAGGCCGGCCGTCGCACGCCGGGCATCCGACTCGCTCAACCCGACCTCGACGAAGTCCTGTGCCGTCGGGGTCGGCCCCTTCGGTGCCGAACTCTTCGTCATGCGCTCTTCCGATCCAGGTAGTCGTCCAACGCCTGCTGCGTGATGCACCAGTCGCGCCCCCTCCGTGTGGCCGAGAGTCGCCCAGCGCTACACAGCTGCCGAACTCGCCGAGGAGAGACTTTGAGCCTCTCGGCCACATCCCAGGAGGACAACTCCGATCCTGCAGGAGACCCCTCCCGCACCGCTTCCGCGCTTCCGTCAGCGGAAGCCCCTGCGGCAGAGGGCACTTCACGCTGCCGCTCCTGCAACTGCCGCGCCGCCTCACGCATCTGCCCCAACGCCAACTGCACCTCCCGCGCCGTCTGCCGTTCCACCTCCGAACCGCTGGCCGCCATCGATGCCCATGCCGCCAGCTGCGGCCCCACCAGCCGGACGATCACGGCCCCCGCATACGGCCCGATATGCGCCCCAAGGACAGCCCGGCGAGGCAACGGGGCACTGGGCACCGTCATGACCCCTCCACCCGCTCGGCCTTGCCCTGAGAAACGACGACACCAGCCCACGTGCCATGCCACACGAACGGCACGAGAGCAGCACACGCGTCGAGCACCGGGCAGCGAGCGCACGCCGTCGCAGCACGTCTTCGCGGTTCGAGGTCATCAGCAGTGAACTCATCCCACCGGCCAGCACACGGGATCCGCTGCCCTCGCTCGCCAGCCGCCAACAACCGGGCATCCAGTGCAGCCCAGGGGGCTGCCTCCGCAGCCCTCACTGCTCCGCCTCCAGCCCGGCGAGCACAGTGACGACGACCGCCCCCAGCTCAAGCTCGCGCGGCGTGATCCCGTGCTCGTCTCTGAGCCGCTCGAGTGTCCGAAGAATCGCCGACACCACCAGCTCGAGCCGAGTCACCGACTCCGCTGACTTCACCTCACGCAGGTACGCGTCAGCAGCCTCAGCTCGCGCTCCGAGCTCCGCAGCCCACAACTCAAGAACATCCCCGTCCAAGTCGCCGAAGGACGAGACCAGGTCCGGGAACGCGGCAGCCGTCGCCACGACCTCGCCATGCTCGACCAGGTGCGACCACGCCGCGACGATCCGCTCCACAGACACACGATCGCCGCTCATGAGAACACCCAAAGCAGGGCGCATACCGCGCCGACGAGCACGCCGGCGACGTAGCTGAACAGGTCCGGCGTCGAGGGCCTCAATACGGCCTCTCCGCAACGCCGTGCACGTTGCAGAGCGTTAGCAGACCACGATCTGACCTGCGCAAACACCGACCAAAACGGATCCCCTATCCGCCGGTTCATCGCCCGATCACCTCGCCCTTGACCGGCGCCGAACCCAGCGCCCGCAAGTGCTTCGCGACAATCGTCGCGACCGGCCCGCCCGGCGACACATCGTGACCCAACTCGACGAGCGTGCTGCGGATCACCGACACGACAGCCATGCTCTGCTGCTCGGTCACCTTCACCCGACGCTCCTCGAACCCCGAGCGCACGAGCATGTCGAGGAACTTCGCCGCCCGGTCCATCGCCCGCTCGTACAGGGCGACCTCCGCGCGCAGCTGCTCTGTGCCGGCGCCGTGCGCCGTGTATCGCACCTGCTTGAGCGAGTTCACCCGGCCGGCGAGCGCCTCCTTCATCGCCAACGCCTCATCGGCCAGCAGCGACAACGCCTCGAACGGGTCGGCGACGCCTTCCCGGGACTCGAACGCGATCGCGTTCTTCACCTCGGCTTCGACTTTCTCTGCGGCCAGCCGGCGCTGCGCCGCCGCAAGCGCCTGCTTCGACCTGCCGCCGTGCGCGTAGCAGACCCGCTGACCCTTCATCGCCCGCTGCCGGCACCGCTCCTGCGTCGTCTTCGACCGCGCATGACACCGGCCCGCGTCGCCGTCATCACCTGGGCCATGAGGTCCTACGCCAGCCCCGGACGGCCATGGAGTCGAGGCCGCGCTCATGATCGGCGGCTTTCTGGTGGGTGGGGTGTGCGGACGAGTGAGGTGGCGTCGCAGCCGTGGCATCGGCAGGCTTGCCATCCGGCGTGTGGTTTGCCGACGGGTGCCATGCGGGGGTCTGGGCAGTTTCGTCGGTGGGCGACGGGTGTTGCACTGTCGTGCGTTAAGACGGGGACAGGGGGACATGTCCCCCCCTGGCTTACACCTGCCCTCGCCCCCGCGATTGGACCTTTTATTGATATTTCGGGGTTTTTGAGGGTTTCGGTGTCGTTGTTCGTCGGGTTTAGACGGGGACATGTCCCCGTGTCCCCCCCTTGTTTTGGGGTGGTCATGGTTGTCCTTTCGCGAGTCGGTAGCGGGCGCCGTCGACGCCGCGGTAGTCGATGGCTTCGTGCTCGGCGAGGCCGGCTTGTAGGAGGCGTTCGATGGCGTCGTCGAAGTGTTTGCGGTCTCTGGACGCGAGCGTGTGTTTGAGGTCGTTGCCGGGCGTCCACGTGTTGGTGAGCTTCCGCACGAGGTTGCGGGCTACGCGTGCTGCTGCTGCGTCGGCTTGGACTTCGGCGGCTACGGCTGCCCGTTGTCCTTCGGCGCGGCCGCGGGCGGTGTTGGCTTGCTCGCGGCGGCTGTTGAGTTCGTTGACGGTCCGGGTTCGTGTGGTGTCGCTGACGCGCATGACGGTGCCGGCGAGCGCCCAGTCGTCGTCGGTGATGTCGTTGCGGCGTTGGAGGAGCGCGAGGCCGGCGGCGATTTTGAGCCGGGTGAGGAGGGCGTGGCCGTCGAGGGCGTCGGTGTTGCCGCGGGCTCGTTCGAGGGCGGCTTGGTCGATCGCAGTGGTGGCGGTGTCGCAGACGGTCATGCGGGCGCGGCCGTGCACGTCGGCGACGGGTTGGGCCGGCGGTGACCACCGCAGCGGTTCGGGTTCGTGGGGCCGCTCGTCGGGTGTGTCGGGGTCGACGGTTGGGAGCCAGGCGAAGCGCTGTGGTGTGCCGCCGTCGGCGTCGTCGAGGAGCACGGCTGCTTTGGCGGGTTGTATGCCGACGATGAGGCACATCCGGTAGGTGTGGGCTCTCAGGTCGAGCCGGCGGGTGGCGTCGGCGTAGGCGAATCCGAGGTTGTCGCCCATCCATGCGTCGCGGAGCCGGGGCAGGAGCGTTGATCCTTGCCGTTGTTTCAGGGCGGCGAGGGTGTCGACTTCGGAGGCCCGGAAGAGGGCCCGGGTGGTGTGTTGTTCGACGCTGGGTTTCTGCCCGTTCTTGGCGGGCACGTACCGCATGTAGGTGTGGGTGATGCCTTCGCCGGATCCGACCCCGGCTTCGACGAGGTTGCGGCCGCCGGCGCCGACGTGGAGGAGGTCCTTGGCGGCGGCTTCGGCGGCGCCTTTGCCGGAGCCGGAGGGGCCGACGAGTCCGAGGAAGAAGTTCAGTGAGGCGTCGCCGCCGATGGTGGGTGGAAGGACGACGCTGGGTTCGATGTAGGCGATGACCCGGGTCAGGACGCACCCGAAGACGGCCCAGGGGGCGGCGCGGCGGGCGCGGGCGAACTGGTGAATGGTTCGCAGTTCGGGGCGTTGTTCCCAGAAGTCTTCGCGGCTGACGATGACGGGTCCGTCGTTGCCGGGTTGGTAGTCGTCGGTGACTTCGCCGGTGATGGGGTCGACGCCGGCTGGGACGTCGTCAGGGGCCGGCGGGGCTTGGCGGGGCAGGGGTAGTGCTGCGGCTGCGGGTGTGCGGTCTCGGCCGCCGATCGCGGCGAAGATGTCGAGGGCTGCGGCGCGTTCGTCGCCGTGGTGGTGCAGGTGGGCGAACACTCGTCCACGGGTGAGTTTCTGGCCGCCGCCGGTCGGTAGGCCGGCGGCTTCGGAGTGCACGACGAGCACGTGCGGGTTCGCCTTGAGGGTGTGTGCGGAGCAGTCGTGCTCAGGGTTTCCAGGGCGGGTCCAGCACTGGTCGATGGAGGCCGGGTGTCGGCTGTCGTGCCGGGTCCAGCCGGCGCCGGTGAGGATGTCGTCGAAGGTGACGTGCTGGTCGAGCTGGTCGAACGCGGATCGTCCGTCGTGGCCGCCGAACGGCAGGACGGTGTGTTGCGGTGTAGGCCGCGGTGCGGGTTTTGGTGCGACGTGCTCGAGCGTGTCGACGAGTTCCATGAGCGTGTAGGCGTGGCCGGTGTCTTCGACGATCCGGCAGGGCCGTTCGAGGCCGGCTTTGCGGTTGACGGTGCCCGGGACGCGCAGCACACGGGACAGGTCGCCGACTCCGGTGCCGTAGTCCCAGCCGAGCGCTTCGGCTGACCGGCCGAGCGCCTGCTGCCATCGGGCCGAAAGGTCCGCAGCCATCGGCCGGGTTTCGTCGTTGATGATCAGGGGCGCGTCGAGGAGCCACCAGGGGTAGAGCCCGCCACCGGAGTGCACCCACAGTGACGGCGCAGGCAGCCCGGAGGCGGTGACGAGCTTCCACGCGGCCGCGGCGTCAGGGGGCAGCGGGAGCGAGTTCGGGCCGGGCTTGTGGCCGACGTCGCCGAAGTCGACGTCGGCCCACAGACCGGGCAAGGCGTGGGAGTCGGTTGCTCCGCCGCGTTCGGTCTGGTCGAGGCGCCGGTTCACAGTGGTGGTGCGCAGGTAGATCCCGCGTGCGCCGGCCCGGTCGAGTGCTTGCACCCTCTCGATTGCCTGGTCGTGTGTGAAGCACTGGCCGCCGGTGCCGACGAACTTGCCCCTAGCAGGTTCGTGGTTGAGCACGAGCGTGCCAGGCATCTGGCCGTAGACCCGCTGGATCCAGTGCCGCACCATGTCGAGGTCGACGACGGCCGTGGCGGGCTCTTCGTGGATGGCGGTCACTCTGCGCTCGTCTTCCAGCCTTCGCGGCGACCACACTCGGCGCAGAGGCCGACGATCAACACAACGTCCGCGCGTGGGCGGATCGCGGCGCAGTAGAACGTCTTTCGCGGCACGTAGGTGCGGCAGCGGTCGCAAGTGCGGTCCTCGCGCTGCCCTCGCGCGGTAGGCCGGCCGAGCGGCGCGACGGCGACACCAACCCATGGGCCGACCCGGTCCAGCTCGGCGAGACGGCGTGTGATCGTCCGCCGCATCCACGCCGTCGCCTCGTGCGGCGGCGCGGCCGTGGTCGCGCTCACTGAGGATCCCCGAGGACGGTCGCGGCATCCGCGACTGCCCGGAGCTCGACGAGCACGGCGCGTGCGATAAGGCCGTTGCTGCGCGCTCGATCGAGCTTGCGACCAGCTGATGCGAGACTCGAGTACGTCTGGCTGACGATGGATCCGTCACGCCGTTCGGTCACGACGAGGACGCCGTACCGGTGTTGCCGGGTCAGTTGGTAGATGTCCGCTGCTGCGAGACCGCGCCGGCTCGGTGCTTCGGCGTCCGGGACGCCCGGGTTGCCGAGGTGTGTCACCATGATTGGAGACCTCCTAACAGGTCTGGTGGTGGCGTCGGCGTGTCTGTGGTGGGCACGCCTTCGCTGTGTCCGAGGTCAGGCTGCGCCGGGATCGTCTTGGTCGATGAGCCGTAACGCAGCCGGAGGCTTGGATTCGTCGATCGACTGGATGCCCAACATTTCCAGTAGTTTTGGGACGGGAACAATCAGCCGATGGCCAATCTTCAAGCTGGGCAGCGATCCATCCGCCGCTGCCCGATAGGCGTTATCACGCCCGATGCCAAGGACCTTCGCCGCTTCGGGAACGGTCACCGTCAGCCGACCGGAAAGAGACGACAGATCGATCGTCTGGCACCTCACGCGGGCACCTTCTCCCCGCTCGTCTCGAGGGGCGCATCGCACAGCTTCCGCATGCGCCTCGCGCTGACTCCAAGAGCTGTCGCCAGCCGCACGACGGTGGCGTCGCTGGCTCGGACTCGGCCGTTTTCAATACGACTCACGGTGGCTGCGTCACAACCGGCCAGCAGTCCAACTGCGTCCATCGCGAGCCCGCGGCTCTTGCGGAGGTCTCGAAGTGTCTGCATCGCGGAACCCTCCCTTCTCTCGTCATGATCCGTTGCCATAAGCCTCTAGGCGCCTGCGAAAGCGTGCAACGCAAAACGTTGCGCAACGCACGATTTTCGTGCATGATCGACGTATGCCTAAGCACAACGAGATCAAGGCACTGGAGATGCGTGAGGTCATCGCTTCCGCGATCCGAGTCGCCATCGCCCGCGCTGGCCTTGATCACGCACGTCTCGCGACGAGGATGTCTGCACTCGGATACGACAACTGGCGCCGTCAAACAGTGGGCGCCGTCGTATCTGGCAAGAGGCGGGTCAGCAGCGAGGAGCTCTTGCCTTTGTCGCTGGCGCTTGAGTGTGCGATGAGTGACCTAGTGACGCCCGGCGACCCTGCTCATCGCCGCAGCGCGATCTCGCTTCCCAACGGACGGCGGGTACCCGCTATCGATGTCCAGTTCAGCGTCGGAGTGGGCCACGCCAGCGCCTTCATCTATTGGGAGGGAGACCGCGTCCGTTTTGCGGCCAACCGGTTCGTCGATCAATGGTCGGAGAAGCTCGACGCTGAACTCAATGCCCAGCGCATCGCGGCGCGCCGGTCTGCGGAATTTCGAATGCCACCGATGGACGTCGACGCGGTCGCCGAACCGACCTTGCGCGTCATGCATGCACTTCGGGCGCACCTTGCACAGCAGGGCATTCCGCTAGACGTGGATGCAGAACAGCTTGACCAAATGACCCTGCAGGTAGTTCGCGAAGAACTCGGAGAGAGCGACGAACCATGAGTGATCGCAAGGGAATGCGTGACGGTGTCGTGCAGCGCGGTAACAGCTGGTCGTATGTGATTCGAGTCAAGGTACCGGTGCTCGACGAGGACGGGCAGCCCGTGCTCGATGAGGACGGCAACGCCCGCATGCTCAGCAAGCCCAGGTGGTTTGGCGGATTCCCTACGCGCAAGGCGGCAGTCGCGGCGCGGGATGAGGCCCGGCACGGGTCACGACAGGGCACCTGGGTGGCGCCGTCGAACATCACTGTCGGCGCCTATCTGGACCGGTGGATTGAAGGGCACGCCGTCGACCTCAAGGCCAGCACCGAGAAGTCCTACCGAGGCAACATCACCCGATATCTCAAGCCGTACTTCGGAAACCTGCGCGTACAGGAACTCTCGCCCACCGATCTCTCTGCGACGTTCAAGCGGATGCACGAGACCGGCGGCACCAACGGAAAGCCGTTGTCGCCCAGGACTGTTGCGTTCGCGCGCACGGTGCTGCGGATGGCGCTGCAGTCGGCGATCGGCGACCGCGTCATCGCGGTCAACCCTGTGGTCGGGTCGAAGCTGCCGAAGGCGGTCCGGCCGAAGCACAACACCTGGACCGGGCAGCAGGTGAGCACCTACCTCGAGCACGTGAAGGATGAGCGGTTCGCGGCGTTGTGGATCCTTGCTCTCGCGACCGGGATGCGACGCGGCGAGCTGTGTGCGCTGCGCTGGGAGAACGTCGACTTGACGGAGAGCATCGTGCGAGTCGAGGAGTCGGTGACCCAGTCGGCCGGCGAGCGCACCCTCGGGCCGCCGAAGAATGGCGACGGGCGGTCGGTGACGATCGACCCGCACACTGTCGCCGCGCTCAAGGCCTGGCGGAAGATGCAGCGCACGGAGCGACTCGCCGCCGGCGCGATCTACAAGGACACCGACGGCGTCGTGTTCACCTGGCAGGACGGCACACCGGTGCCACCCGACTACGTGTCGAAGGCGTGGGTGCTGTCGCAGGCCGACGCCGAGCTACCGCGCCTCAAGCTGCACGAGGCACGGCACACGCACGCCACAATCCTTCTGCGCGCGGGCACCCCGGTGCACATCGTGTCCAAGCGGCTCGGCCACCGGGACCCGACCGTCACACTCTCCGTCTACGCCGACGTGATCCCCGAGGACGACGGCCGCGCAGTCGACACCTTCACACGGGCGGTGTGGGGCTCATGAGCAACCCTTGGCCGGGCGTCAAGACGCTCGAAGACATCGCCGAGGCGGTCGTCGACTTCCTCGAAGGCCGGATCGACTTCACACCTGTGCACTGCGGTGCGCCCTACGACGAGACGATCGAAGATGCCCCGAACCTGGTGCGGCTCAACCGATCAGGCTTCATCACTCTGGACTCGCAGGCGGGCTGCGAAGGGCAGCGAGCGTACGTCGACGGGCTGGTCCCCGAGCGCACACTCGACGTACTGAGGTCCCGGCTCTGCGAGTCCGACCTCGTCCTCCTTCACGGCTTCCCGATGTGCGAGGACTGGCTGACGATTCCGGTGTCACTTGAAGACGACCACACGCCTGGTACGTTCCTCGGTCGCTTCGACAGTCAAGGAACGGTCGACAGCTTCGTTGAGCACTGCGGCGAGCAGGTGCGGCCGACGATCGAGGCGGCCTACCCGGTCAGCGTCTTCGACCCGTCATGGGGTCGCAACGATCGCCTGTTGCCAGAGCTCCTCGACATCCTCGAGGCGACCAGCTGATGGCGACCGGAAGCGTTTTCGAACGGCGCGTTAGCAGTTCGTTAGCAGAACGCCCCTCCGGCCGGAGGGCCAAAGGGGCAGTGCAGGCCGCTGACCTGCATGTTCCCGAGTGGGGCGACTGGGGCTTGAACCCAGGACCGACGGATTATGAGTCCGCTGCTCTAACCGGCTGAGCTATCGCCCCTCGTGCAGGGCACATTCTGACATCACCAGTAACGACATGTGTGGCCAGGGCAGGTGCTGGGGCCTGCGATCGCGGCTGGTTCACAACGGCCCGGCAACGATCCAGCCCGTAGCGCAGAAACCTCAAAACATCCTGAGATCGGTCTTGTAAGGTGCGTATCCATGACGGAGCAGGTGCCCACGCTGGGTGAGACCAAGGCAGCCTCGGGCGAACCCCTCGTGCGTATGGCGGGCGTCAACAAACACTTCGGCGAGCTGCACGTGCTGCGCGACATCGACCTGGACGTCGCGAAGGGAGAGGTCGTCGTCGTGCTCGGCCCGTCCGGGTCCGGCAAATCGACGCTGTGCCGCACGATCAACCGGCTGGAGACCTTCGAGTCCGGGACCATCACCATCGACGGGGAGCCGCTGCCGGAGGAGGGCGCCCAGCTGGCCGAGCTGCGCGCCGACGTCGGCATGGTGTTCCAGTCGTTCAACCTCTTCTCCCACAAGACGATCCTGCAGAACGTCACGCTCGGCCCGATCAAGGTGCGCAAGGCCAGCAAGGCCGCCGCCGAGGCACGCGCCATGGAACTGCTCGAGCGAGTCGGCGTGCACCACCAGGCGCAGAAATACCCGGCCCAGCTGTCCGGCGGCCAGCAGCAGCGCGTGGCGATCGCCCGGTCCCTCGCCATGGACCCGAAGGTCATGCTCTTCGACGAGCCGACCTCCGCCCTGGACCCGGAGATGATCAACGAGGTCCTCGACGTCATGAGCGGACTGGCCAAAGACGGTATGACGATGATCGTCGTCACCCACGAGATGGGCTTCGCCCGTCGTGCCGCGGACCGCGTCGTCTTCATGGCCGACGGCCAGATCCTGGAGCAACAGCAACCCGAGGAGTTCTTCGCCAACCCGACGTCCGCCCGAGCGAAGGATTTCCTGTCCAAGATCCTCACCCACTGACCGATCAACCACCCACCACCACCGCAGCGACCACCGTCACCCCGGTCGCCGCACTCACCACGGTCCACCCGTGAACCTGGAGGAAAATCATGAAGTTCCGCGCGATCTACGCCGCCACGGCAGCCACCGCGCTCGGCCTCGGACTCACCGCGTGCGGTGGTAGCTCCGGCGGGTCGAGCGCCAAAGAGGCCGTGTGCAAGCTGCCCGACAAGGGCCCGACCGTCAAGGTCGGCATCAAGTACGACCAGCCCGGCCTCGGCCTCAAGGACGGGGACAAATACACCGGTTTCGACGTCGACATCGCTCGTTGTCTGGCGTCCGAACTCGGTTACAGCAAGATCAACTTCGTCGAGTCACCGTCCCCGCAGCGCGAGAAGATGCTGCAGGCCGGCACCGTCAAGATGATCGTCGCGACCTACTCGATCACGGACAAGCGCCTCAAGGAAGTCGGCTTCGCCGGCCCCTATTTCGTTGCGGGCCAGTCGCTTCTGGTCGGCAAGGACTCGAAGATCACCGGTGTGAACGACCTCGCGGGCAAGAAGGTCTGCTCGGTCACCGGCTCGACGTCCGTCGACAACCTGAAGGAGAAGGCGCCGAACCTGGTGCCGCAGAAGTACGACACCTACTCGGCTTGCGCCGAAGCGCTCGCGTCCGGCTCGATCGACGCGATGACCACCGACGACGCGATCCTGGCCGGCTACTCCAACCAGCCGCAGTACAAGGACAAGTTCAAGCTGGTCGGTGGCACCTTCAGCGAGGAGAACTACGGCGTCGGCCTGAAGAAGGGCTCGGCCGACTGTCAGAAGGTCGCCGACGCCATCAAGAAGACACTCGACAACGGCAACTGGCAGAAGGCGCTCGACAACAACCTGGGCTCCGACTACAAGTACAACGAGAAGCTCAACCCGCCGAAGTCGCCCACCTGCCAGGCCTGAATCTGACCTACCCCCAAGGAGATTCGCAATGCTCCTGGCGGTGGCCAACCGTCACGTGGCCACCGCCGGGAGCGGCCTTTCACCACTTCGCAACAGAGAGGAAGGGCACGGGTGTCTTCGCTCTTCTCCGACTACGAGATCTGGACGGCGCTGTGGGCTACCATCCGGCTCACCTTCTTCAGCGCCATCGGCAGCCTCGTCGTCGGGACCATCGTCGCCACGCTGCGACTGTCACCGGTGGGCATCCTGCGTTTCGTCGGCACGTCATACGTCAACATCTTCCGGAACACGCCGCTGACGCTGATCATCCTGTCCTGCAGCTTCGTGCTCTACATCCAACTCGGCATCGCGCTGGCCGACTCGACGGACCCGAAGTTCGCCGATGTCAACGGTTTTCGGCTCGCGGTCGTCGGTATGACGGTCTACCACTCCACCTATGTGTGCGAGTCGCTGCGCTCCGGTTTCAACACCATCCCCCTGGGTCAGGCAGAGGCGGCGCGATCGATCGGCCTCACGTTCGGTCAGACCATGCGGGAGGTCATCCTGCCGCAGGCGTTCCGTGGTGCGGTGGTCCCGCTCGGCAACACGCTGATCGCGTTGACCAAGAACACCACCGTGGCGGTGACGATCAGCGTCTACGAACTGTCGGCCGTGCTGAAAACGGTCACCGAGCGTGACCCCGGGCTGCTCAACGTCTCCTTCATGGTCGTCGGTGCCATCTTCATCATCCTGACGCTGCCGATGGGCGTGGCAACCGGCTGGCTCGGCAAACGTGTGGCGGTGAAGCGATGAGTGCTTCAGTACTGTTCGACGCGCCGGGGCCGAAGGCCCGGCGTCGTTATGCGCTGCTCGGCGTGGCGGGCGGCGTGGTGTTCGCGGCCATCATGGCGCTGGTCATCTGGAAACTGGCCGATAAGGATCAGTTCGCCAGTGCGAAGTGGCGGCCCTTCACCGAGTGGAGCACCTGGCACAGCTACATCCTGCCGGGCCTGCGCGGCACCCTGCAGGCGGCGGCGCTGGCGATCGTCATCAGCCTGGTCCTCGGCGCCGTCCTCGCGATGCTCCGGCTCATCGACGTACCGAACGGCAACTCCCCCAAGGCGATTGCGCTGCGTGCCGTCGCGTGGGTGACCGCCGCGTGGGTCGAGCTCACGCGGGCGCTCCCGGTGTTGCTGATGATGCTGTTCATCTTCGGCTGGCTGAGCGCGCACGGACAGGGCAGCGGTAGCGGGCCGCTCATCGCCACCGTGGCGGGGCTGGTCTTCTACAACTCGTCGGTCATCTGCGAGGTGATCCGGTCCGGTGTCGACCAGCTGCCGAAGGGCCAGTCCGAGGCGGGTCGGTCGATCGGCCTGACCGAGGGCCAGACGGTGCGGCAGATCCTGCTGCCGCAGGCGATCACGGCGATGCTGCCGTCGCTGATCAGTCAGGTGATCGTGGTGCTCAAGGACACCGCACTCGGCTACAACGTGCTGTATGGCGAGCTGCTCTACCGCAGCAAGCCGGCCACGTCGCTCAACGGCAACATCTTCGCCATGCTGGTCGTCATCGCGGCGATCTACATCGTGATCAACTACGCGATCAGCAGGCTCGCGACCTGGGTCGAGCACCGGCTCCAGGCACGCGGCCGGACGACCGGTCCGGCGGCTCCCGCCGGTGATCCGGCCGGGACGATGAATGCACCCGGCGTCGAGACCGGAGCGAGCACCTGACGGACCGGCGGGCCCGGGCCGCCGGTTGCGCCGATCCCGTCACCCCGCAATCCGGCATCGCACGACCGCCCTTCGGCGTACTCTGCGCCCGTGGACAACCCGGTGCAGGACTGGTCTCCGGTTCCTTGGCTGATGCGGTCATGGCGGCATGCGGCGCCCGACCCGGCATTGCGCGTGCAGCCGCGGATGATCGAGGCGATGAAGGCATACCCGGGGGTCCGCAAGACCTTGGTGCCCGGCACGCTCACCCGCTACGAGAACGGTGAGCTGACTCCGCCGCTGCCGGTGATCGCCGCCCTGGAGGACATCGTCGGGCTGCCGCCGGGCGAGATCAGTTCCTACCTGCCCGACGGCAAACAGACCAGGCGGGACCGCGCGGCCCAATGGGACCTGCTCACGAGAGCCGACGCCGCTGACACGACCCCGCTGTCCGGCCGGGACTGGCTCGATCTGGCGACCCTCATCACCACTGGCACGCCGCAATCTCCGGAGCGCGTCGGGTTCTGGTCCCACCTGCTGGTCAACGAGATGTCCCGGTCCACCTGCGCCGGCTACCGCCTGCGCATCCGCGCGCTGGAACTGCTCGCCGCCGACCCGGTGATCAGCGGCCCGGTGGAGGACGCGGTCCGCGACCATCTCACCGCATGCGGTCACACCGTCATCGGCGACGCGCTCGCCGTGCTCACGGAGGTGCACCATCCGCGCGGCACGGCCCTGGCGCTGCACACCTACCGATCGCTTCGGAGCGAGCCGGCTGAGTCGGTCGCGCACGTGCTGGCCATCGACCTGCACCAGGGCCGCAGTCGGCGCGAGCTCTGGGGCGCCATACGCGACACACTTCGTGAGGACCTCGCGAGCGGTCACCGCGACCTGGAGGACGTGGCCACCATCGTGGCGTCGAGCCTGACTCCGCTGCAGTTGCGGGAGCTGCTCTACCCCTTCAGCCGGGAGCAGTCCCGGCGGGTGCAACTGAGCATCGTGCGATCACGCCCGGACACGTTGCCGGTCGCCGATGCCCGGCACTTCCGTCTCGCCTGCGCGAGTCTCGCTCGGGAACTCGCCGGCCATGCCGTCCGCCCGCACGAGGACGGGCTCGCGACGTGGTTGTGGCGACTCCTGGTCGACGGCACCGACCCGTTCGTCGCAGGTCTCGTCGTGTCGTCGAGCCCGTACGGGCACGCCCTCTCGCACGAGCTCGAGCGCCGCTTCTGGCCGGGCGCCACCCCGGCCGGCGAGCCGGGGACGGGACGGCGCGGGCTGGAGTTTCCGTTCACGTCGGTCGCGCTCGGCACCTGCCGACGCCGTGATCCGGACACCTTCGCGGACGCTTTCCGCACCGCGTCACCGTCCCATAAGCGTCGGCTGCTCACCCCGCTGGCCCATCATCGGAGCTTTCCGGCCGACATCGACCTCGGGGCGGCGATTCGCGAGACCGGCGCCACCTCCCGCGTCATCTATGCCGCCGGTATGTCGGCCCATCCCGGCCTCGCCGCTCTCGACGAATCCGGCATACCGACCAGCCAGCTGCGAGCTGCCCGGTGGTGGGCGAACGGTCCCGATCCGAGCAGGCTGGCCGGCTGAGCTCAACCTGCTCGAGCACCGAGTAACCGCCGGCGGTGCTGCTTGATGCGTCCCATGACTTCCGTTGCGAGCGCGCGACCGCCCGGTCCGAATCCGAGGTTCTCCACGTGCCCGTCGGTACAGGAAAGGGTGAGGACTGTCCCTCTGCCGAGCGATCTGTCACCGCCCTTCTCCCGGTAGTGCAGGCGGACGACATCGGCATACGCAACGGTGCGTGATTCGGGCCGAGATCTGAAGCCCGTCTGCCAGGCAAGGATCAGTCGGTCCTGCATGACGGCGCCGAACCCCATCTCGGCGCGCTTGCTTCCACGGACGATGACGCTGAAGGCCAGATCAGGGATCTCGCTCGGGCCGACGAGCGCGCGGATCGTCTTGCTGTTGTGCGCGAGCATCGTGGCGCTGCTGTTGACGACGTCGATGTCTCCGCAGACTTGAAACGCACGGTCGATCGCGTACACCAATGCGTCCCGAGCCGGCATGTGAACCTCCCTGAGTCGACGACCTGCGCGCTGCAGAGCTATCTAGCCAGCTGTTCGCTGCTGATCGAGGCGAAATTGCGACTCGAAAATCTGCCCGCAAGCCATCGGGCCCGCTGCCTGCCAGCGCGAGCGATCTGGCGCCCGTCCGCGCCGTCAGCGGATTCCGGGATGTTGAGGCAGCGGCCGGCGCCACGGTCCCTCGTCGTCGTATGACGATTGTGCCTCGTCAGCTTGTGGACCGTCCGCCAACTCGACTTCCTCCCCAGGGAACACGATCGGCTCCAGAGCCACACGTGCGAACAGAGCCGCTTCGACATCGGGTGCTTCATCGACAAGCTGGGCGAGCGCCGCAAGACCGAGTGCGTGGAGATCCCCATAGGGCAAGCGACGCTGCAAGCACGGCCACTGCACCGCCGAAGCCAAGAGACATGAGTCAGCGACCAACGTCATCGCAACCCATCGATCCTCCAGTGTTGGTTGTCCTCCGAACACTCTTCACCGGCACCGACACTGCGACGTAGCGCGTCTGCCGGTGGCCGGAGCAGGCCGGCCGGCTGAGGCGGGTCAAGTCTCTGGAGACGGGCGAGGCGGCGGGTTGGCTCTCCTGGACATGACGAAAGGCCCTCCAACCGGGCGTTGTGCCTGGTCGAAGGGCCTGCTGGCTCCCCCACTTGGACTCGAACCAAGAACCCTCCGGTTAACAGCCGAATGCTCTGCCAATTGAGCTATAGGGGATCGCGCACAGCGTGTTGCTGCGACCAGAACTTTAGCAAATCGAGCGTGCCAACACCGAATCGGCCGAGTGCCTACAGACCCACCGCATCGCGGACGTACGCCGTCGTGCGGGCGACTGCGTCCTGAACCAGCGGGTCGTCGGCACGCGTGTTGCGGCCCAGCACGGTCTGGGTGAGCAGCTGATCGGTGCGCAGATCGCGGCGGGCGACCACTCGCCCGTTGGCCCGGCCTTGCAGCGGCAGCTCCTCGACCAGCACGATGCTTGCGCGCACCCGCTCGTGGAAGGTCTCCGGGAGGCGGGTGTCCTGCGGTCCGAACGTCCACTGCGACGGGCGCCGCGTCTCGATCCAGGTGACCGTGAGGGTCCAGGTCTCCGGCTGCCACTGCCCGGCGTCGACGAGGTGCCAGGGCCGTGTTGTGACCTCACCGTTCGCCGCCACGACCGTCAGGTGCCAGTTGGTGGCGACGACGTGCGCGCCGGACAGCTGATCGGCGGCCGAGGCCAGCACCCGCTCGCCCTTGGGGAGCTGCAGCCGGGCCACGATCTCCGGAGAAAGCTGGGGCTTGGAGCGCTTCAGGAATGACATGGTCCTGCCATTGTCCATCGCCTGGTCCGCCTGTCGGCAGCGGCATGAGGCTGCGCACAACCCACGACCGTCGCGACTTCCGGGCGCCGTCGGCGCCGATCCTGCGCACAACCCGCGACCGTCGCGACTTCCGGGCACCGCCGGCGCCGATCCTGCGCACAACTCGCGACCGTCGCGACTTCTGGGCGCCGTCGGCGCCGATCCTGCGCACAACCCGCGACCGTCGCGACTTCCGGGCACCGCCGGCGCCGATCCTGCGCACAACTCGCGACCGTCGCGACTTCTGGGCGCCGTCGGCGCCGATCCTGCGCACAACCCGCGACCGTCGCGACTTCCGGGCGCCGTCGGCGCCGATTCTGCGCACAACTCGCGACCGTCGCGACCGTCGCGACTTCCGCGCGCCCTCGGCGCCGGCACCGGGCGGGCGGTCACTCCACGGTCGCCAGGAGATCGGCGAGGGTGCGCTGCAGCGTGGTGAGTTGCGCGGAGATGCTTCTCGCCTGGTCGGAGTCGTCGGTGCGTCGGAGCGCACTCATCACTTCGGCGATCTGCCGTCGCAGGGCGACTTCCCGGACGCGCACGACCAGCGACCGCACGTAGTGCCAGTCGGGCCGCCCCTGGCTGTCCAGCCTGGTCGGCAGCGGCTCCACGGCGAGTTGCGCGACCAGCGGTCGCACCACGTGGGGCACCGCCTCGTTGACCGCCGACACCCAGGCGCTCTGGCTGCGCCCCGGGTCGATGCCGACCGTGCGGATCGCTTCGAACACGGCCCGGTGGGCCGGCGCCGTCAGCTCGGCGGGGTCGATCGGTTCCAGCTGGTGGGCCGGCACCGCGGTCGGAAACTGCACGATGCACTGCAGCAGCATGTGCTCGGCGCGCACGACCGGATCGCGCAGGTTCGGGGGCTCGTATGCCGGGGCCGGTGCCGTCTCGGCGGCGCCGTCGCTCTGCGGCTTGTCGCGGACCTGCTTCGCCGCCTCCGCGATGCCGCCGCGCGGCGCCCGCCGCACCGCCTGTGCGAAATCGTCGATGCCGACACCGATCTGCCGGGAGACCTCCCGGATCAGCTCGTCGCGGCTCAGCCCGTCACGGATGTCGGCGACGATCGGGGCGATCGCCCGCGTTGCCGCGACCCGACCCCCGACACTGTTCAGGTCGAAACGCGCCAGCGTGGTCTGCACGACGAACTCGAACATCGGCGTCGCTCCGTCGACCAGCTCCCGCACCGCTTCCGGACCGGCGGAGATCCGCAACTCGCACGGGTCCTGCCCGTCGGCGGCCACGGCGACATACGACTGGGAGGCCCACCGCTGGTCCTCGTCATACGCCTTGAGCGCGGCCTTCTGGCCGGCCGCGTCACCGTCGAAGGTGAAGATCACCTTCGCCGGCTCTCCCCCGCGTTCGTCGCGCAGGAGCCGGCGTAGCAGCTTGATGTGGTCGACCCCGAACGCCGTGCCGCACGTCGCGACGGCCTGCGTGACACCGGACAGGTGGGCGGCCATCACATCGGTGTAACCCTCGACGATCACCGCCCGCCGCTCGTCGGCGATCGACTTCTTCGCCAGGTCGAGGCCGTAGAGCACCCGCTGCTTCTTGTAGATCGCGGTCTCACCGGTGTTGAGGTATTTCGCCGGGCGCGGGTCGTTGTCGAAGATGCGGCGGGCGCCGAAACCGACCGTGTCACCGGCGATGTCGCGGATCGGCCAGAGCAGCCGGCCCTGGAAGACGTCATAGCCGCCGCGGTTGATCAGTCCGGCCGCCAGCAGCTCATCCCGCGTGAAACCCTTGTCACGCAAGAGGTTTGCGACAGCATGCCCGTCGGTCGGCGCGTAGCCGAGGCCGAACTGCTCGGCGATCGTGCCGTCGAACTCCCGGCCCCGCAGGTAGTCGCGGGCCGTCCGGGCCTCGGGCATGGCGGGCAGCAAGGACGCGTAGAACTCTTCCGCGACCCGGTGCGCCTCGAGCAAGCGCGTACGGCGGCCGATGCTCTCCTCACGCGGCCGGACGCCGTCCTCGTAGTGCAGTTCGACGCCCGCCTTGCCCGCGAGGCGTTCGACGGCCTCGGCGAAACTGAGGTGGTCGACCTCCTGCACGAAGGAGATGACGTCGCCGCCCTTGCCGCAGCCGAAGCAGTGGTAGAAGCCCTGCGTGGGGTTGACCGAGAAGCTCGGTGTCTTCTCGTCGTGGAAGGGACACAGACCGACCAGGTTGTTGCCGGACCGGCGCAGCGTGACGTGCTCGCTGACCACGTCCTCGATCGAACTGCGCTCCTTGACGAGTTCGACGTCTTCGGACTTGATGCGACCCGCCATAACACCGGCAGTCTAGGTCGGTCGCGCCGTTGTCGGGCGGGCGCATCCACAGGGACTGACTCAGGTCAGCGCGGCGAGATCACGGACGGCGAAGCCGTGGTGCTCGAACTCCTCGTTCAGCACCGTGCGTAGACACTGCGCGACCGTCCTTCCCCTCGCGTATGGCGGCCACCGACCACCGTCGGGTACGGGCGCCGGAGCGGCCAGCTCAGCCACCGTGCGCTTCGCCAACCACGACTCCAGGGCAGTCGTCTGTCTCTCCCGGACGGCGAGGACCTCGTCGAGCGTCGGGTCCGCAGCAGGATCCAGGCCCGGAGCTGCGTCAGCGGGCACCGAATCGATCGACAAGCCCAACGGCGAGAACGGCTCACTGCGGCCCAGACAGCACCCGGTGAACCAGGAGTCGTGCACGAAGACCAAGTGGCGCAGGGTCTGCAGTGCGGACCACTCGCCGCGCACCGACCGGTGCTCGATCCCCGGCGACTGCTGCAGGCGCTTGATCGTCGACGCCCAGTCGTCCTGCAGTTGCTGCCAGGCTGCACGCAGGTCGGTGATGTCCTCGGAGCGAATGAGGACGCGCACCGGGTGGCGGCGATCCAGCTCGGCCTCGACATAGGGCATCACGGCGACCCCGTTGACCGTCAGGTCCGTCACCAGTCCGTCGATCTCGGCACCGCGCATCGCCACCCCGACGAAGCGGGCCTCGTCGAGCATGCACTCGCGGAACTCGGCACCGGTCAGGTCGCGATCGATGAGCTTCTCCATGATCGCGACCCTATGGCCGGGCTACGACACTCGCGGGAGACCGCCGCTCAGCGAACGCCCGCAGCGAGCGCTGCCACCACGTCAGCGGCCGGTCCCGGGCGGGCCTGCCGCCAGCCGGTGCCGGCCCACTGATTGCTCAACTGGGGGTTGCCCGCGCGGTTGGCCGCAGCGCGGATCGGCTTGGTGAGCTGGTTGACGACGGGAAAGACGGGTGGGACGACGTGCTCGAAACGGTCGGTGAACTCATTGCGCACGCCGCG
The DNA here is from genome assembly GCF_058148645.1 of Flexivirga sp. YIM B11880. Lineage (NCBI taxonomy): Bacteria > Bacillati > Actinomycetota > Actinomycetes > Micrococcales > Dermacoccaceae > Flexivirga > Flexivirga sp. YIM B11880. Next base: position 133,222 of record NZ_JBMAMH010000009.1, read on the forward strand.
GGCCGGGCGGCCGCTGAACGTCCGGGTCACCACGGTCTCCGTGCTCTCGGCAGCCGTGAACCCCAGCCGGTAGGTGGGGTTGAGCGCGGTCTCGTCGCACAGCAGGAAGGCCGTGCCGCACTGCACCGCCACGGCGCCGGCCTGGAGCGCCGCTCGCACGTCCGCTGCGGTCATGATGCCTCCGGCGACCACCACCGGCAGGTCCGCAACCTCCCGCACGCCGGGCAGCAGGTCCGCCCAGCCACGGGTGTTCGGCGGCGCACTGACGTCATGCGTGCTGCGGTGTCCGCCCGCATCCGCGCCCTGCAGGGTCAGCTGATCGGCTCCCGCCGATACTGCGGCAGCCGCCTCGTCGGCGTCGGTAACGGTGATCGACACCTGCCCACCCGCGCCGTGCAACTGCTCCACGACCGCTGCCGACGGGCAGCCGAAAGTGAACGACACCAACGGGATCCGCTGCTCCGCCACCAGGTCGATCTTCGCGTCGTAATCGTCGTCGTCCAACCAGTTGGGGGCAGGCACCTCGGCACCGAGCGATTGCGCCACCGGCCGCAGCACGTCGGCATACGCGGCCACAGCAGCCGCGTCCCGCGCCTCGTCCACCGCTGTCGGCACGAAGAAGTTCACGCCGAACGGCCGATCCGTCGTGTGTCGGACCTGCGCCAGCTGGTCGGCCAGTTGCTCGGCGGTCAGGTACGCCGCCGGGTGCATTCCGAAACCACCGGTGGCGCTGATCGCCGCCGTCAGCGCGGGAGTGCTCGTGCCGGCCATCGGTGCGCCGACGATCGGCAGGGGTGACAGGTTCCACTGGCTCATTCCGGAATCTCCTTCATGGGATCGGGGCCCCCGCGAAGTATCGGCGGAGCGAAGCGGGGGGGGGAGAACTTCGCGGGTTCAGCTCCATTCGAAGGCAAGGGTTCTGGCGCGGTGATCGGTCAGTGAGGCGATCTGGTCGACCACGACACGCAATGCGGCGGCGTCGTTCGCGGCCGATGCATAGTCCTCGGCGAGCATCGGGTCGAGCCGGTCCGGATGCTCCTGGTAGACGGTGAAAAGCGTCTCGATGATGCGGCGCTGCTCCGCCTGGAGCAGCCGCCTCTCGTCGGTGAGCATCACGAAGTGCGCAGCGACGGCCTTGAGCATGACGCACTCGGCCAGCACGTCGACCGGGATCACAACGTCCGCCGCATAGCGCGTCAGCGGACCGTCGCCGAACTTGTCGCGAGTCGCCTGCTCCGCGGCGGCGACGAAACGGCCGATCAACCGGCTCGTCATGTCCTTGAGCGCCGCCACCCCTCGCCGGCCCGGCTGCAGCCGGTCGGGTATGACGCCGGTGGCGACCAATCGCTCGAACGACCCTGCCAATTGCGCGGTTTCGAGCTGCGGGGCATAGACCCGACGGGCCAGGTCGGCGAGGACTTCCTGCTCGTTGCGCGAGCGTAGTGCCCGCAGGTCGATCAACCCGAAGGTGATGCCGTCCTCCACGTCGTGCACCGAGTAGGCGACGTCATCCGCCCAGTCCATCACCTGTGCCTCGACACACCGTTGCTGGTAGCGGCCGGTCGGAGCTGTCGCTCGCACCCAACCGAAGATCTCCGCGTCGTCGGCGTAGCAGCCGAATTTGCCCGGCTGCGCACGACTCTCGCCCCTGAACCACGGGTATTTGCTCGCCGCGTCCAGCGACGCACGGGTGAGATTCAGGCCCACCGAACCGCCGGTGGCTCGTGAGCGCTTGGCCTCCAGCCGGGTCAGGATGCGGAAGGTCTGCGCGTTGCCCTCGAATCCGCCGATATGGCCGCACAATTCGTTGAGCGCGGCCTCCCCGTTGTGACCGAACGGTGGATGACCGAGGTCGTGCGCCAGACAGGCGGTGTCGACGACGTCTGCGTTGCAGCCGATCACCTCGCCGAACTCGCGGCCGATCTGCGCCACCTCGAGGGAGTGTGTCAGCCGGTTGCGGATGAAGTCGTTGTGCGGTTGCAGCACTTGGGTTTTCGAGGCGAGGCGGCGCCAGCCGGCCGAGTGCAGCACCCGTGCCCGGTCGCGTGCGAAGTCGTCCCTGTCGGCACGCTTCTGCACCGGGTCCTCGCGCACGAAACGCTGCCGGTCGTATGCCGTGTAGCTCATCCGCCGTGCCCCAGCACCGACCGCAGCGGACGCACCGAGTGCTCCCGGTAGCCGCCCATGGCGAGCCCGGCGTTGCGCTCGAACGCGTTGCGCGACGCGAAGTCGCCGGTGCGCAACCAGGACCAGGCGAGCGCCACGCCGTACAAGGGCAGGAACGGCAGTCCCCCGCAGACGACGTATTGCCAGCTGTGTTGCTCCTCGTGGAGGATCAGCTGCGGCTGCTCACGCCGCAGCTGGCGCCAATCGCTTTTCGACACAAGGACGTTGCCGACGGTGAAGGCGCCGGCCACCGGGAATCGGAAGCGGTAGCCGCCGGCGAGGTAGAGCCCCCGGGGACCCGTCGTGATGCGCGCCCCGCCGAGTCGGGCGATCGCCATACCGAGCGCGGTCGACCCGTTGATCCAGTTCGCCCACCACTTCACCCGGGCGGACTCGCTCATCTCCCGTCCGCGTTCCCGATGGTGCGCATCAGCTCGCGCACGAACACCGGCAACCAACCGCGCTGCCGCTGCGACCAGGCCTGCGCCACCGGATCGATCGGGTAGAGCACCCCGAGGTCATCCGCTGACGCAAGGGCGAGGTCCGTGCCCTGGGCGTCACCCGCCACGCGCCACTGCAAGGTCGAATTCCGTCGCAGGTGCTCACCCATCGCCATCGCGATCATCGTCAGTTTCGGTGTCGGGTCGGGGCGTTCGGCGGCCGGCGTCAGCAACACCTCATGGACATAGTCGTCGTAGGCAGCGCCGATCGACTCGACGTCGTCGATGTCGATGCCCGCGGCCCGGGCGTCCCCCAGCCAGCCCGTCAGGGCACGTTGCGCCTGGCGGTCCAGCGGCCGGACGGTGATCTCCGCGGTCACGAGGCAGCGGTCGCGTCGGAGTCCCCCGCGGAGTATTCGGAGGAGCGGAGCGGGGGAGAAACTTCGCCGGGCGACGGGTAGCGGGCGGCCGATCGGGCCTTGGCCTTGGCGGCCTCCTCCTCGCGGTTCTTCGGCGGCGCCGTCGTCACGAGGGAGTCGAGCAGCTCTCGACTCGCTCGGGTGATCAGCTCGACCGCCGTGTCGTAGGCCGCTTCGTTGGCCTTGGACGGCTTGGTGCTGCCGGCGATCTTGCGGACGAACTGCAACGCCGCGGCGCGGACCTCGTCCTCAGTGGCGGGCGGCTCGAAGTTGTTGAGCGGGCGAATGTTGCGGCACATGACCCCATTCAACCCGATCGGGGCCCGACCGGCCCGTCAGCTCTCAGGCAAGTTGGCTGCGCGCCTGCTGCGCTGCTTTCGCCGCCTTCAGGCTCGCCTGGGCGGCCTTCTCGGCGGCACGCCGACCGAACTCCCCGCCGCGCTCCTTGGCGATGTCGGCGACCACCGGCGCCTGCTCACGCGTCGCCTCGGCGACCGCTGCACCATGTGCCTTGGCCGCCTCGGCGACCACCGGCGCCTGCTCCCTCACGACGTCGGCGAGCTGCGCGCCCTGCTCCTTCGCCACACCCGCGAGGTGTGCGCCGTGCTCCTTGGCCGCCCCGGCGACCACCGGAGCCTGCTCCTTGACCACGTCGGCCAGGTGCGCACCGTGCTCCCTGGCTGCCTCGGCGACGTGTCCCAAGGTCGCCTTCAACGAACTCACCGCGTCGGAGTTGTCGGACCCGGACGGCAGCGCCGAGGCGACCGCGTCACCGGCGCGGTGCGCGACGGCACGGCTGCGCCAGGCGACACTGGGCTTGCCCTCGGTGTCGACCGCTGCGATCAGCAGGCCACCGAAGAGACTCAGGTTCTTGAAGAAGTGCACCTGCTGCTGCACCCGCTTGGCCGGGTCCTGCTCCTTCCAGAACGGGTGCGCGGTGAGCGTCGTGGGGACGAGCGTCGCCGCCAGTGCGGTCGAGGCGACCCGCGGAAAGCGGCCGGTCGCCAGCATCAGACCACCGACGAGATGGACGGCGCCGTTGACACGCACGGCCATGGCCGGGTCCTTCGGCACCAGCCCTTTCGCCGACTCCGGCAGCACGGCCCGCAACTTGTCGATGACCGGCACTGCGGCAGGAGCCATCGGGTCGGGATTGCGCAGCGCGTTGAACCCGGAGGTGACGAAGATCGACGACAGCATCGGGCGGGCAAGGCGACGGACAAGCACGGTTCGGCCTCCAGTGATCGGTCTCGTGGCGTGGTGCCCCATCGGGCACACGGGTCTTTCCCGAGACTACCCGTGTCCGCCGGCCGGCATTCCCCAGCGGCATTGCGGCTCTTCCTCGGGCCCACCAGACTTTGGGTATGACGCGTCCCACGCATCCGCTCATCACGCCGGCCGCCCTGGCGACGATCCTCGACTCGGTGACGCTCGTCGACACCCGGTGGCAGATGGGCGAGGCGAGCCGCCGGCCGGCATACGAAGCAGGTCATCTGCCCGGCGCGGCCTGGGTGGAGTTCGAGGGTGTCATGGCCGATGCGCCTGGACCGGGCGGCCGTCATCCGATGCCGCGCCGCGAGGTCTTCGCGGCGGCGATGCGCGGGGCCGGCGTCGACAACGACCGCCCGGTCGTGGTGTATGACGACGGCAACTCGCTGGCGGCGAGCCGGTGCTGGTGGCTGCTGAAGTATTTCGGCAAGGAGGACGTGCAGGTGCTCGACGGCGGTTTCGCCGCCTGGCAGGCGGCCGGCCTGCCGGTGTCGACCGACGAGCCAGAGCCCCGGGAGGGCGACTTCTACCCGACCGATCCGGGCGCCCGGCTGCTCGACGCGGACACCGCCGCCGACTTCGCCACGACCAAGCTGCTGCTCGACGCGCGGCCGGCCGATCGGTTCGCCGGACGCAACGAGACGGTCGATCCGGTGGCCGGACACATCCCGGACGCCGTCTCCGCGCCGGCCCTGGCCAACCTCACCGAGTCCGGCACGTTCCTCTCGCCCGACGATCTGGCGCTGCGCTTCACCGCGCTCGGCATCCGGCCGGAGAGCGAGGTCGGCGTCTATTGCGGGTCGGGAGTGCAGGCAACGCACCTCGCGCTGGCCCTGGAGGCGTCCGGCATACACCCGCAGACCAGCGTCTACATCGGCTCCTGGTCGCACTGGATCACCGACCCCGAACGCCCGGTCGAAGTCTGATCAGTCCGCGAGTCGCGGGTGCAGCGCCGGGCTCGACAGGGCGACGGCTGCCTGGCGGGCTGCCGCCTTGAGCGCCTCGGCCGGTGCGGCGCCGTCGAAGGTCGCCATCAAAAAGCCGGCGGCGAACGCGTCCCCGGCGCCGTTGGTGTCCACCACCGTGGCGGGAGCGGCCGGGACCCGGACCAACCGGTCGCCGTCCAGGCACACGGCGCCGTCCGCACCAAGTGTGCAGACGGCCAGACGCGGACCGCGCCGCAGACACTCGGCCATCAGCCGCTGCGGGTCGTCGGTCCTGTCGGCGTTCATGAAGACGACGTCGGCCGCGCGCACGAACGGTTCGTGGAAGGCCGAGCGCCCGTCGTAGTCGTGCAGGTCGATCCACAGCGGCCGGGAACGTACGCTCTGCTCGTCGACCAGACGTGCACCGAGCGCGGACAGGTCGACGAACGCCACGTCCGCATCCAGGATCGCCGACGCCGCCGCGGCCACGTCGTCCTCGGTCGGTTCGGACGGCGCCGCGGTGACGAGACTGATCCGCTCGCCGCGGGGCGTCATCAGGTTGACGTGCGACTCCGTGGCGGAACTGTCCAGGGCGATCACCGACGCACCGGTGCGAGCCAGCGCGTCGGTCACCTGCGTCCCGGCGGTATCGCCGGCAAGGGGTGTGACGAGTGTCGTGCGGGCGCCGAGTGCCGCCAGGTGCGCCGCCTTGCCGGCGGACGTACCGCCGACCGCCCACCAGGAGCGACGCGCGAATTCCAGGTGAGGGCGCGGCTCCGGCAGCGCCTCGAGCTCGATGAGGTGGTTCCAGGTGGCGGGTCCGGTCACGGTGACGGAAGGAGAAGGCACGCCGGAGAGTCGATCACACCGCGCCGCGCAGGACGCGGCCGATCCGGTGGACAGCCGCGGGAATGCGGTCGGAGTCGACGTGCCGGAAACCGAGGGCGAGGCCCTGGACGGCGGGCTGCTCGACGTACCGCGGCGACAGCGGTTCGGCGCCGACACCGGCAGCCGCGAGGGCCCGGACGACCTTCCCGTCCGACCGGCGCTGATCCCGCAACCGCAGACAGACGTGCAGTCCAGCTGCCGACGAATAGGGCTCGAGGACGTCGTCGAGTTGCGCCAGCTCCTCCAACAGCACAGCGCGCCGGTCCGCGTAGACCCGGGTCGCCCGCCGCAGGTGCGCCGCGAGCAGCCCTTCGGCGAGGAACCGCGCCATCGCACCCTGCGTCACGGCGTCGCCCTGCCAGTCCGTGAGCAGTTTGGCATCCCGCAGCGCCGGCTGCAGGGAACGCGGCGCGACGAGGTAGCCGATCCGCAGCATCGGCATCAGCACCTTCGAGAACGAGCCGACGTAGGCGACCCGGCCACACCGGTCGAGGCTTTGCAGTGGCGCGAGCGCCTTTGACTCGTAACGGAATTCGCTGTCGTAGTCATCCTCGACGATCAATGCGCCGTGTGTCGCGGCCCAGTCCAGGAGGGCGGTCCGGCGCCGCAGCGACAGCACCGCGCCGGTCGGGAACTGATGGGATGGTGTGACGTAGACGAGCCGCGCGTTGTCGGGCAGCGCGTCGACGACGAGGCCTTCCTCGTCGACGGGCACACCACACACCTTCGCCCCGTGCGAGGTGTAGAGCCGGACAGCCGCGGTGTATCCCGGATCCTCGACGGCAACCGTGTCGCCGGGCGCGAGCAGCACCCGGCCGATCAGGTCGAGCGCCTGCTGCGCTCCCCCGGTCAGCAGCACGTCCGGACCGTCGGTCACCACCGACCGGGAGAGGCGCAGGTGCCGGGCGATCTCGGCCTGCAGGGGCGGGTGACCCGAGCCGTCATACACCGGTTGTGCCTGCAGTGCCGGCCGCAGCGTCGCGGAGACGAGCCGGCGCCACACGGCGAACGGGAAGAGCCGGGTGTCCGGCCCCGCCACGGAGAGGTCGAAGTCGAGAGGCGGCGCGTCAGGCACCGGGGGCGGCAGCCGGTCCCAGACCGCGCGAGGCCGCACGTCGCCGGTCGGAGCCGGAGCCGGACGGCGTGGACCGACCGCAGCGCTCACGAACGTGCCTGCTCCCACACGTGATTCGAGGTAGCCCTCCGCGATGAGCCGCTCGTATGCCGTGGCCACCGTGCCCCGGGCGACACCGAGCTCCGCGGCGAAGCTCCGGGTCGCGGGCAGTTTCGCACCGGGTGGCAGCCGTCCGGATGCGATGCCGTCGAGCAGATGCTGATAGATCCGGGTCGTGCGGTCGCCGGCGCCGGACAGGTCGACCAGAAGGTCCATCCGTCCACCGTAGATTGGACCAATCAGTTTGGCCAGGAATGGATCTTCGCCGGGCCATTCTGCAAGGTCAGACTCGTGCTGTGCAGAGTTCTCTCTCGGTCCCGCAGGGCGCGGCACTGTCGGTCGCGGCCGTCCTCGGCACCGGCGTCATCACCCTGCCGGCGTTGGGCGTGCAGGTCGCCGGCCCGGCTTCGCTGATCGCATGGATTGCGTTGGTGGCGCTCAGCATTCCGCTCGCCGCGACGTTCGCCGCGATGGGCGCACGGCACCCGGACAGCCGCGGCGTCTCGGCATACGTCGATCGGGCCTTCGGACCACGAGCGGCCGGCGCCATCGGCTGGTGCTTCTACTTCGCGGTGCCGGTCGGTGCGCCGCCGGCCAGCCTGATGGCCGGCGGGTATGTCGCCGACGCGATCGGCGGCGGGCACACGACCGCGCTCGTCACCGCGGCGGCACTCATCGTCGGGGTCGCCGTGCTCAACGCGGCGGGCCTGCGTCTGTCCGGACCGGTGCAGCTGGTGCTCACGGCGCTGCTCGCCGTGCTCATCGCGGTGGCCGTGGTCGTGGCCGCACCGCACGGGACCACCCGGCACCTGGCGCCGTTCGCACCGCACGGTGTGGGAGCGATCGGCGCGGCGGCGGCGCTGCTGGTGTGGGGTTTCGCCGGCTGGGAGGCGCTCGCGCCGCTCGCCGGGGAATACCGCGATCCGCGCCGCGACCTGCCGCGTGCGACCGCTCTCGCCCTCGCGGTCGTCGGCGTCCTCTATCTCGCACTCGCCGGCGCCACCGTCCTGGTGCTCGGGCCGGCAGCGGCCGACACGAGGGCGCCGCTGTCGGCGCTGCTGGTGGCCGGGATCGGCGGACCCGTGCGCATCGTCACCGCGGTGGTCGCCGTGCTGCTGACGTTCAGCGCGATGAACGCCTATTTCGCCGGCGGCTCACGGCTGGGCGCGGCGCTGGCTGCTGACGGCGCGCTCCCGCAGGTGCTGGCCAAGGGGTCCGAGGCGGGCGGCATGCCGCGGCGGAGCCTCGCGGTGGTTGCCGGGCTCGCGCTGATCTCGTTGGCAGCCAACGAGATCTGCTCCTTCGACCTGGCCCAGTTGATGCTGCTCACCACGGGCTGTTTCACGACTGTGTATGTGATCGGCACGGCGGCCGCGGTGCGGCTGCTGCCCCGCTTCGGCGCCGCGTGGTGGACCGCGCTCATCGCCTTCGTCAGCGTCTGCGCGCTGCTGGTGATGAGCGGACCGCACGTCCTGTGGGCGGTCGGAGCCACCGCGGCCTCGCTCGCCTACCGCAGGCTACGGCGTCAGCCGCCGCTGCTCCACGCCTCCGCGGCTGCGACATCGCGCCGGGTGTCGTCGTCCACCGTGCGTGAGTCGAGCCAGCCCTCCGGCAGCACGACGTGCCGCTCGGAGCCGGCGCGGCCGCGCTGACCTTCGGCCGCCTCACCGGGCCACGGCTGGTCGAGGTCGAGACTGCCGATCAGATCGTCCAGCGCGGCGAGTGACTTCACCAGACCCAGGTTGGCGCGCACCTCCGACCCGACACGGAATCCCTTGAAGTACCAGGCGATGTGCTTGCGGATGTCCCGGCAGGCCTTGTCCTCGGACTCGAAGAACTCGGCCAGGTAGACCGTGTGCAACCGCAGCGTCTCCGCGACCTCACGCATCGTCGGCTGCACCCGGGTCGCGCCGCCGGCGAACGCTGCGGCCAGGTCGGTGAACAGCCACGGCCGGCCGAGGCAGCCTCGGCCGACAACCACTCCGTCGCAACCGGTTTCGCGGACCATGCGCAGCGCGTCCTCGGCCGACCAGATGTCGCCGTTGCCGAGCACCGGGATGCTCGTGACCGCCTGCTTGAGCTCCGCGATGGCGTCCCACTGGGCGGTGCCGGAGTAGGCCTGCGCCGCGGTCCGGGCGTGCAGCGCNGATGTCGCCGTTGCCGAGCACCGGGATGCTCGTGACCGCCTGCTTGAGCTCCGCGATGGCGTCCCACTGGGCGGTGCCGGAGTAGGCCTGCGCCGCGGTCCGGGCGTGCAGCGCAACGGCGGCCGCCCCCTCGCCCTCGGCGATCCGGCCGGCCTCGACGAAGGTGAGGTGGTCGGCGTCGATGCCCTTGCGCATCTTGACCGTGACCGGGATGTCGTATGGCGCGGCCGCTCTCACCGCGGCCGACACGACGCCCCGGAAGAGATCGGTCTTCCACGGCAGCGCCGATCCACCACCCTTGCGGGTGACCTTCGGAACCGGGCAGCCGAAGTTGAGATCGATGTGGTCACAGCGGTTCTCGCTGGCGAGGAGGTGCGCCGCGCGTCCCGTCGTCTCTGGATCGACGCTGTAGAGCTGGATCGACCGGGGGGCCTCGTCCGGGTCGTGCTCGATCAGCCGCATGGTCGTCGCGTTGCGCTCGACCAGCGCCCTGGAGGTGATCATCTCGCTCACGTAGAGGCTGGTCGCTCCGGAAGCACCCCCGGCAGCGGATCCGGCAGCGCCATACCGACGGCACAAGCGGCGGAAGGCCCGGTTGGTGATGCCCGCCATCGGGGCGAGCACCACGGGTGAGGCGATGGTGTGCCGGCCGATCTGCAGGGGCGGCAGCACGGGCGTCGGGGTGAGGGTGTCGGTCATCGCGTCATACATGGTCCCAGGAGGGCGGCATACCGCCAAAATCAGAAGTAGCTCTTGGTCCCGTCGAGCAGCTCGCGAATGAGGTCGAGGTGACCGACGTGGCGAGCCGTCTCCTCGAGCATGTGCAGCACCATCCAGCGCACCGACGCCTCGCCGACCGAGTGCAGCTCGGTGGACCCGGTCGCGTCGAACCCGGCGGCTTCGATCGCAGCATCGGAACGATCGCAGGCCGCTTGGTACTCGTCGAGCAACTGCACGAGCGGGACATCCGCCACCTGGAACTCTGAGTCGTCCACTCCGTCGAAGCCGGTCCCGATGCCGGGTCTGCCCAGCAGCACCTCGCCGAACCACAGTTCCTCTGCCCAGCGCAGGTGGGACACGATGCCGGCGACCGTCATCAGCGGTGACGTCGGGATCACCGAGCGGTGCGCGTCCTCGTCCGAAAGACCGTCGCACTTCAGCCGGACGATCCCCCGTTGCAGGCGATACCAGCCCATCACCGCGTCGAACTCGTCAGGTTGTCGGTCCGGCCGCTCCGTCGTGATGCTCATCCACGAACGGTAGCCCCGCCGAAACCCCAGCACGTCCACCGCCCGCCGACTACCCGTGAGCGTGTCGAAGGGCCGTCGGCGCGCCTGCAGAGAAACGGGTTCTGTTGCGGGCGTGCACTATTCGCCGGGAGTGGTGATGTAGGTGCGGCCGGACGGGCTCGTCCAGGTGCAGACGCCGTCGGGCGTCATGGTGACCGACCAGCCGTTTTCATGCTTCGTGCGGTGATGATGTCTGCACAGACAGCAAAGGTTGGACGTGGAGGTCGGTCCGCCGGGCCAGGCGGTGACGTGGTCGATGTCGCACCACCGGGCCGCGCGGGTGCAGCCCGGGAAGCGGCAGTGCACATCCCGGGTCCGCACGAACTGTTGCAAGCGCATGCTGGGCCGGTAGTGCGTCTCGGACGTTTCGACGGTGACGCCGGTGTCGGCGTCGACGAGTGCGCGGGTGATCGTCATCCCGAACGTCCGAGAGATTTCCTGGATCACCGAGGCGGGGATTACTCCGATGCCGGGCACCATCGCATCCCCCAGCCATGCAGCCGGGGCTGGTGCGGCATTCTTGCGGGCAGCTCCTGCCTGTGCCGGCACAGGGTCAGGTGACGACTGGCGTGGCGGCCCGGTGGTGTCGTCGCAATATCGCTGGCGGTCTTGCCGGTCTGCCCAGTCATCAGCCAGCTCGGTCGGATCTTCGTCGGCCAGATCAGGTGGGTAGAGGCGCTTGAGCAGCTCGTTGAACTCCGCCTCGACCTGCGCCGCCGACTTCAGCACCGTCCGTTGCCCGCCTCCCAGATGTCCGCCGTCGGCACCGGACGCATCCGTCGTCGCGCCCGGCGAACCGGTCCCGGCTGTCGTGGGCGTCGGTGCGCCGTGCGGGAAGACGGTGAGCCCGGTGATCGGGTGCCCGAACGCGGCTGGCCACCAGGAAGCACAACCACCGCTGCCGGTGGTGCGGGAGGACGAGAATGCCGAACCTCGCGCGTGCCCTGTGGTTTCCGTGGCGCCGGTGTGGATCGGGACCTGGATGACGAGTTTCGTGGTGATGTTCGTGTTGCCCAGGATGAGGTCGGTCAGCGCGTCAGCCCGGCACTCGGCCAAGGTTTTGCTCGTGGTGGTGTCGGTGTGCAGCTGTCCGGCCAGTTCATCGACAGCAGCCATGATCTTCGCCGCCGGGTCCGAGGACAGGATGGCATGCAGGTGGGTCAGCCCCGGTTCGTCGTCGGGGTGGGCGAAGACCCCGACCCTGTCTCGACGCCGCCGTTGAGCGGCCTTGCTCGCGGCGACCTTGTCCAGATGGGCCAGGATCCGGTCGGTGCGCTGCTGCACCTGCCGCGCCGACTGCCGGGCGAGCTGGTCGACGTTCGCCTGCTCCACCGCGGCGGCCTCGGCCTGGGCCACGCCCTCGTCATCTGGACTGTCGCCCAGCAGGGCGGACTCCACCTGCCGTGCCAGATCGAGGGTGACCGGATCACCGTCGTCATCGACTTCGCGGATCACCCGACCCAGGGCGCGGTGGATAGTGGCCAGTTTGGCCGGCTCGAGCTTGCCGGCCGCCACCTGCTTGAACAACCTTGGCGTGCGGATGATCGCATCGGTGGCCTCAGACACCCGGTCGACCGCGTGCCCGGAGGTCCAGCCGAACAACGGTCCGATCTCCGATCCGATGAATTCGTCCTGGTAAGCACCGACCGCGTGGCGGAGCTCGCGGGTGCGGTAGCCGTCCGGTGAGGTGTTGTCCGGGACCAGCTGCTCTTCGATCGCGGCGGCCTGGCCCAGTCGCGCCGATTGCACCGCCCACGCGGTGTTCAGCACTCGTTGCGCGGCGACCGCTTGCCGCAACAACTGCTCTTTGGTGAGGGTGATGGTGTCGAGCCTGGCGTCCTCGAAGGCGGCGACCAGCAGCTCGAACGCCGCCGTGATCTTCTCCTCGGCGCCCATACCCGCAGCCGATCCTGACGCGCGGTCTGCGGATGTACCCTCCATGGGTTTATACTACATGCGTTCGAACGATATGTCGAGGGTTGAATCTCACCTGTTTCCTTCAACTGCAGCACATTAACGCTGTCAGTGGGTCGTGCAACACCTTCGTCCAGGGTCGGTCCGCCGGACACGGTTGGACAGCCTGGACCCGTTCCCCCGCTACACCTCGATACGCATAGATGATGATCGTGTGCTGGGCAAGGGTGACTCTTCGATACGCCGACGTCCCTGGTGTTGTGGGGCTGTCTTCCAGGAGATCGGTCCTCTTGCCCAGCATGCGCGTGCCGG